>JBGQBP010000007.1:0-33669 GCA_041494945.1 Binatia bacterium | reverse complement strand
CATGACCGTGTGCGCCTTGCCGAGCAGCGACTTGCAGATGAGAGCGGTCTTGACGCCCTGAGCGGACGCTTCGATCGCGGCGCGCAAACCGGCGCCGCCGGCGCCGATCACGATGACGTCGTATTCGTGGGTTTCGTATTTTTCTTCCGCAGCCATCAGAACAACCTGAAGTCGTAAATCGTCCCCGTGGCCACCAGACGGACATAGAGATCCGTGAATGCAACCCAGACGAGACTAATCCAGGCATAGAGCATGTGGCGCTCGTTGAGCCGGGTCACGATTTTCCAACCGCGATACCGCAGAGGAGTCTTGGAAAATAAATTGAGTTTGCCGCCGCAGAGATGCCGGCAGGAATGACACGAGAAACTGTAAAGGGAAAGCAGAACGGCATTGACTAAAAGGACCAACGTCCCGATGCCAATTCCGAAGCCATCAGAAAAATTGAAGGCACGGATGGCGTCCCACCAGAGAAAGAGCAAAACCACAAAAGCTAACCAGAAGAAGTATCGGTGGAGGTTTTGCAGGACGAATGGAAATTGCGTCTCCCCCGTGTAGATTTTGGCGGCGTCTCGAACTGCACAGGCGGGCGGCGACCAGAAAAACGATCGGTAATAAGCCTTCCGGTAATAATAGCAGGTAAGGCGAAACCCAGCCGGGGTCCAAAGAATCAGAAATGCCGGGGAGAGATTCCACCAGGATCCGATCAGCGGCAGACTGACGTGCGGACAGTTTGCGGAAATGCACGGAGAGTAGAAAGGGGACAGATAGGGCTCAATATAATAGTGTCCGTTTTGGAAAGCAGCCCAGGTAGTATAAACAATAAAGCTACCCAGACCTAAAACCACGAGCACGGGCTCGACCCACCACAGGTCCCGTCTCAGCGTTCTCGCCTCCAGAAGAGTCAAACTGTTCCGTTCCACAACCTTGGTCCTTTTATCCCTGACATGACGCTCTTTTATAACTTTTATAACTTTCTTCCTTGTGGCTGATCTTTCTCTGTCAAGGCGCTAGCGAGCCCTACGGCTACAGGCTCGGTCCGAGGCCTTTTTTATAGACCCGTAGCTCCTTTCGACCTCAGATATCTCTTTACGTGCAAAGATAGTCCTTCCGCTCCCGAAAAATCCGCCCCACCCACAATGGCATCTTTGAAAAGAGCTCCTGTGAGATTTGTGTTCTTGAAGCTCGTGTTCGTTAGATACGTGTTCGCAAGATTTGCCCTGCTAAGATCGGTCCCGTCCATAATCGCATGAGCCAGTTTGCAACCCTCGAAATTGGCTTCTCTAAGGTCCAAGTTGGAGAAATTCATGCAGCTGAGATAAAGGTTTCTGAGATCAACGCCGGCTAAACTTTGATGATTTTGGATCTTAAGAAGGATTTCTCTTATATCCCGCTTTCCATTCCTCATTTTGCTCAAGCCTCGGAATATTAATTGGTGGCGGCCGCTCTGACCACAAAGTGGACACGCCTGTTCTTTGCCCAGCAGTCCTCATTGCTCTCTTTGCAAATGGGCAGCTCTTTGCCATAACTGACGGTCTCGAGGCGGCTAGGAGGGATACCTAGATCGATGACATACCTTTTCACGCCATCTGCTCTTTTAGCTCCCAGTGCAAGGTTATATTCCGTGGTTCCCCGTTCATCGCAATGCCCTTCGATTTCAACGCTGACCTGAGGATTGGCTTTTAGCCAGGCGGCGTGCTTCTTAAGGATCTCCCGCGCGTCTGGCCGGACATCATAGCGATCAAAGTCAAAGTTAACGTCTTCCAGAGGCCCCGTTCCGGCCTTGGTTCCCTTCTGGGCCGCCTCGAGGCTTGAGTCCTGCGGTTTGGCGGGTGTCGCCTTGGATGGCGCCTGTTTAGCCTCTACCTTCTGCGGCGCAGTTGTCTCTTGGGGCTTAGAAGCCGTCTGCTGAGAACAACCCACCAAGAAAAACACGCCTAACAATAAGAAACGGGTCACTTCGCAAATTAAACCATGCGTAGCCTTGTCGGGTTTTGCGACCATGCTCTATGCCTCCCTTAGTTTCTAGAAGTCTTTTTCCGAGTTACGTGCACCTGTGCACCTAATGCTGACTGGACGAAGAGAGGGAGGGAAAACCCTCCCCCCTCATTCTCTTCCAGAGAAAGAAACCAACCTAATTTTTCTTCGTGCCCGCTTCTTGCTTATCTGGTTTTTTCGTTTCCCCAGTAGCGGCCGAACTTGCCGGGCCTACATCACTTCCTGCTTGTCCCGGCGCTATAGCGCCAGGCCCTGTATCTGGACTACCTGCAGGCGCCACCGCCGGTGCAGGATTCGGAGCCGGAGCTGGTTCCTCTTTTTTCTGACACCCTGCAAACGCAAGAGTGAAAGCAAAAATGCCGGATGCTAACCAAGGCACCCATCTTTTGTTCATCGGTATCACCTCCCCTCTAATCGAAGCCACGGATTCTCTCCATAACCTCTTTCTTTGTCTGCGGATCTGCTGTTTTAAGAAACTCTCTGAGCTCTTGTAGCGCATCGTCGATCGCTTTCGAAAACGGCGGCTCGCTCCTGGCAAGAAGGGCTGCAAGCTCCAGAGCTCGCCTTTTTGTCGTCTCCATTTTTTTTCTATCTTTTACATCCTCTTGAGAAATCCAATGCCTCCAGGATGCCTTTGCCGAGATTTTCGTCTCATTTTAACTCTTCCACAGGATTCCAGGTTTCTATCTATTGGCGGATGACTCCAGGCCTTCCAACATATTTCTGACGGCTTCTGGCTTTATTGGCAGAAAGAGAAAGGCCGTGGCCCCCTCTTCCAGCGCCTTCATAATGGTTTCGTAACCGGGAACGGAGGTGGCAATGATAACGGGAGCGCCGGCAGCCAGGGCGCGGCATTCCTGTAATTGGGCTACATCTCTTATACTTGGACGGTGAAAATGAACGATAACGAAGTGGGGTCGAAACAGATGGACCAAGCCCCACGCTTTTTGCGGAGACTCGCAGGTAACGACTTCGTATCCTTCCTGCTGCAGGGCATTGAAAAGACCGACATCTGGGTTTTCGTCAATCAATACAATTTTTTTTCTAACTTCCCCTCCTTTCTCTTTCAGCATGCGTTGTTCTCCTCGGCGCATTTTCCTTTTCTCGTTTTCGACGATACGGACACCTGCATGAACCGACGACAACGCGGAGACTAGAACTGGTGCCGCCATTCGGATTCTACACCGTAGAGGACTTCTCTAATTGCATTCAGTTTCAATGGAAGATGGAGGAACCGAACAGAATCTCCCAGCTCTTTTATAAAAGATTCGCTTTGTGAAGCCTGCACGGCAATAATAAGCGGCACGCCGTCCGCCAGGGCGCGGCATTCCTGTAACGCATAAATGTTCCCATTACCTGGTTGTTCGAGATGCAGGATGATGAAATGAGGCCGAGTTGGATAAATAAAACCCCAGGCCTTCTGGGGCGACTCACAGATAGTGACCTCGCACCCTTCCTGCTCGAGACCAACAAGAAGCGTTTCCGATTTCCCATTGATCAACAGAATTCTTTTCCCGTTCTCTATCTTTTCTCCACGCATTTTTGACTTTCGCGCCGCGCCCTCTCCCACGGAATCCGAAGACAGCCGTGTCAAAAAAGACCTCTTGCCGGGCGACTGTGCCCCCACCACGACTAGAGATCGAATCATTTTTCGGATGTTGCTAAAAAGGTCTTCTCGTTCTCTCGATCTGACCCGTCCAGCTCATGCAAAATTCTCCCTATGCCATACTGTCCTAGTGGAAAAGAGAGAAAAACCGGGCTCACCCTTTCCAGAGCCTTGACGATGGCCTCGCTTCCAGAGATGGGCGCGGCAATGATAATAGGGATCCCCCCGGCCAGGACAATGCATCCCTGCAGCGTAGAAATATCCCCTCGACTCGGCTCGGTGAGATTGAGAACGATGAAGTGAGGTTGTAACATCCAGACCACACCCCATGCCTTTTGGACGGACTCAACTGCTATGACTTCATAGCCTTCCTGCTGAAGGGTAATGAACAGTGAGGTCTCCGATTGATCGTCGATGAGTAGGATTTTTTTTCGGAATGGCGCCATTCTTTTGTTTGGCCTGCTGCCGGAGAAATTTTCCGGATAATCACCAGTGATTGCCAAAGCGGTTGTAGTCATCAGCGGCTCCTAAAGAGAATTTCTTGGGTCCTTTTTCCCCGATCGTAAAAATTCGCGCGGCCAACGAGGTCTCAAGGATTCTTGATCTAATCAGTTCCTAGACTCTTTATTCCTAGCCAAAGAAAATTGGTCTTCATCCTAAGATAGCTCCACGCTCCGTAAGGTTTCTCTAATGGTTTGCGGTTTCGCAGGAAGAACGAGAAAAGACGCCGCCTTTTCTTTTACCGCTTTAACAAGAACTTGCTGCGCAAGAAGCGAAACGGTAGCGACGACAGGCACCTTTCCGGCCAGGGCCACGCAATCGTCCAAAATGGCTACTTCTTTTGGGTAGCGCAGTTGAACGATGATGAGGTGCGGCTTGTATAAAGGATACACGCCCCGGGCTCTGTAAGGCGATTCAAGAGCGGCAACCTCGTAACCTTCTTGTCCCAGCCAGGCGAAAAGCTCAATGTCTGGCTTCACACCAATCAACAAAACTCTTTTCTTCTCCTTTGCCATTTTTCTCGTCTCTGCCTTCGTCTTTGCCTTCAGTGATCCACCGGTATTTTTCAGACACCCGGGTGAGCGAAGAACGATCCGTGGGCCAGTGGTCGGTGTGGATTTTTACGCCATTGCTCGTTGGTTAAAAGAAACAGCCCGATCAACGCCGTGGCAAACAATTCCAACGGTTTCAATTCTTGCCCTCCCCCTTAGGTCAAACGCAAGATCGAGGCCACTCTTCCCGGATGACGCTAACTTACTAAAAAATCGGGGGAATTATTCGGCAGCGAGGGTTTTAAAAACGAGTTTTCAACAAAAATCAGGTCTGGAATGCAAATTTGGCATCTGGCACAGTGAACAAGCGTAAATTAGTGCAAAAATTGCACTGCTGGGGTTCTGGATTAATTGAGACGTGCAATTTTTGCAGCTTAAACGGGAAACAGCGAAAAGTCGTAAGCGGTCACACGAGAAGCTAAGTCTCCCCGTTGTTTATAGAAAAGCTTTTCTCGAATCGTGCATTAATCACAGGCGCCAAGAGTTTCAGGACGTTTACCGGCAAGGCGCTGGTAAAACGGTACCCTGCACCTTCCCGGCCGGGGACAAACGCCGTGATCACTCCGTAGTAACGGTCCCCGATGTAAAAAACAAAAGCGGCCGTCCGATTCACTGCGCGGGAAGATGTTTCGTTCCCGTGGCGGTCAAAGGTTTTATACCGGTTGTCTCCGGACCCAGTCTTTCCGCCCACTCGCACTGTCTTACCATCAGGCGATATAAAAGCCCCCTTCAATCGGCTAGCCGTCCCTACTTCAACTACCTCCGCCAGTACATTTTTTAAGGCACGGGCGACAGCCGGCTCCATCACCTGCTCACGTGAAGTCAAACGTGGCTCGAAAACAGTTTCGTAAGGGGTGCTAGAAGCAAAGCGGAGCCTCCGCAAACTAAAGCTAGCACGGTGGACACCGTCATTAACGATGATTCCCATCAGCTCCGCCAGGGCCGAGGGCCGATCGGAAGAATTTCCAATGGCCGTCGCATAGGTTGGCACCAGATGCTTGAATGGGAATCCCAGCCTCTGCCAATAAGGGGTCATACGTGCAAAGGCATCTTTTTCAATGCGAATGCGCACGCGCAAATCTTGCGCCTTCCGATTGCGTGGATTGAAAAGCCAGGCATAACTGATTCGGCGTGCAGCGCCGCTACGGCTAAAAAGCTCATCCCATCTCATGTCTGGTTTTCGCGCCAGCTCACCGGCACACCAAACGCTTAGCGGATGGAGTGACAGCAGATAGCCGAAATCGGCAAGGTTAAGCCTTGGGTTTGAATAGGCTCGATAAAGACGACGAACTTCATCCGGCGACACCGGATGATAGTGATTCAACCAAGCGGCCAGGGCTTGTTCGTCGCCGCCCTGATTCAATGCGAAAAATAGGATCGCGTGAGCGCGAGCTGACTGCCGGCTCCCTAGCAGTCGCTTCACAATGGCATCCGCAGGGAGGCCGCGGTAACGCCGGTAGGCCTGAAAAAGGATCGCCTTTGTCTCGTCCTCAGCTTCTTCCACTAACATTGCGCGACGTTTGGGGTCGTTCACGTTGGATAATACGGCCGCGCCGTCATAAGGCAACCGCGCCTCGTGATAACGGACAAGGTCCCGCATCAAGCGGATAAACACAAGGTTCGTAGAATGCTGCAAAGCGACTCGTACCGTAAGGATGCGCGAATTATCCAAGGGATCGAAATTCGCAAAATGGTGAGCGCCTTTACCGGTAAAAAATGTCTCATAGGGACTCGCTGAATAGCGCCGCTCCAACGCTTTATCAAGAAACTCATCCAAGGACAGTTTTTTTTCTTTTATCAAAGTGTCCGCTGCCCATCGGGTAATTGGATCCCGTCCGCGCGAAACCCACTGGGCAAGCGATGCATCATCCAGCGAGGAAAATTCTCTGTAGAGAAGGGCCACGACTTCGAGATAGTGAGCCAGGGTACGAAGCTTGGCGGTGCTGCCCAATTCCAGCTTGACGCCGTAATTAATGTCGAACGGTTGAGCGAGGTTGTCCGCCTGAACACGTAAGACGTTAGCTTCCGGAGTGCGTTCAAACAGGAGTAAACTGTAGATCACCTTGCGCGGATTCGCACCCTCCAGCATTCTTTCCTGATTTAATCCCCGAACCTGGACAAACTCCGGGTCGGTCAATGATCGGAAAAACCTCGTCACCGTTCCTTCCAAGGCGCTATCGATGGTGCTTTCGACCTCCAGGTGCAGTCGGTCTAAACTATACAGATCTGGTACATCCAGGAGCCGTAACATAGAAGCACGAACAGCATTCGATGCTTTTTCCTGATTGAAGGATTGAGGTGAACGAAGGCGGGCTTTAGGCATAAAGCGAATCGGCTCTTTCAGCAGGGCGTCGGCAAATTTCTCGTCGATGATGCCTGTTTTTTTTAACCGCCTCGTGTAGAAGTTGACTCTGCGATTGAGGGCTTCATGATCTTTAATCAGAAAGCTGCTGGTAGCAGGTAATGAAACCAACAAAGCCAGCGTATTCTTATAGGCTTTGACCTTAGCCGTCGTAAGAGCGGGATTAGCAAGGTCTTTCCATACCTTTTCCGGCTGCAAGCCAAACCAGGCATAGAGTCCTTCTCCAATACCGGTCACCTCACCATAGCCGGGCACGGCCGACAGAGGCACACTATTCAGGTAGTCTATGACGATTTCCTGTCTGCGGGGACGTGTGTCCGTTCCTTCGCGATATACTTTTAGACTTGCGCCAATCAACTGGCGCAACTTGTCCCAAACGGACTGGGTGCGCCCTTGAGGAGAGTGGCGGAACTTTTCCATTTGAGTAGCCAGGGTGCTGCCGCCTTGAATGGAATCAGAGAAGCCTAACTTGCTCCCCGCATACAAGAGCACGGCCTTTGCCAGACGCTCCCATTGAATGGCCGGGTTACTGCGTGGACTGGACGGGCTTTCGAGTTGCTGGTTTTCGATAAAGAGCAGAGTTCGGATCAGTACCGGCGGAATGTCTTTAAAATCATGAAAAGAGTGATCAGCCGCAGCAGCCTTATAGAGGGCTTCTCCATCGGCGCCTCTAATTTCGAGACCTTCAACTGCGGTCTCCCGATATGGAGGCGCAATTCCTAGACTTACAAGGCGGGCCAGCCCCCGTGACATTCGCACCTGCTCTATTACGTGGAATTCCTGAGCCTCCAAGTGAGACTGAAAGAGCGGAATTTGCGAATAACCAAGCCGTTCGTCATAAGGACCGCCCTTGGGGAAAGCAATCTCTGGACTTGGGCCTAGAGCCAGCTCGTAGGAAAGCCGCGCGGAATAATGCGCTAACAGCCATGCTTCGAGAGCGGATGTGTGCAATTCATAGACGAGTATTCCAATGAAAACTAAGCCAAGAACGGTTCTCCTCAGCCATGCGCGTCCGAGACCGTGGCAAAAAATGCGGGACAAAGTGGAAATGGAAAAAAGAGCTGGTCTTCGAAACACCCGCTGCAACGACGACTCGATCTTCGCTGAGAGACGCAGCTCAAGCCAGCTTCTATCTTTCATCCAATTGTTCCACCGCTACCAACTGTTTCGACATAAAGCATGAAGCGTGCCAGTTTATCGTAAAGCTATTGATACAAAATCCGCTAGTTACTCATTTTTCACACGCTGATTCTCGACCTGAGATTTCTTCCTTCAGCGCCTGCGCCCCGGCGCTGTATCCATCCTTGCCAGCAAACAAAGACGGATTTATGATTACGTCGCATGGATGCGGGGACGTGGACATTGAAGTGTCAGAACTGCGAAAAGACTTTCGATCTGGAACTAACAGACAAAGATGATGTGCTCGGAGCGGTCAAAGAGCAACCCTGCCCGCATTGTAATTCAAAGCCCACAGACCAAAGACCACGCCTTACGCCGAACTGGCACGAAGTCATCAATTTTCGAATTTCAAAAAACCCGCTATAAGCTGCCCCGCCTAAACTCAACTGGGTCACTACGGGTTTTTCGCAGAGTGGAAACTAAGGTTGCTGTTTAGGCTCAGGTTCGGAGCTCGGAAAGTTAAACTTCTTTATTTTATGGTAAAGGGTGCGAAGCCCTATCCTGAGGGCATGGGCAGCCTCTTTCTTCGTTGGAAAGTACTCCAGATACCGGCGAATAATCTCCTTCTCTGCTTCCTCCATGGTTACACCGACCGGGAATTTGATCTCTTGGGTATTTACGCTCCCACGAATGTTCTGCGGGAGATTATTCACATCGAGGGTATCCCCGTCAGTCATCAAAGCGATGCTTTCCACCACGTTCCTGAGCTCCCTGACATTGCCGGGCCAAGGGTAAGCCTGCAACCGAGCAAAGGCCTCCGGAGTAACCTTTCGGATGGTTTTCCGAGTGACTCTCTCGAATTCCGCCAGGAATGCCGTCAGCAAGAAGGGAATGTCATCCTTCCGCGCACGAAGCGGAGGAATATTAAGCGTGACCACTTTAATCCGATAGTAAAGGTCCTCGCGAAATCTCCGAGCTTTGACCTCCTCCTCTAGATTCACATTGGTTGCAGAGATTAGCCGCAAGTTACTTCTGATTTTTTTTGTTCCTCCCACCCTGCGGAATTCTTTGCGTTCCAAAGCCCGGAGCAGCTTCGCCTGGGACCTGAGTCCCATCTCATTAATTTCGTCAAGGAATAGGGTGCCTTCATCAGCGGTCTCAAAGACTCCAATTTTTCTTTCATGGGCTCCGGTAAATGCCCCCCTCTCATGACCAAAGAGTTCATTCTCAAGAAGCTCGTCCGATAGCGACGCGCAGTTAACCGGCACAAACAGTTTATCGTTCCTGGGGCTTAATCTATGAATCTCCCGCGCGACGACTTCCTTCCCCGAGCCGCTTTCACCGCAGAGTAAGATATTGCTGTCATAGGGTGCAACGCGGCGAACGAGGCCGAAAAGATCCGCCATCGCCGAAGACTCCCCGACGATGACATTCTGTGGCTGAAACGCCCGGTTCGAAGACTCCGCGGCCTTTCCTTCATTTTTGCGATCCCATTTTTCTATGACCTCAGCCAGGGCATTGGTTATGTCTTTGGCTGTGACAGGTTTACTCAAAAAATCCGCTGCGCCCATCTTCATCGCGCGAATTGCTGAGCTCATAGTTCCAAACGCTGTAACAAATATGATGGGGCATTCTGGACCATTTTTTCTGAGGTGAGCGAGAAGGCTGAAGCCGTCGCCGTCAGGAAGCTTGAGCTCGCTAACGATGGCCGTGACTTGACCGTCAGAAATCGTAGAGAGAGCGGTTTTTAAGGAACCGGCCTCCAGCACATCGAAGCGCGCTTTTTTTAGGGCTGTGGCCAGGCTTTCCCGGCTTTCCTGATGATCTTCAACGATCAAAACCTTCCGACCGTTCATTGTTTCTGCCGCTATCCGCCTTTAACGGGTAAAGAGATGATGAAGCTACTGCCCTTGCCGACTTCCGAGGTGAAGGTTATATGGCCGTGGTGCCCCTTTATGATTTCTAGGGCCAGCGCAAGTCCGAGCCCTACCCCTCCCTCTTTGGTGGAAAAAAAAGGTTCAAAGATCCGGTCTCGATGAGCCGGCTGAATACCTTCGCCTTTGTCTTCAACTCGAATCGATACGTTACTGTCTTTCGTTTCTGTGGCAATAGTAATGGAGCCTTTAGAGGCGGATCTCTCAATCGCATTGAGGAGAATGTTTAAGATCGCTTGCTTAATTTGTATCGGGTCGCCCTGTATTGTCGGCACATTATCTTGGAGATCTATTCTTACGGTCAATACCTTTTTCGATGCCTCGGGTTTGGCGAAGGTTTCTACATCCCTGACTAGCGCATTGACGTCAATGGCCGTGATTCGGGGCTTTGGCAGCTCTGAAAGTCGAAGGACTTCACAGAGAAAGGAATCCATCTCCGCGATTGTATTTCGCATCCTTCTGAGCCGCTCCAGGCTAGTCTCTACATTGACCTCGGCAATCTCGTCTTCCAGATTATCTATATTGAGCTGAAGGGCGTTGAGGGGGTTGCGAATTATTTGCACGATTCTCCTCGTCATTTCTGAGAGAGAGAGAATTCCCTTATTTGGCTGCACGATAAAAAAATATCACGAGCGGAAGCAAATGGAAACCCGGCATGGAGTTGTCCGGTGAAGGCATGGTCACGCCGCGTTGCACTAAGTTCTTTAGAATGCTAAGCGATGAGCTGTTCCGGGAATACGCATGAATATTTTGCCTATACTACAGAGCGCGAATCTCTGGCTCCACCTCGTTTCCGTCGCCGTTTGGGTGGGGGGTATGGCCTTTTTTCTTTTCGTCTTCGGCCCCGCGGTCCACTGTCTCGCCCCGGCCGACGGGATTCGCGCGCTGAATCACGGGCGCGAATCGCTTCAAATGCTTTCCTGGATCGCGATCCATCTCTTGTTTCTCACCGGCGTGTTGAACTTTTATTTTCACGCCGCGGCCGGCGTCGTTCATCCCGAAACCGGTTACTACTGGATCCTGGCGGCGAAGCTGCTGCTTTTTGTGGCGATGATTTTTCACCACTCGCTTCAAGCGTTCAAATACGCACCGAAGATCGCTTCCGCCACCGCCGGGACGGCTGCCGGCGCGGCCGCGTGGCCCGAGCCGCTGACCGCCGCCTGGAGAAAATGGTTCATACTGCTGAAGATCAACATGACGCTTGGAGTGGTCATCCTGCTTTTAGGTCTCGCGCTTAGCTGGAAATAGCCATGGAAAAATCCCTTACGGCCGGACGCTCGATGCCGGTGGGACTCCACGGCATGACGGTCTCTTCCCAACCGCTGGCGACGCAGGCGGGACTCGATGTCTTGAAGCGCGGCGGCAACGCAATCGACGCCACGGTCTGCATGGCGGCGGTGTTGAACGTGGTCGAGCCGATGTCCACCGGCATCGGCGGCGACGCGTATATCCTTATATACCTGGCCCAGAACCGAGCGATCCAAGCGCTGAACGCCAGCGGGCGCGCGCCTTACGCCGCCACGCTGGATTATTTCAAAGAAAACAAAATCGCCGCGATGCCGGACGGCGGCATGCTGCCGGTCACCGTCCCCGGCGCGCTCGACGGCTGGGCGCTCGTGACGGAGCGCTACGGCACGATGAGCCTCGCCGAGCTGCTCCAGCCGGCGATCCGCTACGCCGAAGAGGGATTTCCCGTGGCCGAGAAGACCGCCCACGAATGGCGCAAGGCGGCGGAAAAACTTTCCGCCCACCCGAACTCAGCGGCCAATTACCTCGTGAACGGCCGCGCCCCGAACGCCGGAGAAATATTCCGCCAGAAAAATCTCGCCGCGAGCCTGAAAAAAATCACCGCCCACGGCAAAAAAGTTTTTTACGGCGGCGCGCTGGCGGAAGAGACCGTGAAGTTCTCCCAAAAAAACGGCGGCCTGCTGTCTCTGAAAGATTTCTCGGATCACACGTCCACGTGGGTCGAGCCGATCAAGACCAACTACCGTGGCTACGAAGTCCTCGAGATGCCGCCCAATACGCAGGGAATGACGGTGCTCCAAATGCTCAACATGCTGGAGCGGTTCGATGTCCGCGCTCTCGGCTTCGGCAGCGCCGCTTACATTCACTTGCTCGTCGAAATCAAAAAGCTCGCGTTTGCCGACCGCGACCGATATCTTGCCGATCCCGAGCGCGCCCAAATTCCGGTGGAAAAGCTCATCAGTAAATCCTACGTCGCCGAGAGAGTTAAGCGGATCGATCCCGACCGTGCGGGCGAATATCCGCCCGGACTCGGCGCGGTCTCCGGCGACACGCAGGTCTTCTGCGCCGTCGACAAAGACGGCAACGCGGTCTCGTTCATCAACAGTCTGTTCGAAAGCTTCGGCTGCGGCCTCGCCGCCGGAAACACCGGCATCATGCTGCAAAATCGCGGCAAGCTTTTCTCGCTCGATCCCGCTCATCGCAACTGCGTCGCGCCGCACAAGCGCTCGCAGCACACGATCATGCCCGCCATGGTTTTCAAGGACGGCAAGCCGTTTTTAATCTTTGGCGTGACCGGCGCCCACATGCAGCCGCAGGGGCAGGTCCAGGTGCTGGCGAACCTGATCGACTTCGGCATGCCGCTCCAACAGGCGATGGATGCGCCGCGCGTGAATCACCTTGAAGGATTCGAGGTCGCGCTGGAAGCGGGGTTTGAGGCGGGCGTGATCGAGGAGTTAAAAAGAAAGGGCCATCAGATTGTCAGTGAAGCCAACTTCGGCGGCAGTCAGGGCATTTTGATTCATCCGGAATACGGCACGCTCCTCGGCGGCTCCGACCCGCGCAAGGACGGCTGCGCCTTAGGCTACTGAAGTTTTGAATTTTGAATGTTGAGTTTTGAATTCTGGTTCAAACTAAAATTGCTTACGAATTAGAATTTCCTCCATAATCTTTTTCGCCACTTCTCCCAGCTCGTCGGCTTTTTCGGGCGGCACGATCAGGAGCGGAACTTTTTTCTGCTCCAACTGCGAGACTTCTTCGTAAATCGACTTGACGTCTTTGTGGCCGGGGATGCGCCCCGTCGCGGCGAGAAGCTTCGCGCCTTCGGCGGAGAGAATGAAGTCGTTGAAGAGCGCCGCGGCGTGCGGATGCCGCGCGTTGCGGTTGATGCCGGCAAGACTCCCCACCGAGCCCGGCGTCGGGTTGGGAAAACTCAACGCAACGGGGCATTTCTTTTCGTATTTTAACTGCGCGACCCTGTAAGCGTACATCTCCACGCCGATCTTGAACTCGCCGCCGCAGAGGAGCTGGATCTGCTGCGTGTGGCCGCGGCGGGCGACCATGCCGTTGCGCATGAGCCGTTTGAGGAAGTCGCGCGTCTTCTCCTCGCCCCACGCCACGAGCCAGCCCATCAACGCCCGGTCCGGCTCCTGGTCGATCGAGAGATCTCCTTTCCACTTCGGATTGAAGAGGTCGGGGTAATCCTTGGGCGCCTCTTCCGGCTTGACCATTTTGGTATTGTAGGCGATGACCGCGATGTTCAAGTGGCCCGAGTTCCAGAATCCTTTTTCGTCCGCGTACATCTTTGAATAGTTCTTGAGCTCCGGCGACCGGTAAACTATCCAGACATTTTCCTTCTTGACCGCCAGGCCGGCTTCGAACGGCACGTTGACCACGTCGGCGTCGAGCTTCTTGGCGCGATGCTCGAGCAGCACCCGCTCCACCAGTCGCGCGCCGCTGCCGCGCCAGTAATCGGCCTTCACGAATGGATAGCGCTTCATGAAACCTTGGGCCTGCTGCTGCAAGAGATCGATGTTCTCGTTGGAATAAAATTGGACCGCGCCCTCTTTTTTGGCCCCTTCCTCCAGCCGCTTCTGCCGCTCGGCCGGCGAGAGCTTGTTGATCTCGTTGAGAGTATCTTCAACCGTCTTTGCCGGAGCGCCATGGGCCAATCCCCCCAGGGTAAGAAAAACCGCCAGGCCGAAGAGCCATTGGGATGCGCGCCGGATCATACCGTCCTCCTTTTTATTTCACTCGCGGAAACCAGAAAAAGCCATAGCAGAAGAAGCTTGGGGAAAACAACGGGCTACCGTCCGGAATAGAGACTTTTGATGAAGCCGCTCTCGTCCAGCTGTTTTACGAAGCGCGTGTCCATGAGAGTTTCCGGGGCGACGTTCTTCGCTCTGGGATCGCGGACCGCGATCTGATCGAGCACGAAGCTGATTCCACCCGCCGTCGGGTAAGGCGCGCGCGCGAGCTTGGGGGCGTAGAAGCTCACGGTCGAGGAGAGAATCGCGGGATCCTTGATGCCGGTATATTTTTCCGTCACCTTGGCGGCGAGTTCGGGCTTGTTCTTGTAGAGCGCAATCGCCTCGATATAGGCGCGCACAAAGCGTTGCACGACGTCGGCGTGATCGCGCACGTAGGATTTCTTCGCCGCGAGCGTGACGAAGGGAAATTCAAGCCCCAGCGCGGCGATGTTGGCGATCTCCTTGTAGCCCAGCTTCGCCGCGTGCTCGGTGAACGGATCGGCCAGAGCGCCCGCGGCGATTCGGCCGGAGGCGATGCCGCCCATGATGCCGGGATAGTCTTCGAGTTGAACCATCGCAACGTCCTTGTCCGGCTGCAGGCCGAATTTTCTCAGCGCAAACCGCGTCGAGATGTCCGTATTCGCGCCGTAGCGGGTCACCCCGATCGCTTTGCCCTTGAGATCTTCGATCTTCGAGACGGTGCCCATGATGACAATTGGAGTCGTGTTCAGCGCGACGGCGACCAGCACGAAATCCGCGCCGCCCACCGCGGCCTGCAGCACCGCCGGCCCGCCCGTCTGGGCAACCTGCAATTCGCCCGCGAGCAGCGCCTGCGACATGGTCGTGCCGCTGCGTATATAGGCGACCTCCGCGCGGAGGCCGTTCTTCTCGAACAGCCCCGCCTCACGCGCGATCCAGAGAACGGCGTGAGGACCGGAGATGGCGCTGTAGCCGGAGGCGAGGCGAGTCGGAGCTTGGGCGAATGCGGCTGCGGAAGAAAGCAGAGATGCGAGAAGTACGATTAGAAATCCAGCCACGGGAGGCCTCCTCCGGCTTGATTTAAAAGACAACCGCAAGTATAGGCGTAAGCGTGATGGGAAGTAAACAGAGGTAAGGAGGATACCATGCAGGTAAAAGCGCTAAGAACCTTCGCGATCAACGCCAAAGATTTGGCCCAAGCGGAAAAATTTTACACCGGGCTTCTCGGCGGCGAAGTCGTTCGGCGCATCGAGCCGAACGAGGAGCAGCAGAAGCGCGGGCGGGTCAAAGAAGTGGACGTGCAGCTCGGAAATTTTCAGGTCCACATCTTCGACGCGTCCAAAGCGCCGCGCCAGGGCGTGCCGCACCACACCATCATGATTCCGTGGAAAGAAAAAGATAAAGCCTTGCAGGAGCTGGAGCAGGCCGGAACCAAAGTGGAGAACACCCGCGACCACGGCGACGGGAAAAGCTATTCGCTCTACGTCAAAGATCCGGACGGAAATCTCTGGGAGCTTTGGGCCGCGGCCTGACAAGCCGGTGAAAAAGACCCATCTACTTCGTTGCGCTCGACCTCCTCGCTCGACGTACGGAAAAGAGTACGCCTGCGCTCGTCGGTTCCTCGCGCGCCTCGTATCTGGGACCTTTTTGACCGGCCTGATAAAACCTGACGTAAATTCGTTTCTCAGCGACGGATGCTGAGAGCCGTGCCATCGGGCAGATAAGCAGTGAGCCAGCGATTGCTGTCGAGAATTCTCTCGCGGTACTGAGCGCTCTTGTCCAGGCCCGGGAGATCCGGCGCGTACTGGCCGAGAAAGAGATTCGTCGAAACCAGCAGCGCGCCGGGCTTGAGCAGCCGCTCGAAGTGCGCGAGGTCGGTCAAAGATTCCGCCGGATCGGTGTCGAAGTAGATTAGATCGTAGGAACCCTGCAAACCGGCCAGGACCGAGGCGCCCATCCCGTGAAGGACTTTGATTCGGTCGCCGAGCCCTTCGGCTTTGAAGTGACCCAGCGCAATTTTTGCGTGTTGCTCATCGCGCTCGATGGTCTCGAGGATTCCGTCGGGACCCGCGCCGTAGGCGAGCCAGAGCCCGCTGTAGCCCAAGCCGCAGCCGACTTCAAGCAGCTTCCGCGCGCGCGAAGTCGCCGCAAGCGCCCCCAGCAGAGGTCCGTTCGAGAACGGATACACGTCGATGCAGCCGTGCTGTTGCCGATGCTGATCGTATTTCTCTGCGACGTGGCGAAATCGGTCGGAGGCTTGAGCGTGTTGCTCCAGCCATTCCTGTACCGCTTCGGCCGTTTTTGGTTCATTCAACGGTATGGACCTAACCGGCGCGGCGCGTGGTTTACGCCGTCTCTTCTTTGAGCGAGTCGCCATCTTGCTGAAGTCACGCTTTAAAAATAGTCCAGATTCCTATCGCTACGAAGCCGATGCCGGCCGCATAGTGGAGATATTTCTCGCTGATGTGTTGCGAAACCATAGCGCCGGCCAACACGCCGATAGCCGATGCAACGATCAGCGCCAAGGATGCGCCGACGAATACCGTGAGTTTACTCACTTCCTTGTCCGCGGCGAAAAGCAACGTAGCCAGTTGCGTCTTGTCCCCCAGCTCGGCAATAAACACCGCGGCAAAAACGGTCAGCAATATTTTTGTGTTCATATTGGGTCCTTATCTTTTTTAGGCGACATGACAACTAGCGCACCAGTCTGTAAGCGGGAACCGGCTGGGGAATCCCTTTTAACAAGTATTCGGCGCGCATGGCGCCGGGAAAAGCCGCGCTGATCGCCTTGTAAGCATTTTCCGTCACCAATATTTCTCCCGGAGCCGCTTGCCCTTGCAGCCGCGAGGCGATGTTGATGCTGTCGCCGACCATGGTGTAGTCGCTGCATCTGGTCGAGCCCATATTGGTCGCCAGCGCCGTGCCGGTGGAGATCCCGATGCCCACACCCAGGACAAATTCGCCGTCCAGCGTTGTGTTGATGCGCTTTACTCCTTCCTGAATTCGAAATGCCGCTTCGACCGCGCGGAGCACGTGGTCGTCGTGCTTGATGGGAACGTTGAAAAAAGCCATCACGGCGTCGCCCAGCAGGCGGTCCACGATCCCATGATGTTCCCGAATCACCCTGGCGCTCGTCTTGAAAAATTCCTCCGTAACCGGCGCCAGCTTTTCGATTCCCAGCTCCTGCGTCAGGCGGGTATATTCCCGGCAATCGGCGAAAAGCACCGTTAGCTCAGAGAGACGGCCCGTCTCCCAGTGAGACTCTCACCTGTTACAGAGATTGGGATTGACGTTGCTGCGCCGCACACCCCGGAGCCACCACACCAGCCCCATCAGCCCCGTAAAAGGCACATCATCCGCCAGGCACCTGGGCGACAACGAAACTATGGGCATAGATATCTCCTCGGTAAATCAGCTTCGAAGATTCCTCATATGAAAGACCGCGCCTCTTCCTTTTACTTATTTCGTCTGGCGCCCGGAGCTTGTCCAAGAGACGCGGCGACAAGGACGGCCTCCCCGATCTCGCGCCAGCATTCAAAGATCGCCTGATTGAGTTCGAGCATCGGCCCCGAACATTTATTCAGTCCTGCTTCGATACTTCGGGTCCAGGCTTCCCACTCGCCCCCGCGCCCCCGCCCCAGATCCATGAGCGCGCTGACCCTTTCATAGGAATTCAGAGCGGACCAATAGCGGTGCGAGACGCGGTTCCAACTTTCGTTGCAGCGGGTAAGGCCCTCGATCACGCCGGCCATGTCGATTCCGCCTGCGAGAGATTGATCGGCATGATGAGCCGCATCCGAAGCCTTATTGATGAAACCGAGGATGTCTTCCATCGCGTCGGCAAAGGCGTCTTGAAGAGCGACCGCCACGTCCTGAGGTTGATCGTCAACGCCGAGCGTTTTGAGCGCGAGAAACTCCTCGCGCAACCGGTCGAGCTTCTCGGTCATTTGCAAGAACGATGCTTTGAGCGACATTCGGGGCTCCCTTTCCGTCCCAAGCTTCGCGAGCGCGTAGAAAGTGAGAAGAATGCAATGGCAGTAACGTACGGATCGAAACCGAGCTGGTCACTTTCCGACGGCTGAACACTGATACCGGAACCTAAAACAGTTTCTTGCACGTTGTTTGACACTTCACTCACAGACATATTTTCTCCCTATGCTGGACAAGTTCTACGGGCCGGGTATTGCATTACGATGATTCCGGATTGCAAGATCTCTCGTATGCAACTGGCAACGGATCTAACCAGTAGCTTAACCTTCAAATGCCGAGCCAAATTCTATTGCGATACCGATAGCTGCGCAAGAAGATTTTATTATGTCCCTAAGCCTTACTTTATTTTGATACCGCCCGCGTGACAATCACCGCATCCACCGCCTTCCCGCCGTCAGGCAAGCAAATAAACGGATTGATGTCGATCGACTGAATCAAATCCTTGCCCGCGACGGCAAGTTCCGATACCGCAACAATTGCACGGCACAAAGAATCTTCGTCCAGCGGCGGCGCGCCGCGGAAGCCGGCGAGCAAGGGATATCCTTTGATGCCGCGGATCATCTTAGCCGCCTCTTCCAAGCTGACCGGCGCCATTCGGAACGTCACGTCGCGATAAAGCTCGACGGCAGTGCCGCCGAGGCCGAACATCACGACCGGTCCGAACTGCGGGTCGTTGTCCGTGCCGATGATCGTCTCGACTCCGCCTCGAACCATCTCTTGAACGAGGAAGCCTTCGATTGCAGCTCCAGGGTTGCGGGCCTGAAAGTTCGTTTCTATCTCTCTGCAGGCTTGCTTGATTTCTTCGGGCCTCGAGAGATTGAGCCTCACACCGCCCAGTTCCGATTTATGCGTGACGCCGGAGGCGACAAGCTTGACCGCTACCGGGTAACCGATCTCGTCGGCGGCGCGAATGGCCGCGGATGAATTTACCGCCACCCGCATCTTGCACAAAGAAAGGCCGCGTTCGCTCATCACTTGACAGGATTCCCATTCGGAGAGAATTTTTCTCCCGGCCAACTTTTCCTTTGTCGCTGCGCTCAGCGGCTTCAACGGTGCGGGCGCTTTATCTTTTTCTCGACGATAGAGCTGCACCGCCTCGCCGAACATCGCCAGACGCTTCATCGTCTGGACCATGTTCTCGGCCCCTTGGAGAAACGGCAGGCGGCAGCTTTGTTTGAACTCGCGGCCGTAGTCGTTGATGCTCTGAGTGGTCATAGAATAAACGGCGATTGGTTTCGGGTTTTCCCTGGCGATTTCCGCCAGCGCGAGAAGATTGCTCTGCTTGTCCGGGCGCACGTTGTTCTGCGGCAGCTCTTCCTGAAGCGCGAGCAGATCGACTGCGGGATCGTCGAGCAATAGATGGACGCATTTGAGATAGGTCTCCTGACTCGACAGGCCGCCCCATCCCGTGTCCAAGGGATTTCCGACGGAGGCGCCGACGCCCAGCAAATTATTCAGTTCAGCCTCGGTTTCCGGCTTCAACTGCGGCAGCTCCACCTCGGCGTCTTGCGCGAGATCCGCCAGCAGCCCTTTCAATCCTCCGGAAAAAGTGACGAAGGCGGTCTTCTTCCCGCGCGGGAGATGGCGCAGGTTGAGAAACAGCTCCGCGCAGTTGAGCAGTTCGTCGAGATTCCGCACTCGAACAATTCCATTTTGCCGGCAGACGGCGTCGAAGACGCGGTCGTTGCCCGCCAGCGCGCCGGTGTGCGCCATGGCGGCGGCATCGCCCTTGGCCGAGCGGCCGACTTTGACCGCGATGATCGGCTTGCCGAGCTTCAGCGCTTCCTCAGCGACGGCGATGAATTTTTCGCCGTCGCGCACGCCTTCGATGAACGCGCCGATAATCTTGGTCCGCTCGTCGTTGACAAAATAGTGCAGGTAATCGGAAATCTCGGCGTCCGCTTCGTTGCCGCTGGTGACAAGGTAGCTGAATCCGATGCCCCAGCTCTGCGCTGCCCGCACGAGACTTCCGAGCAGCCCGCCGCTCTGCGACACGATAGCGAGCCCTCCCTCATGAATGTCGGCCAAACGCTGGTCGGGAAACAGCATCGCGCGCGAGCGAGCCGAGACCAGGCCCATGCAATTGGGTCCGCAAAAGCGAACGTTCTTTTCTCGCGCGTAAGCCTGCAAGAACTCCTTGCGCTTAAGGCCCTCCGAGTCGCCTCCCTCGCCAAACCCCCCACTGTAGATGGTCGCGCTGCGAAAAAGGACGCGCGGACTGTTCCGCAGCAACTCGATGACCCGATCCGCCGGGATGATGACGACCGCGTGATCCACCACTTCCGGCAGCTCTTCCAGACTCCGGTAACACTTGACGCCCCACATCGTCTCGTAGTTGGGATTCACCGGGTAAACTCTTCCCGGATAGCGAACATGCTGCAGGTTTGCCCAGAGCCGCGCGGGCCAGCCCACTTTCGGCGAAGCGCCGACGATCGCGACCGATTGGGGATCGAGAAGAAAAGACAGGTCTCTAAAATCCGACATGAAAGCTCCTGCGCGCAACAAACGGCTTTCAATGCAGCTGGATACCATAACGCCGCGCGAATAAGTAATAGCCCATCGCCACCGCCAAAAGGATCAAAGTCCAGAGGACGCCAAAGGCCGCGAGCTCGCCGATCTGAGCATTCTCCCAAAGTTCGAAGATCGTGACGGAGACCACCGGCGTGCGCGGGCCGGCGAGCAGGATCGACATCGCCAGCTCTTTCGCCGAGATCAGAAAAACGAACACCCAGCCGCCGAGAAACGAGGGCGTAAGCAGCGGCAGCGTGATCCGCCGAAAACAGTTGAGCCACGAGGCCCCCGCTGAGTAGGCCGCCTCTTCCAGCTCGCGGTGCAGTTGGAGCAAGCCCGCGTGCGTGTAACGGATACCGTAGGGTATGTAGCGGGCAACATACGCGACGAGCAAAATCCACAGCGTCGAGTAGATCGGAATCGGCACGGTTAGATAGAAGCGCAGGATCGCAAGTCCCATCACGATGCCCGGAAAGACCAGCGGCAGCGTGGTGAGCAGGTCCAGCAACCACCGCGCCTTGAGCCGTGTGCGGACCAAGATCCATGACGCCAGAGTCGTAAGGCCCATCACCAGCGTGGCGCTGCCGATCCCGAGCAGGATGCTGTTTTTGACCGACTGCAAGAGAGTCGGAAATTTGACGACCGTCTCATAGTTACGCAGCGTCACCCTGGACAGGGCCTCGATCGATGGAGCACTGTAGAAAGGAAGCAGAGACGCCCACAGAACGATCAGGAACGGAAGGACAAGCAAACACACGGAATAAAGCGCGAGCAGACCGCCGGTAAAATAGCGCCAGCGGCCGACCTGGATCAGTCGCGGCCGGTATCCCTTGCCCGTGACCGTGTGGAACCGCGCGGCCTCGCGCGTCGCCCGCGAGTAGAAGTAGAGGGCGGCGGCGATCAGGAGCATCAGCAGGACGGAGAACGCGCCGGCAGTGCCGTAGCGCGGCGGCATGCGGTGGGCGTCGAGATAAATGGATGTCGTGAGGACCTGCACATCGCCCGGCAGGCCGACCAACGCCGGGATCTCGAACGACTCGAACGCGCGGATAAAAACCAGTAGGGTAACGGAGAAGAGCGCCGGCAGCATCAACCGGAGAGAAACCCGTCTTAGCGTTTGGATTGCGCTCGCGCCGCAGGCCGCCGAAGCCTCCTCGAGCAGCGGATCCATCGCGCGGAACGAGGCCGCCAGCATGAGAAACACGAGCGGAGACCAGAGAAACGATTCGATGAGCACCATGCCGGTGAGCGAGTAGACGTTGAAGATCACACCGGGCGCATTTAACAAGCTTCGCAGCCACGTATTTAGCGGTCCGGACTTGCCGAGCAAGAGCAGCCATCCGATCGTGTAAAGGATAAAAGGCGTGCCGAAAGAGGCAAACGCCGTGAAGTAGCCGAGGCCGCGCAACGGAGTGTCGGTTCGGGTGACGAGCCAGGCGATGACGCCGCCGATGAGCGTCGCCAGAAGCGCGGTTCCGACGGCAAAGTAGAGGCTGTTCGCCAGAGGGGCGGCCAACCGGATTCCGGAGAGGACGTCGCGATAGTACCGCAGAGTGAGCTCGCCGACCGCGCCGGTGAGCGTCGTCGTGGTCAAGCTGGTCTGCACGACGGCAAAGAGCGGCGGCACGACCAGGTAAGCGGTCACCGCGCAGACGAGCGTGAGTATCCAGACCTCCGGGTTTAGATGCGGAGAGGCGGCGCGCGCTCGCACGAAGATTCTCACGTCGAAATGTTCCGCGGAAGAGACGCGAGCAATTGGCCGAAGCTAGAGATCATCCCTTGATGAACAGCTTCTGAAAGATGTCCACCCACTCGTCTCCCTTTTCCAACTGGAAATCCGGGTTGATGTAGTTCGCCTTTTTGAATCTGCCGCCGCCGAGCTTAAGCTCAATTTCTTTGGCGGGGATTTCGGGATGCGCCGGAAGATAGTTCACATCCTGAAAGACCTTTTGCCCTTTCTTGGAAAGCACAAAATCGAGAAAGAGCATGGCCGCGTGCGGGTGGGGAGCGTTCTTGGCAAGTCCGACCGTGTTGAACGGAGCGGCCACCGGCTCCATCGGCTGCCATCCCGAGGGCGCGCCGGCCTTCTTGCTGATCGCCGCGTGGTGATTGAAGATGTTGATCACCAGAGGGTACTCTCCCGCGATCACCAGATCCAAGAGCGCGCGGGCGCTGGCCGTGCTCTTGGCGATGTTTTGCTTCGCCAGCTTCTCCAGATAGGCCATGCCTTTCTCCCGTCCCATCGCCGCCAGGATATTGCCGATGAAAACCGGCGCGCCCGAGCCCCGGCTCGTGGACCAGATGATTTCGCCCTTCCACTTGGGGTTCAATAAATCCTCCCAGGTCTTTGGAACTTCGTTGGGTTTGACCATCTTCGTATTGTAACCCAGGGTCATGAAGTAAAGATTCGTCACGCCCCAGTAGCCTTGCGGGTCTTTCAACTCCGGCGGATATTCGGCCAGATAAGGCGAAAAGAAACGCTGCATGAAGCCCGCCTTCTTGACCAACGCGGGAGAGATGGTCCCGTCGACGACGTCTACATCGTATCTCCGCCCCTGGTATTCCTCGAGCACCTTCTGGGCGATTCGCTCGGAATTGCCGCGGAAAAAATCGACCTGGATGAAAGGATATTCTTTTTCAAACGCGGCCTTGACCGGACGCATGAGCTGATCGACGATCAGCGTCCCGTACCAGACGAGCTTGCCTTCTTTCCGTGCCCCCTGCTCGAGGATCTGCTGGCGGTCGGCGCCTTGCATGAGAGCGATCGGCTCCGACTGAGCGCCGCCGGCCGGTTGCGCGGCGCATGCAAGTTGAAGAATGATTGTGACAAGAACGGCAACCGTTGCCGGAAGAGAGCCTTTTCGTTCAGTTTCCATCCTGCGCCTCCGTGTTCGCCGGGCACCAGCCGAAGAATCTAGCTCTGGTTAACACTCTCAGCGACAGATGGGAAGCTACCTGCAGAGCCATAATTCCGTCAAGGTCGCGCCCCGGCCCACTTTACTCCAAGAAGCGCTGGCGGGAATGGTTTCCTCAGGAGGCAATTCTGCGGGAACCGGAGTCGAGTTCGGCAAGCTTTTGCCGGACGAGCTTCATCTCATCGGCGAGGCGGCGGTATTCGAGCTCCTGCTGCTTTTTCTCGGGATGGCGATAGAATCCACTTCAAATATAACAGCTCCCCGCCGCGTATCCAGACGCTCGACGTGGCGGACGTTGAGCATCATGGTCCCGAATTCCTCCTCGACCCTGCCGCGCAAGAGATAAGGCCGGCCGCCGGCGAGAATGTGATAAAATCTGCGATAGGTGTCGGGGAAAAAAGTGGTTTCGTAAATTCCGGTCAGATCCTCGAAGGTGACGAACTCCATCGGGTCGCCCTTTTTGGTCTGGGTCATCTTCTGGCTGACAAGCCAGCCGACCATCGCGATCGATTTGCCGGTGTGAATAATCATGTCGCGCGCCGGAACGCATTTCACCGTCGCGAGGCTCGCGCTGTAAAGTTCCAGCGGATGGCGGCTCAGAGGAAAGCCTAAAATTTCGATTTCATGCCGAAGCTTTTGTGCTTCCGAATACTCACGAGGATTGGGAAGATCGTCGCCATATTTTTCCGCCGCACGGACATAGGCGCGCCACAAGAGGCCGGGGCGCGTCAGCCCTTGCGCGATCGAGTCGAAGCAACCGGCCTTGATGAGAACGCGCGCCTGGCCGAGCTTGGGATTTGTCCGCGCCCAAAAGTCGTCGAAAGATTCGAACGGGCCCGAGCGGCTCTGCTCCGCGACTACGCGCTCGATCCAGGCGCGCTCCAAATCCTTGATCTGCATAAATCCGACACGAATATTTTTTCCGGTCGCGGTGTAAGCCCAGCCGCTCGCGTTGACGTCCGGCGGAAAAAACTTAAGCCCCATCCGGCGCGCTTCGGAGACGTAGGCAAAGGTGGGATAGAAGCCGCCTTCGTTGCTGATAACCGCGGCCATGAACTCGGCCTGATGGTGGGTTTTGAGATACGCGCATTTAAAAGAGAGCTGAGCGTAGCTCGCCGAATGGGGCTTGCAAAAACTGTATCCGGCAAAGCTCATGATCATTTTCCAGACGGCATCGACGGTCGAGAGCGGCACGCCGCGCGCCATGGCCTCGCGGAAAAATCGCTCGCAATAATCTTTGAGCTGCAAGCGCTTGTGTTTTTTGCTCAAGATCTTTCTCAACTGCTCGCCGTCGGCCAAAGAAAATCCCGCCAGCGCGACGGCAACGTTCGTGACGTCTTCCTGATAAACCATGATGCCGTGAGTCTCGCGTAGCACCTTTTGCACCGCCGGATGCAGCGGCGCGTACGCCTCTCCGTGAGCGCGGCGGACAAAATCGTTGACGAAATTAATCGCCGCCGGCCGCACCAGCGAGGAGACGACCACCAGATATTCGAAGACGTCGGCCTTCTGTCGGAGTTCTTCCGGCATCCGCGTCCAAAGCTTCTTCAAGAGCAAGCGCGTCGCCGGAGACTCGATGTAGAAACATCCGATCGTCTCGCCGCGCCGGATAAGCTCCTGCGTCTCCTCGTCGGAAATCGGGTCCCACGCCGGGTCGTCCACTCGTTTTCCCGTATGGCGCTCCACCGCCAAAAGCGCGTCGCGGACGACGGCGAGCGAGCGGTTGCCGAGAAGATCGATTTTGACCAGCCCGGCCTCTTCGACCTGATCTTTTTCCCACTGGAGCATCGGGATTCCTTTGGCCGAAATTTCCACGGGGGCATATTTTCGGATTTCGTCCGGGACGATCACGATGCCGCCGCAATGAAGTCCGAGGTTCCGGAAATGACCTTCCACATGGAAAGCCCGATCGAGGATCTCCGGCCAGGGCTCGGTAAATTCTTTCAGCTCGCACAGAGACTCGGCCCACGAGCGCACGGGCGGGTTTTCCGCCAGGCGAAGGAAATTCAGCCGCTTGAGAATCATTGAAGCGGCGCGGTCGATCTCCGCCGGCGCCATTCCGTACACTTTGGCCGTTTCGCGAATGGCGCCTCGGAGCGCCAGGGTATTTTGGTTCGCCACCATCGCGACTTTTTCGGTTTTATACCGATCGAAAACGGATTCGACGATCCGGTCTCTTTCGTCCCAGGGAAAATCGACGTCGATATCCGGCGGATCGTTTCGCGCGGAGCTCAAAAAGCGCTCGAACAAAAGGTTATGGCGGATGGGATCCACGTCGGTGATTCCGAGGCAGTAGGACACAATCGAGGCGGCCGCCGAGCCCCGCCCGCAGGTCAGACGGGTGCGCCGGACGATTTCTTCGACGATCAGAAAATAATGGCTGAATCCTTTCTCGCGAATGATCGCGAGCTCGCGTTCGATGCGGCCGCGGACTTTCGGAGTTAACTCCAGGTAGCGCCGCCGCGCCCCGGCGTAAGTCTTTTTCTTGAGAACGGCGGATGCCTTGGCGTCGGAGAATGCGCGAAAAGCGGGGAAAATCGTTTCTTTGAAATCCCAATCGGTGCGGCAAGACTCCGCGATGCGCAGAGTATTCGCAAGCGCCTCGGGCAGGTGAGCGTAGTAGCGCTGCAAAATAGAGAAGGGAGCGAGCCAGTGCGTGGACGCCGTGCAAGCGTCTTCCGGCAGGCGCGAGAGCGTCGTGTTCAAGTCGATGGCGCGGAGCAGACGATGCAGCGGATATTCTTCAGCCCTCACAAAGTGGACTCTGTTGGTCGCCACCGGCGGCAGGCCCGCCGACCGGCTGAACGCGACGGCCTGCTGCATCGGCGGACCCGGCGTGAGCTCAACGTAGAGATCGTCCGGCGAGCTTTCTCTCCACGATGCCAGCGCCGGAAGATCGTCCGAGAGAACGATCAAGCCCTGCCGGTGTTGCTCGACGGCGCCGATCAAATTAAAAGACGCGTCGCAATGGCGCGAGGAGATCAACCGGCAGAGATTCGCATAGCCCTCGGTGTTTTTGACCAAACACACCGCGCGATGCGGGCCGTGGGTCAGCTCGGCGCCTAAAATCGGCTTGAGGCCGTTTTCCCCGGCGACTTCGATAAAACGAACGGCGCCGTACAGTCCATTGGTATCGGTCAGCGCCAGCGTGTCGGCGCCCTGAGATCGCGCGGCCCGGCACAGCTCTTCCAAGGAAGAGACGCCGCGCATCGCCGAGTATTGGGAATGGACGTGCAGATGGACGAACGAATTCATGCGGCGCCCCAGTCGATGGCTTTCTCTCCGTAACGCGAACGGACGCAATCGAGCGCCGACGCGAGCCTTTGCATTCTGGAGTTCTCTTCCGAGATCGGTTGCGGGAAAAGAGCCAACTGTCTTTCCGCCGCTTCCAGCGCCTCGGCCCTGAGCGCCATCTTTCGTATGCGGACGCGCCGCTGGAACGCGCGAAAGAAGATTTTTTCGAGATGCGGATAGATCTCGCACTCCCAGTGGCTCGCGCGCGCCAGCGCCGCCCGCCGGGCGGTTTCCCGCCCGTCGCTCTGAACGAGCTCGAGCTGGACGCTGCGGCAAAGCCGCCCGCTCCGACGCAACTGACGGCAGAGCCGCTCGAGCAGGCCGTACAGCAACGCGAGGAGCGCATCATCATCTACTTCGTCAGGGTTTAAGGTATGAGAAAATTCCAGCGACGGCCGGCGCGCCTGGGGCCACACGGGAGTGGGGTCGAATCCGACCGCCCATTGCTGCATCAACCTGGATGGAGGGCCCAGAACCAACTCGAGATGATCCAGCGGAGTGCGGGCTATCTTGCCGAGCGTGTCGAGACTCAGGTCGGCGAGCAGATCGAGGAATTCCGGCGTCCTGCCGGCCGAGAGGCGATTCAGGGATGGAAGAGAAGCGACGGGCAGCGGCGCAAGAAATTGTTTCTCCGCGCCGGGATGGACGTCGCGAAGATCGGGAGGCCGGATGATGCGATCGGCGGCGATGCCGGAGACAAGCTTGCTGGTGGCGACCGCCGACACTCCGCTCAAGCCGCAGCGCGTCGCGATCTCGCGCTGCACGCGCGCAGCCGTGTCGATCGCGCGGCCGAAAAGGCGCGCGGTCCCGGTCAGATCGAGATAGAAACGGCCGGGGCCGATCGGCTCCCATATCGGGGTGAACTGCCGGACCGACTCTTGGAGCGACCGGTGCGCCAGCTCGACCGTTTGCCGATCGGGAGAAATAATCCTGAGAGACGGACAAAAAAAACGGGCTTGATCCAACGTCATCCCGGCGCGAAGACCTTCCGTCGAAGCCTCGGTAGACACTTCGAGCAGCACGGCTCTGCGCGATCGGGGCGCGGCGGCTACCGGCCGGCCGCGGAGCGAAGGCTCGTTTAACCGGGCCAGCGCGATGCGCAGCGCCGGGATTTGAAAACAAACGATCTGCCGGTCCATTTTGGGCTGGGGAAAAAAATAAAAATTTCAGTCCTAATTTTACGATGCCTCGTTTACTTAAAATGGCGTATGAGTCCGACCACCACGCCCTGAATCTCGAAATCCTCCTCCGGCGTCACTCGAATCGGCTTCATCGCGTCGTTGGCCGGTCGCAGCTCGATATGATCTTCTTTGGGATAATATTTTTTTACCGTGGCTTGCCCGTTGACCACGGCGATCACCGTCTGGCCGGTCGAGGCCTTGGCCTGCTTGTGGACGATCACGATGTCTCCCGATACGATGCCCTCGTCGCGCATAGACTCTCCCGTGATGCGCAGCGCAAAGTTTTCTCCGCCTTGCGCAAAGGGAAAATCGACAAACTCGCTTTGGGGCACGGGCTCGATGGGCTTTCCCGCCGCAACCGTCCCGAGCATCGGAATACGCCGCGCGCGCCTCAGTTGCGCCAGGGCAACCTCGACCACGCCGGGAATTCGCCGGGTCCCGCATTCGTATCGAGTGACGGTCATCCGCGTCGTGCCGAGCTTCTGGGCCAATTGTTGTTGAGTCATGCCGAGATCGTTCCGGATCTTTTTTAACTCGCGAGGTCTCATGTAACCATTGGTTACATCGCCGAAGACCTGTTGTCAAGCGCCCCTTTACGGTCCGCATCGCACGGAACTCTTGACACGACTGGGTCAGTAAGTTAGCTTTAAAGCTACATTCGCTGGACACCTTATCCAGAGTGGCGGAGGGATTGGCCCGCAGATGCCACAGCAACCGGTTTTGTCGCAAGACGAAACGCTGGTGCTAAGTCCAGCCCCCGGTAAAACGGGGGATAGATAAGGTGAGGGTAAAACCTCTTCTTATCTATGATATGAGAAGAGGTTTTTTTTGGCTTTTTTCCAATGAGCACGCGTCTTACACCGGAGCAGATCGAACGCTACAGCCGCCAGATCATGATCCCCGACCTCGGCGGCAAGGGACAGATCCGCTTGCGTCGGGGAAAAGTTCTCGTCGTCGGCGCCGGCGGCCTAGGATGTCCGGCGGCGTTCTATCTCGCGGCGGCGGGAGTCGGCGCGCTCGGGCTCGTGGACAGCGACCGCGTCGAGCTGTCGAACTTGCAGCGCCAGATTCTCCACTCCACCTCGGACATAGGCCGCGAGAAAGTTGACTCAGCCGAAGAAAAGCTCGTTCGGCTCAATCCCGACGTCGAGATCCACACTTATCCGGTGCGGCTCGACGCGGATAATGCGCCGGAGATTTTTGCTTCTTATGATTTTATCGTCGATGGCAGCGATAACTTTGCGACCAAGTTTCTGGTCAACGATACGGCCGTGGATCTCGGCAAGGCTTTTTCTCACGCCGGGATCGTGCGCTTTCAAGGACAGACGATGACGGTGCTGCCGGGCAAGAGCGCGTGTTATCGCTGCGTTTTCCAGGACCCGCCCGCGCCCGGAGAAATTATGAATTGCCAGCAGGCGGGGATTCTCGGCGCGATCGCCGGGACCATCGGCTCGATCCAGGCAACCGAAGCGATCAAATATCTCGCCGGGATGGAAGAAGATTTACTCGTTGACCGGTTGCTCGTCTATGACGCGAAGACGGTCAAATTCCGAACCGTCGAGGTGCGAAGAAACCCAGCGTGCAGCGCGTGCGGAGAAAATGTAGAGAGGAGAACCCATGAGTTTCGTCCAAGGACTGAAATGTAGAGAGTGCGGCCAGGATTATCCCAAAGAGCCGCTGCACGTTTGCGAGACCTGTTTTGGCCCGCTCGAAGTTGTTTACGACTATGACGGCATCAAGAAGGCGCTCAGCCGGGAGAAGATCGCGTCGCGGGCGAAGAATCTCTGGCGCTATCGGGAGTTGTTGCCCATAGACGGCGAGCCGCAGGCCGGGCTCTACTCCGGGTTCACGCCGCTCGTGCGCGCTCACAGGCTGGGCGAAGTGCTCGGGGTCAAAGAACTCTACATCAAAGACGACTCGGTCAACCATCCGACTTTTTCTTACAAGGACCGCGTCGTTTCGGTGGCGATCTCCAAGGCGATCGAGTTCGGCTTCGACACCGTCTCTTGCGCCTCCACGGGCAATCTCGCCAATTCCGTCGCCGCCCACGCGGCCAAGGCCGGCCTTAATTGCTACGTCTTTATTCCCGACGGGCTGGAGCAGGGTAAAATCATCGGCTCGGCGATCTACGGCCCGCGCACGATCGCGATCCAGGGAAACTACGACGACGTCAACCGGCTCTGCAGCGAGATCGCCGATAAATACGGATGGGCTTTCGTCAACGTCAATTTAAGGCCCTACTACGCCGAAGGCGCGAAGACGCACGGCTTCGAAGTCGCGGAGCAGCTCGGTTGGAAGCTGCCGAAGCACATCGTGGTCGCCTCCGCCGGCGGAACCATCCTTCCGAAAATCGCTAAAGCCTTTCACGAGCTCAAGCAAGTGGGTCTGATCGAAGACGACGCGTGCAAGATCTACTCGGCCCAGGCGACGGGCTGCGCGCCGATAGTCCAGGCGCTCAAGCGCGGCACGGATCTCATCAGTCCGGTGAAGCCCAACACCATCGCGAGCTCGATCGCCATAGGAAATCCGGCCGACGGTTACTACGTGCTCCAGGCAGTACGCGAATCCGGCGGATGGGGCGAGAGCGTGACCGACGAAGAAATCATCGACGGCATCAAGCTCCTGGCCCGCACCGAAGGGATCTTCACCGAGCCCGCGGGCGGCACCGAGGTGGCCGTCACCAAGAAGCTGATCCAGCAAGGAAGAATCCCCCGCGACGAGTCGATCGTTATCAGCATCACGGGCAACGGCTACAAGACGCTCGAAGCCGTCGCGGCGAGCGTGGAGCAGCCGTTCAAGATCAACGCGACCCTGCAGAACTTCGACGAGCTTTATTCGCAGCTCGCCCAGCCCGCTCCGGGCAAGGCCGCGGCGGGGGAAGGGTAAAAGTTTTCGGCCCGCTGCTACTTGATCGCAAGCATAAAGTTCTTCTGGACCACACCACCCAATGCATCGGTGACTCCAATGGTTAGACTAAACGTCCCCGGCATCGTAGGGGTGCCTGCAATCGTTCCCGTTGAAGGGTTAAGGGGGCTTAGGCCTGCAGGAAGACTTCCTGCCACCAAGAACCAATTACTATAAGGAGACTTCCCGCCGGTACCTGCGAGACTGGTGCTATAACTCTTTCCTACCGCGCCCTTATTCAATTTTTTGGTTTTGATTCCCGGCGCGCCAAAGATTTTGATCGTAAATGATTTGCTCATCGAAGCGCCCAGGCTATCGGTGACTTTCACGGTAAAACTTTTAATCTTCTTGGGACTCGCTTTAGCGGGACTTCCGCTTAGGATGCCGCTGGAATTCACAGTGAGAAACGCAGGCAGAACTCCCTGAGCGATACTCACCATGTAAGGCGGAGTGCCGCCGCCGAGTTGTAAATCGCCATTGTAGGCAAGGCCTACTTCTCCGTCAGGCAAACTGGAAACGCCGATAACAAGCGGCAGCGGAGTATCATCATTAGTAATCGTGCCTACGCCTTGGCTTTTAGAGATTGGCGCATTGGTGGCATTTGTGAGGTTGACAAAAAAGGTCTCGTTGGGCTCGATCTGAGTGTCCCCATTGACCAGGACAGTGATCGTCTTTGTGGTCTCTCCAGGATTAAACGTCAGATTGCCGAAGGCAGCCACATAGTCGCTCCCCGCCGTGGTGGCCGTCCCATCGGCCGTGGTAAAATTGACTGTCACTGTCTCGTTGCTGGTAGGAGACAGGGATACCGTAAAGTTAAAGGAAGTAGTGTCCGAGTTTCCCTCATTGCCCATCACATCGTTGATGGATAGGCTTGGTAGCGGCAGACCAACGTTCCAGCCCAGATCCGCAAGTAGTTCTAGCGCGAGACCTACGTCATGGACCGGGCCTGTATAGCTTGGCTCCATCAGCTCATTTGGGCTCAGCGCCGTATCCCAATGCGACACCGAGGAGCCGGATTGCGCGGGATTCGGCGCAAACATTTGTACATGGCCGCTTGGATGACGCCCGCTAGTCAAGCCGCCGCTGCCGGCGACTACATTGGGACCGATCTGGTGCAGGTTCCCCGTGTTTAGACTTGCGGCCAGACGCTCCGCGTCTGTCATCTGGGGGTATAACTTGCCGGTTATATGATCTTCGAGGTCGCGCATAAATGCATCATCGAAACCGAGGAATTTACTCCCCGTGCTAAGACTTACGAGACTCAAGAAACCCAGACCGTGCCCTAGCTCATGGAGCACCACCGTTACGAAGTCAATTTTTCCAGATGGGGAATTGGCATCGAGTCCATAATACCAGCCGACGTTTTCCAGACAGCCAGGGGTACCGATCGTGCTGCTGAAGGTGGCGCTAATGTCGTTCGTAGCTCCGTTTAAATCTGCGCCGACGAGACTATTCGCCTGGGCCTGCACGTACCAGGTGGTAGACACCGGCGCGCCAGCGAAATCCCGATGCACCGAGTTCGGTCCCGCCGATCCAAGGACCGCGCTGGTCGCCGTGCAAGATAATGGATCGAATTTCGCATCGACCCGAATGACCACCAGGCTGGTTATCAGCCCCCCCCAGATATCCGCGGCGTGCTGGAACGCGTTGAGGCGCTGTTGGCCGATGGTAGTTCCCGAATTACCCCCTACAGGAGCCGCCGCGGTTGGGTCATTGTAGCCTTCACCTGGGCCGTCGAGGTTTATGATAGTAAACGTCGCTTGCGACCGCGCCAACTGCGGGGAAACGAGATTTACCAAGACAACGAGAGCATTCGCCAAGAAAATTAATAACAAGTGCCGCATCGGCGCCTCTTTGCCTACTTGTTCTCCGCTCCGGCGGGCAACGTCGATTCGTGCTTCACTGTCACTTTGCCGTCGGCATCGATCGTGGCCACCAGCGGTGTTTGAAATTGGCCTTGTAGGTCGATCATGACGCCGCCGCCCGGTATCGGACTCGAAACTTCTTGGAATTGGGGTACAGGCGCTTTGGCCGCATCCGCCGCTCGCGGCGGTGTTACGCCATCTGCGGGCGGCTCGGGTAGAAATTCGCCGGTCGTGGGATCGATATGGACTACGATGCCGGGATCTCCTTTGCTTGCGGATGCGCTAGGCTTCGCCGCCTCGGCAGTTCGCGCCGCGTCAAATAGTGGCTGCGCGCGTTCTGGACTGGTGGCCGGTTCTTCAACGGCTATCGGCGCTGCCATGTTGGCGGCGCACCCGCCGACGAAGACGACGAGCGAGGCAGTTAGACCCACGTTGTGCCAAAAATCTAAGTGCTTCATCATCTCCTCCTCGGCCCCGGTCGCCACGATCTGATAAAACAACGGAATTGCAAACTATAATAGGGCTCTTTGAAATTTGTGTTTTGTGATGTGTCGTTATTTTGGTGCCGACTCGCTGGCCTTCTTAGATGTTGGAACGATTTATAAGAGCTTCTTGGGTAGTTATGTAAGCACGATTCGGGCCGTCCCCCGATCCGCCTGTCAGAATGCCTTGCAAGCCATAAAGGGAAGGTTTATAACCCACTTGGGATTTGGGATTTGAAATACTGACACAAATCAGAACCACGCGTAGCCAAATTTTGTCAGCTAAACATAGATAGGGAGGTCGCTTTATGAGTGTCCGTGTCCGCATGCCCACGCCGCTGCGCAAATTCACCAACGGGGCCGACGAAGTCGCCGCTCAAGGTCAGAATGTGCGCGCCCTGGTGGACGATCTGGAAAAAAGTTACCCGGGAATTAAAGAACGGATCTGCGACGAAACCGGAAAGATCCGTAGGTTTGTCAACGTT
>JBGQBP010000006.1:0-35325 GCA_041494945.1 Binatia bacterium | reverse complement strand
CGCGAAGCCGAAGAGGTCGCCCGAAGCTTCGCCTATGGAACCGGACTGACGGAAGAGGGCGTCGCCGCGATCGATCATTTGCGCGCGCGCATGGAAAACGAGCTGGCCGGGGAAAACGCGGACCGCTTCAACTTGAAGAAAGGAATGGGCGGACTGGTCGATATCGAGTTTCTGACGCAAATGCTCCAACTGGCGCACGGCCGGCGCCACCGCGAGCTGAGAAAGCAGGCGACGCTGGACGCGCTGCACGCTCTACGCGATCGAAAAATTATCGGCGCGGAAGAATACCGCTTGCTGTCGCAGGGCTACCTGTTTCTCCGCCGGCTCGACCACCGGATGCGCCTGGAGCGCCAGCAATCGATCGATATTCTCGAAAGAGATCCGGCAAAGATTCAGGGCATTGCATTGGCGCTGGGATACAAGGGCAAGAAAAACGCGCGCGCGGGAAAGCGGCTGCTGGAAGATTACGAAAAGCTGCGCATGCGCATCCGCGCTTGCTACGAGAAGCGGTTTAGAAAAGAGAGCAAAAAGTCTTCGGCTGTTGCGGGCGGCTCCGCGAGCGGCGCTTCCGCCTCTAGCGGAAAATAGATTGCGTCGGTGCCAACCAGGTTCCCCTCCCCTGCCACCTAACACGAATCACACGCATAATTTTTTGCTTTTCCCAACCCCAAAATCGTTGTAAGCTCAGGCGATTTCTGTAACTTGCCGCACGAAAGGTTACGGGACTTGCATTGTCACATTGACGCTTGAGGAAAGCTTGCATATCGACGCGAGTAATTATGATGGAATACATCGCATGGAGTTTGGCTGGATTGCTTGTCGGGGCCGTAGTGGCATGGCTAGTCGCTACCAAACGCGCCCAATCTGAGCTTATTACCAAAGTAGGTGATGCCAATCGGAAGACTGCCGCTGCTGAATCCAAAGCCGCTGCTGCCGAAGCGATTGCAGCAGAGGTTCGCAGGCAGTACGAAGAAGTGCGCGAAAAAGCGGAGACCGACTTTCAGGAGCTGAGAGCGCAACTGTCATCTGAAAGTGAGGCCAGAGTCAGGGCAGAAACCGAGAAGGAAGAACTCGCCAAACGGCTGGAAGATGAGAAGCGGCTCCTTGCGGAGGCCAAAGAAAAATTAACGGATACGTTCAAGGCCTTGGCAAGTACCACCCTTGAAAGCAGCAACAAGGCTTTTTTGTCCCTTGCTAAGGAAACCTTCGATAAGGTACTCGCGGAAGCGAAGGGCGACCTCGGCAAACGAGAGGAGGCGATCCACGGTTTGGTGAAGCCACTTGCCGAATCGTTGAAGACGTTCGATGAACACGTCCGTAACCTCGAAACCACCCGCCAACAGGCCTATACGAGTCTCGAATCGAATTTAAAAGGGCTCACCGAGAGCCAGGAAAAGCTTCAGAAGGAAACCGCGAATCTGGTCACAGCGCTCAGAACGCCGCAAATCCGCGGCCGGTGGGGTGAAATGACTTTGAAGCGCGTCGTTGAGCTGGCCGGTATGTCCGAGCACTGCGACTTTACCGAGCAGCTAAGCGTTTCAACCGACGAAGGGCGTATTCGCCCTGACCTTATAGTTCACCTCCCCGCCGGACGCGAAATCGTGGTTGACGCCAAGGTCTCGCTTGCAGCGTATCTCGATGCCCTTTCAGCGGAGTCCGAGCAAGGAAGAAAGGAAGCGTTGGCACGTCACGCCGCACAGATTCGATCGCATATGTCGGCCTTATCCGCCAAGAGCTACTGGGAGCAGTTCGACAAAGCGCCGGAGTTCGTCGTGATGTTTATTCCTGGCGAGTCATTCTTTGCCGCGGCAGCGGATGCGGACCATCAGTTGATAGAAGACGGCATGAAAAAACGCGTCGTATTGGCGACTCCCACCACACTTATCGCGCTTCTCCATGCGGTCGCTTACGGTTGGAAGCAAGAACAAATTGCCGAGAACGCTCAGGCCATAAGCGAATTGGGCAAGCAACTTTACGAGCGAATGAGAACGCTGGCCGAGCATATTTCCGACATCGGCAACGGCCTCGAAAAAGCCAGCGGCGCGTACAACAGCGCAGTTGGCTCCCTGGAAAATAGAGTGCTGCCTGCCGCTAGGCGCTTCAAGGAACTCGGTGCAGCGTCCGGCGATGAGATCGCAGTCATTGAACCGGTCGATACTCAACCACGGCAACTGACCGTTCTTGAACTCAAGAAAGAAAGTCAGTGATTGTAAGGTAATCTCACGTTGGCTCTTGAACTATCCAAAGTGAAGAGAGACCTTCAGGATCATCTGCAAGAAGGTTTACTTATCGTTGTTGGCACAGGCCTATCCATCGCAGAAGGCATTCCTGGAATGGGGTCGCTAGCGGATCACTTGAAGAGCGTGATTCCTCAAAAATTGGCCTCGACGCCGGATACGGCTTGGACTCAGATCGTCGCCGCGTTGGATAGCGGCGACAATCTTGAAGCTGCCATGGCTAAGGTCACACTGCAACCAACTACCGTCGATGCGATTGTCGGTGCGACGGCGGACTTTATTTCCACTGCGGAACAAGATGTCTTTAAGCGCGTCCTAACCGGGAATAGGGTTCTGCCCTTCACACCTTTCGTGAAGCACCTCTTCAAGGCGGGTAGGAAGTTTCATCTCATTACGTCCAACTATGATCGTTTGGTCGAGCTGGCGACGGAGGCGGCTGAGATTGGGGTGGACTCTCGCTTCTTCGGCTATCTACATGGCCGATCGAACCCAAAGCGATCAGCCGACTCACATCGAGAGTCTTACATTGCAGGGAAAAACGCGGCTTTCCGATCTTTGCCGTGCTTATGCGTACATAAGCCCCATGGCAGCCTAGACTGGGTTGAGGTCGATGGTAAGCTCGCACGGTGCCCTATAGATATCGGTAAGGTGCCTATGATTATCACTCCGGGGGCCAGCAAATACCGTGAAAGCTTTCGATGGGCATTTGACGATCAGCGCACTGCGGGTAACCGAGCGGCAGCCAGCGCCACACGGTTGATGTTTATAGGTTACGGATTCAACGACGACCACTTGGAACAATACCTGTGTCCAGGTCTCAAGCTGACGAAACCCAGTGTTATCGTGACAAAGGGCCTCTCAGATAATGCCCTTAAAGTGATCGAAAATAGTCGGGGCACCGACGTTACTGCTCTTTGCGCCGTTTCAAAAACCGATCTTCGCACACGAGTCATAAACTCAAGCGGGGATGAACTGATCGTGGAAGACCAGCTTTGGAACCTCGAAGGGTTCAATAAAGGAGTGCTGTGATGCCTACTGCCGTAATGTCATTTGAATCGACCGTGCCCATCGGGCGGGTCATGTCTGTGGACACGATGCGCGTGTTTATCCATGTCGATGATCACGAATTGCTCAAAAAGGTGATGGTCGGAAACCTTATCGCCGTGCAAGGATCTACCGGCCATCAGTTTCTGATCTCAATCGTCGAACGCATCACTCGCCTCCCAGGAGATATTATTGAGGCCAGCGGAGCGCCTGATGATGAAACGGCTCCGCAACCCGAGCAGATGCAGGATACGATCCGAGCCATCCTCGTTGGGACATATCGTTCCAAGGACGGCGACGCCGGACCGTCATTCAAGAGAGGTGCGGATTCCTGCCCACAGATCGACCAGCCGTGCCACCTAATCCAAGGAGTAAATCTGACCGCTTTCATGGGCGTGTTGTCGCAGGATGTTCCGGAAGACAAGGCTCTTCGCCTCGGGCATTTCGCCCTTGACTCGACTGCTCAAGCCGTCGCAGACGGCGATAGGTTCTTCCAGAGGCACGCGGCAATTCTAGGCAGCACCGGAAGCGGCAAGAGCTATACGGTGGCCTCGATTCTCGAAAGAGCGAACACCCTTAGTCACCCGAACCTGCTGCTCTTGGATATGCATGGTGAATACGCCTCGATTGCGAAGGGACAACCGAACGGCTACGCAGAGTATTTTAAAATCGCAGGACCTGGAGATCTTCTAGATCCGAAGCCGCACATTCTTTTTCTGCCGTTTTGGCTCCTAAACCGAGAAGAGATGCTCTCTATGCTTCTCGACCGCAGTGATGACAATGCCCCCAACCAAGCAACTGTATTTACAGCGTTGGTCAAGGAAAACAAACAGAAGAAACTTCACGAAGAGGGTCGTACTGAAGTTGAGGCATCCTTCACAGTGGATTCGCCCGTTCCATACGATCTCCAATCTGTAGTTATTGAATTGAACCGGCTTGACAATGAACGCGAACCTGGAGCACGTGCTGGTACCGATCGGAAAGGGGAATGGAACGGAAAACTTACTCGTTTTCTCAGCCGTCTTCGCGCAAAGCTCGAAGACCGTCGGTATGGGTTCCTTTTCCAACCACCCTCTGGCACAAGTTCCTATGACTGGATGCAGGATATGGCTGTTAATTTCCTCTCTACCAAGGAGGGGAGTCGGCCCGGGATTAAAGTCGTGGATTTCTCTGAAGTCCCGGCGGACGTCCTCCCGACCGTAGTTAGCGTTCTGGCTCGCGTGCTTTACGACGTTCAGTTCTGGATGCGGGCCGAGTCGCGCACCCCTGTCTGCCTCGTCTGCGACGAGGCCCACCTCTACCTGCCAGTCCGCTCGGACGCCGACGCCGAGGCCAAGCGCGCTCTGGATACTTTCGAGCGAATCGCGAAGGAAGGTAGGAAGTACGGGTTTTCGTTGCTTGTCGTCAGCCAGCGTCCATCAGACGTAAGCAAGACGATCTTAAGTCAGTGCAATAACTTTATTGCACTAAGGCTAACTAATGAACAGGACCAATCAGCGGTGAGGTCCGTGATGCCGGACAGCATGGTTGGAATCGCGGATGTGCTTCCCCTCTTGGACATCGGGGAGGCAATAATTTTAGGCGACTCTATCCTTCTACCATCACGCATTAAGTTGGATATGCCTCTCGCTAAGCCGCGTAGCTTGACAAGGGATTTTTGGCGCGAGTGGGCCGAGCGATCTTCGGATTCAGCGGCAATACGAACTGCAGTCGAGTGCTTGAGACGCCAAAGCCGCGGGACGGAACTGAATAAATGAGGAATCAACGTCTCGGGAAAAATAAAGGGGACAGGCTGGTTTGTTTATTTTCCTCACGGCTAGAAATCTGAATTCGTAGCATCAAACACGCCGAAGCCAGCCCGGACATTTTCTGACTCCGAGACAAAAGCCTCGAAGACTCCGACAATCTCCCCGATCCCTACGTTCTTGCCCAGGAAATCGTCGACGACCTCGAAGCCGCCCTCGGGCAATTCCGTGAAATCGCGAATGACTTAGGTGGAACGAATGTCGAATCTAAAAAGCAATGACTGACAAGATGGCGAATGGGTGGATATCGAACGCGGTCGCAACGGGTTTTGAGAGGTGGTAAGATAAATATTATTGGAAGGGGAAGGTTATGAAAAGCATCGACGAGCGAATCAAGAATTTTCCTCCGGCCTTGAAAAAGGAAGTGGAGGAGTTCGTAAACAGCCTGCTCAAGAAACGGAGAAAGCAGAACGGCAAAAAGCTTCGTCAGGATTGGGCGGGCGCCCTTAGAGATTACCGCGCGCAGTACACCTCCCTTGAGTTGCAGAAAAAGGCTTTGGAATGGCGTGGTGACTAGACTTTGTACCTGGTTGATACCAACGTATGGCTTGAGCGGATTCTCGACCAAGCCAAGTCCGAAGAGGTAGGTCACTTTCTCGACCGCACTCCCGCGGAGCGCTTATTCATCACCGATTTTGCCTTTCACTCCATTGGAATTATTCTAGCCAAGCTTAACCGTAGCGAGGCTTTCCTTACTTTCGTCAAAGATGTCTTCCTTGACGGTAACGTCACATTGATCAGGCTAGGTCCTGACGAAATGTCGGCGGTAGTTCACGCCATCGAACAATTCCACCTGGATTTCGACGATGCCTACCATTATGCGGTTGCGGAGAAATATGACCTGGCCATTGTGAGCTTTGACAAAGACTTTGAGCGGACTCGACTTGGACGTAAGGTGCCGTCGGAAATTTAGCACAGACAAAAAAGACCGATGCGAAGATGAAGAGTATATTCTCTAAAAGAAAACGAGATGAAAAAACGTAGAAGTTCGATCTCCAATGCTCGTACGTACGCGGAGATCGGAGAGTTCTGGGATGAGCACGACATGAGTGATTTTTGGAAGAAGACGAAAAAGGTCAAATTCGACGTGGTACTCGAACCCGAAGCGACTTACTACCCCGTCGAAAAGGGGCTGTCCGAGAAAATTCAGTCGGTGGCCCGCAAACAGGGGGTCCCCTCCGATGCTCTCGTTAACCTCTGGCTGGAACAGAAGATCAGGGAACAGAAGTCTTCAAGATCGGCAGGTAAGCTAAGCGCAAAGAACGCATAGATGTTCAGGCAGGCGATGAAAAAAAGCAATTTCGACCGTTACCTCGAAAGACAGATGCAGGACCCGGCATTTGCTGCCCGCTTTGAGCGCGCCGGCGATGCATGGGACGTGGCGCTGCAAATCGCCGCCCAGCGCGCCGCATCGTACCGCGTCAAACGCGCCAAAACCAAACGGACATGAGCCAGAAATAGGGGACAGGCTAGTTTTTTCAGTTGCGACAAAGCCGGTCTCGACATCTTCTGGCTCAGAGATGAAAGCCTCGAAGACTCAGACAATCTTCCCGATCCCGACGTTCTCGCCCAAGGAATCGTCGAGGACCTCGAAGCCGCCCTCGAACAATTCCGCGAAATCGCAAATGACTTAGGATCGGAAATTCTATCGAAAACCCACTGACAGAGAGATCGTGGCGGCGCCGCTTAAATACGCGCGGAAAAATTCCAGGCGGGATCAAAGCCGATCGGCTTCGGCCAGGAGATCGGGATCGCTGCAGAAGCGCCGGAGCGCGGCCTTCAATTTCTGCCGCTGCACGCTCGCGGGGACGCCGAGGTTTTGCAGCGTGTGCGCGATCTTCGGCCCGCCCAACTGCAAGAGCTTGCTGTAAATAGTTTCGATCTCCGAGGTCTCGATCTCCAGAGCGATCCTGAAGGCTTCTTCCACCTCTAACGACGGCGTGCCTTTTCGGAGAAAAGCCGAAAGGTGTTCTCTGAGCCGGTCGGCTTTGTCGCCGCTGATGGAGGGGTCCAGGCGCTCGTCGTCGTAGTTCTCGATCAGCTCCTTGCAAACCAGGAGAATCGACGCGTGCTGCTCCTCCTCCAGGCCCATTTCCCACCAGAAATCCCTCAGCTCGGCCTGGTGAGAAAAAAGATGCGAAAAACGCAAATAGATCTTCGAGACGAGCCGCTCCAGCTCGGCAAATCTCGCCAAGGGATCGAAGGCCGGTAGAACCATAAACTCAAGCGTCTCTCAATCTCACGCGCAAGAACTCGAGGATCTTGACATGCTTTTCCGAGTCGTGAATCATAGACTCGAAGAGCAAGACAAACAGGTCCCGATAATAGCCCTTGCTCGATTTGATCAACTCCTTGTATTCCTTGATCCCCTGCTTCTCGACGCGAATAAAACCTTCCGTGAGCTGGAGGAGCTTCTCCTTTTCTTCGACCATGCTATAGAGCCCGTGGAGCGCATCGTCGGGACTGGTCCAGTTCAGGTCTCCCTTGAGGGTCGATGCCATCGCGTGAGTGATCGCGTGGTGCTTCTCCTCGTCGGAAATGATCATCTGCAGGAGAAACTTGATCATCCGGTTCTGCGTCGTTCCGGCAACCTCTTTGTACTGCTTGAGAAACTTGCTCTCCTCGCTCTCATGCGCCTCGAACTCGTTGCTCAAGCGCTCGACTTCCGAGATCGCCGGGGCCGCGGTCCCCCGGGCCTGGTCGCCGTAAATCGCATACATCTCAGGAGGAATTCCTTCCATGGTCCTTCTCCTTTCTTGGTTCGCCATCACGCTTCTCCTAGCTCATCGCACGATCTCTTTGCCGAACAGAATCGGATTCAGTCTCGGAGAAGCGCTTGAGCAACGGCCGTGCCACCAAAAAACCCTAGGAAATCAGCAGCGCCGGCGAGCTCCGGAGATACGGTAACTCCGAGAAGTAGGAACAGCAGCAGCCATTTTTCTTAAACTTAGGAAGGAACCCTTTTCGTCTTGCCGGAAGAGCGAGGATTAGCAGGGAAAGAGCGTGGCATGGAACCTGCTGAGTATGTCGCGAAAAACAACCAAGGAGGCCCCATGGGCAAACTCGCAACCTTCGACGACTGGACCGATCTGTTTCGGAAATGGCAAAAAGATATCGGCTTCGACAACGCGCTCGTCAAGGACTTCAAGTTCGACGCGCTCTATGATGACGGGACTCATCCCGAGATCGAGTTCGGCGAGTTCGCCGGCAGGAAAAAATGGGAAAATATACTGCAAGTCCCCACGCAGGACATGCGCGACGCCCTGCTCCATCTGATCGTCTATCAGGGCGACACGGAGTTCGCCTCTTCGGAGCAGCAACGGAATCTGCTCAACACGGCACCCACCGCCCACGACCACCAGTGCCTGCTTCGCGTCATGCGCGAAGAGATGCGTCACGGCTCTCAGATGAGCCACATTCTCGTCAATCATTTCGGCAGCGACGGCAAGCTCGAAGCAAGAAAGCTCCTGGAGCGAAGAGCTTACGAAGGAAGCCGCCTGCTCGGAGCTTTCAACCAACCCGTGACTCACTGGCTGGATTTTTTCACCTATACCTGCTTCATCGACCGCGACGGAAAATACCAGCTCACCATGCTGCACCACTCCAGTTTCGCGCCGCTGTCCAGAAGCATGGGACCGATGTTGAAGGAAGAGGCGTTTCATCTCTTCACCGGCCAGAGCGGCCTGTTGCGGGTCGTCAAGACCGGAAAAGTCCCGATCGAAATTATTCAAAAGTATCTGAACAAGTGGCTCTCGACCGGTTACGATCTCTTCGGCAAAGACCGCTCCGGCTCCGCGCAAAGGTTCTATCGCTGGGGATTTAAGGGACGATTCGACGAAGCGACCGCCAAAGCGCCGCCGAAAGACCTCGAACGGGTCAACGACGAGGCGCGAACCCACTACTACAACGAGGACTGCGAGATCATCAGGGGTTTCAATCAACTGATCCCGGACGGAGAGCCGAAACTCCGCGCCCCGGACGTCAGGTTCAACCGCAAGATCGGAGATTACGCCGACCGGACGTTTAGCGTCTACGGCGAACGGCTCTCAGCCGAGGAATACCCAAAATACCTGGAAGAAGTTCTCCCCGGCGCCGACGATGTGCGGAAGTTGGAGTCGATTTTCCGGGAAGGAAACTGGCTGGCCGGAACAGGGAACGCCTAGGGACGCAAAGATCTTCAGGTCAAGCTTCGATCTGCTGCAATCCCGCGAGCGCCTGCCGCGCTGCTTCTTGCTCGGCTTGCTTCTTACTCTTGCCCTCGCCGCGGCCCAGTAATTTGCCGCCGACGAATATTTCGGTCACGAAGCGCTTTTCGTGGTCGGGTCCGCTCTCGGCGACGAGCTTATAGACGGGCGGCTCATGGAACAGCATCTGGCTGATTTCCTGAAGCCGTGTTTTGTAATCCTGCTGGCCGAGCGTTTTCTCCTGGATATCGGGCGCAAAGTAGCGCTCCACAATCCGGCGGGCCGGCTCGTAACCGCCATCCCAATAGACCGCGCCGAGCAGGGCCTCGAACACGCCGGCGAGGATGGACTTTTTTTTCCTGCCGCCGCTGCGCTCTTCTCCCTTGCCCATGCGCAGCGACTCGCCCAAATTCAGTTGGGTCGCTTTCTCGGCCAGGGCGGCAGCATTGACCAAGGATGCGCGCATTTTGGATAGATCTCCCTCGGTCTTCTCGGGAAAACGGCGCATGAGAAGGTCGCTGACGGCGAGGTCTAAAACCGCGTCGCCGAGAAACTCGAGCGTCTCGTTGTGCCCGTCTTGCTTTCCCCGGCCGTAAGAGACGTGCGTCAAAGCGCGCGTGAGAAGGTCGGTCTCGGAGAAGGAGTAGCCCAGCTCATTTTGCAGACGGGTCAAGTCGGCTGGGCTCGATGCCATTTTGGATTTTGAATTTGAGATTAGTTGAGCGGTCTGCCGACGAGAGAGCCATTTTCAAATCGCTCGATCGCTACGTCTACTTCTTCATTGGCCCTTGCGCTTTCCCCATAGAATGACACGGGCAAGTAGTTTCTGCTGTAGCCGCGCAGCGCGCCGGCAACCTTCGTGTCGCCCTCGACGAGGACGGAAACGCGCGCGCCGACGAAACGGCGATAAAATTCCCTCTTCTTGCGCGCGCCCAGTTCCCGCATTTTTCTTGCGCGCTCCTTCTTAGCCGTCACAGAAACCTGATCGGGGAGAGAAGCCGCGACGGTACCGGAGCGGATCGAATAGGGGAAAACGTGAAAGTAAGTCAACGGAAGCGAGTCGAAAAATTCCATCTGGCGCTCGAAGGTCTCTTCGGTCTCGCCGGGGAATCCGACGATGATATCGCTCCCCAACGCGGCGTCCGGAAGCAACGCGCGCGCTCTAATGACGATGTCCCGGTAATACACCGTGTCGTAGTTGCGGCGCATCTGCTTCAAAATCCGATCGTCGCCCGCCTGTGCGCAGACGTGAAGGTGCGGGCAGACGGTTTCGGACTGGGACATCAGCCGGAGCAGCCGCTCCGGAACTTCGCGCGGGTCGAGCGAGCTCAGGCGAAGCCGGCGGATCGGAGTTTTTTCGAGGATCTCTTCGAGCAGCGCCGTCAAATCCAACTTCGGAGAGAGGTCGTGGCCGTAACCGCCGAGGTGAATGCCCGTGAGCACGATCTCCTTGAAGCCGCGCTCCGCGAGAGCGCGGACTTCGCGTAATATCTTCTCCGGCGGAACGCTGCGGCTCAAGCCGCGCGCCGACGGGATGATGCAATACGTGCAGGAATAGTTGCATCCTTCCTGAATTTTCAGGAAGGCCCGCGTGTGACCTGGCAGCGCCCGCGCGCCCAGCACCGACACGCCGCGTTCTCTTCGCACGTCGCCGACGGCGACCCGCTCGCTGGCGGGCAAAGACTCCGTCCGATCGACGAAGCGCAGCAGATCCGGCACGCGGTTCAGCCCGACGACGAAATCCACGTCCGGGACATCCGCTACCTCTTGAGGCTTCACCTGAGCGTAGCAGCCCGTCACCAAAACGCGCGCCGCCGGGCTCCGCCGCTTGGCGCGTCTCACGAGCTGGCGTGCTTCCCAGTCCGCGCGGTCGGTGACGGTGCAGGCGTTGATGATGTAGAAGTCCGCTTCTTCGTCGAACGGCACGAACGAGTGCCGCCCCTCTTCCAGGCGCGATTGGATCACCGCGGAATCGTACTGATTGATCTTGCAGCCAAGGGTGGTTATCGCGATCTTCATTTTAACCGAGCGCTCTCTCGATCCATCCTCCACCTAATACTCGGTCCTTCTGATAAAACACCGCGGCCTGGCCGGGGGCAACGGAGGGAAACGATTCTTCGAAGCGCGCTTCGCAACTTCCATCGTCATGGACGCGGACGCGGCACGGAACCGCAGACGAGCGGTAGCGCACCTGGACCTCGGCGGAGAATTCCTCTGTCTCGGGGGATTCGATCCAGTTGAGCGAGTCGGCGACAAAACCCTGACAATTCAATTCATCCTTTTCTCCAACGACCACTCGCCGCGATGCCTCGTCGATCTCCAGGACGTACAGAGGATGAGGAGAAGAAATCCCAAGGCCTTTTCTCTGGCCGATCGTCAAGCGATGGAGGCCATCGTGGCGGCCAAGAACCTTTCCGGAGCGATCGACGATCTCTCCGCCATGAATATCTTCCGGATTCGTAAGCGATTCGACGAACGAGCGGTAGTCGCCGAAACAAACGTCCTGGCTTTCCGGCCGGTCGGCGACCGGCAAGCCGAGACGGCGGGCCACGCCGCGTACTTCCACCTTTTCCATCTCGCCGAGAGGAAAGAGGGTTTGAGACAACTGCTCCTGCGAGAGCGCGAAAAGAAAGTAGGACTGGTCCTTGTTGCGATCGGCGCCGCGCGCGAGCGAAGCGCGTCCGGTATTCGCAGCATGCGACACGCGCGCGTAATGCCCGGTCGCGACGTAATCGGCACCATGCGCCTTCGCCCAGTCGAGCAAAGCGCCGAGCTTGAAGTCGCGATTGCAGGCGACGCAAGGGTTGGGCGTCCGGCCCTTCAGGTAGCTCGCGACGAACGGCTTGACCACCGTCTTGACGAAATCGGACCGCAGATCCATGACAGTGTGCGGGATACCGAGCAGATCGGCAACTGTCCTGGCCCCCATCGAGTCGGAACAGTTCTGGGGCTGTTCGCGCCGGCACTCCCACAACCTCAGAGAAACGCCCTCGACCTCGTAGCCGCCCTCCACGAGCAGCCCGGCGGTGACGGAGCTATCCACGCCCCCGCTCATGGCAACAACCACTTTCTTCTTCGAAGTCATAACGAAAGCCGTAATTTTAAATTTTGAGTTTTGAATGTTGAATTGAAATCCGGTTATTCTTTAATTCAAAATTCAGCATTCAAAATTCAACATTGTATTTACCGTCCCGGTTCCTGTGTCTTCAGCATCTCTTTGACTTTCCGTAGCGCTTCGTTGTCCTCGGCCTGCTTCTCTTCCAGCCCGCCCTGGCGGACGCTTAGCTCGTTGACCAGCTTTTCGAGCCGCTCGACCTGCTCGAGCGCGCTCGTGAGCGCACGCTGCACTGGGTCGGGCAGGTCGGCCGAGTTGAGGTCGATAATCGCCTTGCCGGTCGGCGTGTGCTTCGCCTCGATCTTCACGACCTTGCCCGGGACGCCAACCACCGTGGAGTGCGGCGGCACCGAAGTAACCAACACCGAGCCCGCGCCCACCCGGCTATGGCGGCCGACGGTCACCGGCCCGAGCACCTTCGCGCCGCTGAAAATCGTGACCGACTCCTCGATCGTGGGGTGGCGCTTGATGCGCTCGGTCGATGTGCCGCCGAGCGTGACGCCCTGGTAGATCGTCACGTCGTCGCCGATTTCGGCGGTCTCGCCGATGACGACGCCCATGCCGTGATCGATGAAGAACCGCCGGCCGATCTTCGCTCCGGGATGGATCTCGATGCCGGTGAGGAAGCGGCCGACGTGGCTCACGAAGCGCGCGAGCGTAGGGAGCCGCCGCTGCCACAGCCAGTGCGCCAGCCGGTGGATCAGGATCGCGTGGAAGCCGGGATAGGTTAAGACGACTTCCCAGATATTCCGCGCCGCGGGATCGCGCTGGAAAACGACCTGGATGTCTTCTTTAAGAGTGTTCCACATAAAAATAGGCGATCGCGTGATGTCTGAGTAGGGGCGACCGGCCGGTCGCCCCTACCTTATGCCTATTGCCCGTTGCCTGTTGCCTGCTTTGAGTCCTTATAAAGCTTGTAATCGATGCTATCCACGACCGCCTGCCAGCTCGCTTCGATCACGTCGTGGGAGACGCCGACGGTGCCCCAGCAATCTTTTTTATCGCCCGACTCGATCAAGACGCGCACGGAAGCGCCGGCCCCTTCGCCGGAGGAGAGCACGCGGACTTTGTAGTCGAGCAGCTCCACTTCCTTGAGTGCGGGATAAAATTTCGTCAGCGCTTTGCGCAGCGCGCTGTCGAGCGCGCTCACGGGACCGTTGCCCATCGCCGCCGCGTGCTCGATGACTCCGTCCACCTCGACCATGATCGTCGCCTCGGAGATCGGCGGCTCGCCTTCGTTTCTCTTCTCGTCGATCACGCGAAAGCCGATCAGGCGGAAATTTTTTCTTTTCCGGTCCAGCGCCTCTTGGATCAACAGCTCGAAGGACGCCTCGGCGGCCTCGAACTCGTAGCCCTGGCTCTCGAGGTCTTTGATCCGGCGGAGTATCTGCTGCACGGCGTGATCCTGATGGTCGAGATCGATGCCGTACTCCTTGGCCTTGTAAATAATATTGCTCCGTCCCGACAGGTCGGAGACCAACACGCGCTGGTGATTGCCGACCAGCTCGGGATCGATGTGCTCGTAGGTCTCGCGGTTTTTGAGAATTCCCGCCACGTGCATCCCGCCCTTGTGGGCGAAAGCGCTGGCGCCGACGTAAGGCTGGTGCTTGTTCGGGCTCAAGTTGGCCAGCTCGTACAAAAAGTGCGAGACATCGCGCAATTTTTTCAACTGCTCGGGCTCGACGCACTTCTTCCCCATTTTGAGCTGGAGGTCCGCGATCGCCGAGCACAGGTTCAGATTGCCGCAGCGCTCGCCGATGCCGTTGATGGTGCCTTGCACCTGCCGCACGCCCATCTCCACGGCGGTGAGCGTGTTGGCGACGGCCAGCTCGCCGTCGTTGTGGCAGTGGATGCCGAGCGGCTTTGAGATCACTCCCTGAAGCGCGGCGATCGCGGCGCGAATCTCGCCCGGCAGCCGGCCGCCGTTGGTGTCGCAGAGCACGATCCAGTCCGCGCCGCCCTCCTCGGCCGCTTTCAAGCAATCCAGCGCGTGCTCGGGATGCGACCGATAGCCGTCGAAAAAATGCTCCGCGTCGAAGATCACCTCGTCCACCCGCTCCTTCATATAAGCGATCGACTCGGCGATGATCTCCAGGTTCGCCTTCATGCTGATGCGCAAGTCGTCGCGCACGTGGAGGTCCCAGGTCTTTCCCACGAGCGTCACAACCGGCGTGTCCGCGTCGAGCAGCGTCTTCAAGCTCAAGTCCTGCGACGACTTCGAAGCGGGCTTTCGCGTCATTCCGAAAGCGGCGATCTTCGCGTGCTTGAGCTTGAGCTTTTTAACCGCCTTGAAAAATTCCTCGTCGCGCGGATTGGAGCCGGGGAAGCCGCCCTCGATGTAATCGACGCCGATTTCCTCCAGCTTCGCGGCGATGCGCAGCTTGTCCTCCAGCGTGAAAGAGATATCTTCCGCCTGGCAGCCGTCTCGCAGCGTCGTGTCGTAGATCAGAACGTCTTTCATACGGCCGCCTGGTTCTCGATAAATTCCTTGTGCAGCGCCTTGACCACGCGCTCGGTATTTTTTTCGTCGATGACGATCGACACTTTGATCTCCGAGGTGGAGATCATTTCGATGTTGACGCCTTCGCGCGATAATACCTGAAACATCCGCGCCGCGACGCCGGCGTGCGTGCGCATGCCGACGCCGATGATCGAGACCTTGGCGATGTCGGGATCGACCGTGACCCCTTTGGCCTGGATCGAATCCGCCATGTTCTCGACCACCGCGAGGGCCTTTTTATAATCCGCCTTGGGCACGGTGAAAGTCAAATCGGTGGTCCCCGCCGCGCTGGCGTTCTGAATGATCATGTCGACGACGATATTCGCTTCGGCGATCGGGCCGAAAATCTGCGCCGCAAGTCCGGGGCGGTCCGGCACGCCGAGCAGAGTCACCTTGGCCTCGTCCTTGTCGTAGGTCACGCCCGATACGAAAACCGCGTCCATGGTTTCATCCTCCTCGACCACCCAGGTCCCTTCGGCTTCGCTGAAGCTCGATCGGACGTGGATCGGCACCTTGAATTTCATGCCCAGCTCGACGGAGCGGATCTGCAGCACCTTGGCGCCCATGCTGGCCATCTCGATCATCTCCTCGTAGGAGATCCGGTCGAGCTTCCTGGCCGCCGGACAGATATTCGGATCGGTGGTGAAAACCCCCTCGACGTCGGTATAGATCTCGCACATTTCCGCGTTGAGAGCCGCGGCGATGGCAACCGCGCTGGTGTCCGAGCCGCCCCGGCCGAGCGTGGTGATGTTGTCCTCTTCATCCACTCCCTGAAATCCGGCGACAACGACGATCTCGCCGTCCTTGATCGACTGGAGCGCGCGTGCCGCGTCGATACTCTTGATCCGCGCCTTGCCGTAAGCCTTATCCGTTTGTATGCGCATCTGGTGCGCCAGCAGCGAGCGCGCTTTATATCCCAGGCTTTTGATCGCGAGCGCGAGCAGCGCGGTGGAGACTTGCTCGCCGGAAGCGAGCAGAACGTCGCGCTCGCGCTCGTCGGGCGCGTCCGAGATCTGCTGCGCGAGTTCCACGAGCCTGTTGGTTTCGCCCGCCATCGCCGAGACCACGACGATCAGATCGTGACCCGCCTGTTTCGCGGCGACGACTTTTCTGGCGACGTTTTTGATCCGCTCGACGCTGCCGACCGACGTGCCGCCGTATTTCTGAACCACCAATGACATCGCTCCGTTTTTCCCTTTTCTTCTGCCTGTTGCCTGCTACCCAACTAAAACGTCGAATGCTTAATTTTGAGTTTTGAATTTTGAATTTTCGGATCGGTTTCCATAAATCAAAACTCAACATTCAAAATTCATAATTCACTATCGCCTAACGCCTGACCCCTAACGTCTTGACGATCTCCTTATATTGCCTGCCCCGAGCGGCGAAGGTCAACCGGCGCTCGTTTGCGCTGCCGTGCTCAAAGTCGACCTGGAGCCACTCATCGACTTCTCCCGCGGGAAGATGCTCGAACCATTCGACGACGCTCACGCCGCCCGAGAAAAGATATTCCCGGAGGTTCAACTCCTCCAGCTCGCGCGCGTTGCCGATGCGATAGAGATCGATGTGATACATCGGCAGCCGGCCGTCGTACTCGTTGATCAGCGTGAAAGTCGGGCTGCGTATCCACGCCTCTTTACCGACGTCCAAGCCTTCGGCGACGCCGCGCGCGAAGCAGGTCTTGCCGCTTCCCAGCTCGCCGGTAAGACCGACTATCGCGCCGCCTTGCATGAGCCGGCCCAATCGCTTACCCCAGTTGCGCGTTTGAGTTGGAGAATGCGAAACGACGCTCAGGCGTGAGGCCCTTCGACTTTGCTCAGGACAGGCTCCCGGAGTGAGGCGTGAGGAAGGACTCTTTTCCTGTTGCCTCATGCCTATTGCCTAATGCCTTCTTTTAGCTGTTTCAGCGACTCGGGCAGCGCCTCGATCACGTCCGAGGCGATGAGCCCGATCTGTCCTTTTGCCGCGGCGACTCGATCGCCGGCAAAACCGTGGAGAAATACGCCGAGCCGAAGCGCGTCCTCGACTGCAAAACCCTGGGCCAGGAGTCCGGCCAACATTCCGGCGAGCACGTCGCCCATCCCGCCGCTCGCCATGCCGGGATTTCCCGTCGGATTGATGAACACCCGGCCGGCGGGAGTGGCGATGACGGTGCGCGCGCCCTTGAGCACGACGTAGCAGCGGTGGCGGCCGGCAAACGCGCGCGCGACGCCGACTCTGTCGTGATTGACCGCCGCCGTATCGCCGCCGATGAGGCGCGCCATCTCGCCCGGATGCGGCGTAAGAACCGGTGGCTGCCTGGCGCCGCCGAGCCGCTCGATGTCTCCTGCCAGAAGATTGAGCCCGTCGGCGTCGATCACAAACGGCACGTCCAAATTTTTCAGCAGCCACCAGAGGCCGCTGCGCGCGGAGTCGTTCACTCCCACTCCGGGGCCGAAGAGAACGGCGCTCTTTTTTTCCAGGATGCGGCGCCACTCGTGATCGCCGAGCGGATCCACCTCCTCGTCGGCGTTGTCTCTCAGCGGCTCGGTCATGACTTCCACCAGCGCGCCGGCGAAAATATCGTTGAGAGAGCGCGCCGCCGCGAGCGTCACGAGTCCGGCGCCGACCCGCATCGCAGCCCGGCAGGCGAGGATCGCGGCCCCGGTCTTGCCGCGCGAGCCCGCGACCGCAAGCAGGTGCCCGTACGTTCCTTTGTGGCTGTCCGGATCTCTTGCGGGAACGAGCCAGCCGATCTCTTCATCTTCGAGGAGCTCGGTGGAAGGAGCGACTTCTTTAACGGCGTCGGGATGAATGCCGATATCGGCCACGACCAGCTCACCCGCGTGCGAAATTCCCGGATGAATCACTTCGCCCAATTTCGGATAACCGAGAGCAACCGTCATCTCCGCTTTGATCGCGGCGCCGAGCGGCCTGCCCGTGTCGCTGTCCAAACCGGAAGGCACGTCCGCCGCCACGACCGGCAGGCCGGAGCTGTTGATCAGCGCAATCGCCTCGGCATAGGCGCCGCGCACCTCTTCTTTGAGCCCGGTGCCGAGGATCGCGTCCACCACCAGCTTCTTCCCCTTCAGACGCTGGGCGAGCAGGGCGAGAGAGCTTTCGCGGGCTTCGAAGATCGTCCCTTTGATCTTGAGGTACGCGCGGAAGTTTTCCGCCGCGTCGGGCGCTAAATCCTCCTTCCGCGCCAGCAGAACGACTTCGCACGGGATGCTTTTTTTTTTCAATTGGCGCGCGACCACCAGCCCGTCGCCGCCGTTGTTGCCCTTGCCGCAAACGACCAGCACTCCTCCCTTGGCCGCTTTGCCGAAGCGCTTGAGGAGCGCCAGCACAATGGCCTCTCCGGCGTTCTCCATCAGCGTGAGGCTGGGCACGCGATATTTCTCGATCGTGAGCCGGTCCAGCTCGCGCATTTCCTTGGCGGTAACGACAAGCATCGTTGGTTACTGGTTATTAGTTACTGTTTAGTGGTCAATTGTCGTCGCGTCGAACGGGTCCACCCGTTGTCTTTACAAATAACAATTAACGAATAACCAGTAACTGCTTCATCTCCCTCACCGCCTGTTCCATGCCGACCATGATCGCGCGGCCCACGATGCTGTGGCCGATGTTGAGCTCCACGATCTCTGCAATACGCGCGATGGGGGAAACGTTCTCGTAATTCAGCCCGTGTCCGGCATGGACTTCCAAACCGAGACGGCGCGCCAGTGTGACCGCCGCGGCAACCTCGCCGATCTCCTTCGACCGGTCTCCGGCGGCATTGGCGTAGCTGCCGGTATGAATTTCGACGCCGTGCGCGCCCGTCTCCTTGCTCGCTTCGATCTGCTTCTCGTCCGGATCCACGAACAGGCTGACCCGGATGCCGCGCGCTTGAAGCCGCCGCGCGGCGTCGCGGATCTTAAACTTTTGCGACGGCACGTCGAGGCCGCCCTCGGTCGTCAGCTCTTCGCGCCGCTCGGGAACGAAGCAGGCGTCGTCGGGCCGGAAGCGCTCGGCGAGGCGCACCATCTCCGGCGTCACCGCCATTTCTAAATTGAGCTTGGTCTTTATTCTCGCGCGCAGCAGCTCGACGTCGCGCTCCTGAATGTGGCGGCGGTCTTCCCGCAGGTGGACGGTGATGCCGTCCGCACCGCCTTTCTCGGCCAAAAGCGCCGCTTCCACCGGATCGGGGATCTCGCCGCCTCTCGCCTGTCTGACCGTGGCGACGTGATCGACATTGACGCCTAAACGAATCATCTCGTAGTTCCGTGAGGGGTAAATCGTCAGGCGTAAGGCGTGGAGGAAATCGCCTCACCTTTCACGCCTAACCCCTTACGTCATTTAGCTCCTATCTCCTTGCGTATTTCCTCCGCTATGTCTTGCGCCATCCGGCGAATGCGGTCCTCGTTCTCTCCTTCGAGCATGACGCGCGCCAGCAGCTCGGTCCCGGAGTAGCGGACCAGAAGCCTTCCGCGCGCGCCGAGCTCTTTCTCCACGGAGGCGATCTTGGCCCGCACCTGCGGCAGAGCCGCCATGTCCTTTTTCTCTTTGACTTTCACGTTGAGCAACACCTGAGGAAGCCGGGTCATGACCTTCTTCAATTCTCCGAGCCGCCGTCCCCGTTCGACCATGACGGCCAGAAGCTGAAGGGCCGTAACGCAGCCGTCGCCGGTCGTGTTGTGGTCGAGAAAGAGAAGATGGCCGGACTGCTCTCCGCCCAGGTTGAAGCCGCCCCGTAACATCTCCTCGACCACGTAGCGATCTCCCACCTGAGTGCGCGCAAGCTTCAACCCCATTCCTTGAAGAGCCAATTCCAAGCCCAGATTGCTCATGACCGTTGCGACGACCGCCCCCCCCTTTAGAGTTTTCTTGTCGCGCATCTCCTTCGCGCATATGGCCATCACCTGATCTCCGTCCACAACCTCGCCCTTCTCGTCGATGAAGATCGCGCGGTCCGCGTCGCCGTCGAGGGAAATCGCCAAATGTGCTCCATGCTCCTGCAATGCCTGGCGCGCCATCTCGGGGTAGAGGGAGCCGCAGCCGCGATTGATGTTCTCTCCATCCGGGCGGACGCCGATGGGAAACACCTCGGCGCCCAATTCGGTCAATACGGCGGGCGCCACGCGGTAGGCCGCACCGTGGCCGCAATCCACCACGATCTTCATCCCCTCCAGCGTGAGATGGCGGGGAAACGTGCTCTTGAGACACACGACGTATCTCCCGACGGCGTCGTCGACGCGGGACTGCTTGCCGATCTCGCCCGCCGTCGGCCGGTGGCGCTCGGTCTCGCCGCTGAAAATCATCTCTTCCATCCGCGCCTCGGTCTCGTCCGGCAGCTTGAAGCCGTCGTAAGAGAAGAACTTGATGCCGTTGTCCTGAAAGGGGTTGTGCGACGCCGAGATCACCACTCCGGCATCGGCGCGCATGCTGCGCGTCAGGTACGCCACGCCCGGCGTCGGCAGCGGCCCGACGAGAAGCACGTCGGCGCCCATGGAACAAATGCCCGACGCCAGCGCCGTCTCCAGCATATAGCCCGAGAGGCGCGTGTCTTTGCCGATCAGGATTTTATAGCGGTGGCGTCCATGGACGCCGCGGAGCTTGGCCGGCGATGGGGCTTTGCTCTCGGCCGGCGCCCCGGAAGTATCGGACCGCGGGTCGTGCACGACGGCGGCCAGAGCCCGCCCCAGCTTGAGCGCCATCTCGGAGGTCATCGGCTCCTGATTCGCCACTCCCCGCACGCCGTCGGTGCCGAACAGTTGCCGCTTGCGGCTCAACTTTTTGATTTTTTCCGAAGACATTTCCTCTCGCTCCTCTATGTATGATCGATTACGCGCCTAGCCGGAGATCGTCACGCGGAAGCGGTCCGGCTTCTGCTCCAGCACCTTGACCTCGCGCGGCAGATTGAAGACGAGCGGCACCGTATGAGTTCCCGGCTTCAGTCCCTTCAAATCGAGGTAAACCTGGTCGGGTCCCAGTTGCAGCTCGCCGAGAATACGCTTCGGCCCGGAGAGCTTCAACTGCGCTTGCCGCGGGCTCACGCTGTACTTGCCGGAAAAATTTTTGGCCATCACTTCGAAGCGGCCGAACTCTCGGGTAATGATCTCCTCTTCCAGCACCACCGCCACGGTCACGCGGTCGGGTGAAAACGTCAGCGTCTCGTCGGTCGAGCCGAGGCGAAGCTCCCGCGTGAATTGCCCTTTGCTCGATTCCAGCTCGAGCAGCGCGGTTTCGACCGACGTCATTCGATTCACCACGTTCGCGGGACCGCGAACCTTGACCGTGTCGGGCATCGGGTCCATACGAACAATCTTGTAACCGGCCGGAAGCTTCGCTCCGAGACGCACGGTAACCGGCAGGGACCGTTCCGCTTTCAGCTCCAGCCTGAGATTGATCACCGCGGGACTGATGCGCGTGATCCTCACCCCGCGCGGCGGATTGAAAAACGACGCGCTCAATCGAAACGTGGACGTCCCCGGACGCGCTCCATCCAAATCCAAGATTACCTTGAGATAATCCGGGTCCAGCGTGGAAAGGAGCGCCGGCGGGCCGGCCACCCGCACCTCCACCTGCCCCGGCGCCGGGCCGACCGCCATGAGATCCGCCGGGAGGTTGCGGAACTCGACGGGCACGACGTGGGATTTCTCCGTCGGCTTCTGGCCGGCATTGACGAAGAGCCAGAGGCCCAGCGCGAAGAGCAGCGAGAAGAGCTTGAGGCCCACGTCGCTGCTCGCCCAGGAGAACAGTTTTTTCCACGAGCGCTTCATGGCGCCACGAGCCGCTTGAGCGCGCTGCTCAATTGGGGTTCGTCGAGATTTTGCGTCACCTTTCCGTCCACTACGAGAGAAATTTTGCCGTGCTCTTCCGACACCACGACTGCGGCGGCATCGGTCTGTTCCGTAAGACCTACGGCCGCCCGGTGACGCGTGCCGAGCTCCGGGCTCAGCGTGGAATCCTCGCTCAAGGGGAGAATACATCGCGCCGCGGCCATCCTGCCTTTTCGTATCACCAAAGCCCCGTCGTGGATCGGCGAGCGCGGCAAGAAAATGCTCTCGACCAGCTCCCGGCTAACGCGCGCGTCGAGCGGCGTGCCGACCTCGATGTAGTCGTTCAGGCCCACCTCTCTTTCGATCACGATCAGGGCTCCGACTCGTTTGCCGGCCATCGAGACCACGGCCTTGGCGATCTCTTCCAACGCCTGGCCGTGCTCGATCCGGTCGGGCCCGCTGAACAGCGGCGTCATACCGACCTGGGTGAGCGCGCGCCGGATGTCGCTCTGAAAAATCACGATGACGACCAAAATGATCGAGCCCAAAAAATTATCCAACACCCAGTTGAGCGTGAACAGTCCCAGCATCTGCGAGCCCACGTAAACCAGCAGAACGATCACCAGGCCGATGACCATCTGTATCGCGCGCGTGCCGCGCATCATGCGGATGAGACGGTACACGATAAACGCGATGATGCCGATGTCGAGGACGTCTTGCCAGCGGAGCTGGGTGAAGATTTCAATCATGCCGCGCTCCGGCCGGCTCGCCCGCGCCGAAGCGCAGCGCGTCGGCGATGCGAACGGCGCGGACGGCCTCTTTCACGTCGTGAACCCGAACGATGTTCGCCCCGGCGAGCACCGCGGCCACCGCCGCGGCCAGACTCCCCTCCAGCCGCTCTTCGGGAGCGGCATCGAGAAGCTTGCCGAGGAAAGTCTTGCGCGAAGTCCCGACGAGGACCGGCCGGCCCAGAGCCGCCAACGCGGAGAGGCCGCGCAGCAGCGCCAGGTTGTGCTCCAGATTTTTGCCGAAGCCGATGCCTGGGTCGATGACGATCCGCTCGGTCTCCACGCCCGACTCGACGGCAAATTGCATACGGCTGTGTAAATACGTCCGGACCTCTTCGACCACGTCGCCATAAGACGGACTTTGCTGCATCGTCCGGGGCGTGCCCTGCATGTGCATGAGTACCACCGGAACTTTTTCCGCCGCGGCGAGAGACGCCATCGCGGCGTCGAAGCCGAGCGCGCTGATGTCGTTGATCAGGTCCGCGCCTTCGTCCAAGGCGGCGCGCGCGACTTGGTTTTTCATCGTATCGATGGAGATCGGAAGCGAGATTTTACGGCGCAGTCCGCGAATGACGGGGATCACGCGCGCGATTTCCTCCTCGGCGCTGACGGGCAACGCTCCCGGCCGGGTGGACTCTCCGCCGACGTCGATCAAATCCGCGCCTTCGTGCGCCATCCGCTCTCCATGAGCGACGGCGCGCGCCGCATCGAAATATCTTTCCCCGTCGGAAAAAGAATCCGGCGTCACGTTGACGATTCCCATGACCGCGGTGCGCCGGCTCATGTCGATCGGCCCGTGGCGGGTCGTAATCACAAAGCCGGAAACGCTCGGAGGCGCGTGGGATGGATGGCTGTGAGATTCCGGCGGGCTCTTCTCCATGGCCAGACCGAGACTATTGCCTACCGACTAGCGCCTCTCGCCTTTAAGGCTTGAGTTGAGGGTGGAGTGCTGGTTTCAAAGGGATCGATTCAGGCATGCCCGGCCGCGACCGGCATGGGAGAGATCGGACTTCCGCCGTTTCCCCCGAACTCCTGCATCAAGGCGTCGATCTCCGCGCCGTCCAGCGATTCCTTCTCCAGGAGTCTCTCGGCGAGCCTGTGCAGCAACTGGAGATTGGTATGCAGCAGGTCCTTGGCCCGTTGATAGCTTGCCTGAATGATGCGCCGGACCTCGGCGTCGATCTCGACGGCCGTGCTCTCGGAATAGTCCTGCTGCTGGGTGAAATCCCGTCCCAGAAAGATCTCCCCCTCTTTCTTGCCGAACGTCATGGGCCCGAGCTTCTCGCTCATGCCCCACTCGCAAACCATCTTGCGGGCCAGATCCGTGGCGCGTTCGATATCGTTGCCCGCACCCGTCGTCGTAGATTTCAGAACCAGCTCCTCCGCGACGCGCCCGCCGAAAAGGATCGCAAGATTGTTGAGCAGATACTCCTTGGGATAGGTATGCTTCTCATCGATCGGGAGCTGCTGCGTCAGGCCCAGCGCCATTCCGCGGGGAATGATCGTAACTTTATGGATCGGGTCGGTGCCCGGAATAAGCTTGGCGACCAGCGTGTGGCCGGCCTCGTGGAACGCGGTGTTGCGCTTCTCCTCGTCGCTGATGATCATGCTCCGCCGCTCCGTCCCCATCATCACCTTGTCCTTGGCCAGCTCTAAGTCATTCATATCGACTTTTTCTTTGTTGTTGCGGGCCGCCAGCAGCGCCGCCTCGTTGACCAGGTTCTCCAGGTCCGCGCCGGTAAAGCCAGGAGTGCCGCGGGCCAAGACGCTGATATCTACATCCGGCGCCAGGGGAACCTTCCGGGTATGCACTCCAAGAATCCCTTCCCGTCCCTTGACGTCCGGCCTATGGACCACCACACGGCGGTCAAACCTTCCCGGACGGAGCAGCGCCGGATCCAGCACATCCGGGCGATTGGTCGCCGCGATCAGGATCACGCCTTCGTTCGTCTCGAAGCCGTCCATCTCGACGAGAAGCTGGTTCAGCGTCTGCTCGCGCTCGTCGTGGCCGCCGCCGAGCCCGGCCCCTCGATGGCGCCCGACCGCGTCGATCTCATCGATGAAGATGATGCACGGCGCATTCTTCTTACCCTGGACGAAAAGGTCGCGCACGCGCGAGGCGCCGACGCCGACGAACATCTCGACGAAATCAGAACCGCTGATGCTGAAGAAAGGAACTCCCGCCTCGCCCGCGATGGCACGCGCCAGAAGTGTCTTGCCGGTGCCCGGAGGGCCCACAAGAATAACACCCTTGGGAATTCTTCCGCCGAGCTTGGTGAACTTCTTAGGATCTTTCAGAAACGCGATGATCTCCTGCAGCTCTTCTTTCGCTTCTTCCACGCCGGCCACGTCGTTGAAGGTCACCTTGTGCTGGTTTTCCGTAAGGAGCTTGGCGCGGCTCTTGCCGAAAGACATCGCCTTGCCGCCGCCCATCTGCATCTGGCGCATGAAGAAGATCCACACGCCGATCAAGAGCAGCATGGGAAACCAGTTGACCAGCAGCACCATGTACCAGGGAGACTCGTCCTCGGGCTTGGCGGTGATCTTCATTTTCTTGTCGCGCAGCATTTTAACGAGGTCGGGGTCGTTCGGCGTGAAGGTCTTGAAGCGCTCGCCGTTGCGGTATTTCCCCTGAATGTTGTGGCCCTGGATGGTCACTTCCTGAATCTCGCCCCGGTCCACGGCGGCGATAAATTCACTGAAGATGATCTCCGGCTCGCGCCCGTGCTGTTTGTTGAAGATATTAAAAAGGAACAGAAAAATCAGCACCAGGACCAGCCACAAGGCCAGATTTTTCGACATCTGATTCAAAACTAAGCCTCCTACATCCCTATCGAGGGAGAAACCCTAAAAAGGTTAACACACGCAATGGGTTAGTTCAACGCATCGCCGGCAACTTTCGGTGAAATTCTGCCGCCCGCTTTTGCTCGGCGAGAGTAGTTAGTTTGATCTTTAAAACCTCCCTCGTCGCCGGCCCGATCTTGGCGATCTCGCTGCGGGCATAGCCGGGAATCCAGAGGATTTCCTCCCCGGCCGCGACGAGCGGCAGCGTCGCGCGAACGTTCAAGGGAACTTTCTTGTCGATGAAAAGATCTTTGACTTTTTTGCGACCCGTCATTCCCAACGGCTGAAAGCGGTCGCCGTTGCGAAAATTGCGCACGGTCAGGACTTCAGGCAGAGGTCTCGAATCGAACACGGCTTCGAGTTCGTTATCAGGCCGTGAAATCGAAGAGCTTCGCGAGCTTGCGATCTTCACGCCGGCTTCAAGGACGATGAGATCTCCGCCTTGTGGAAGCGTGTAGCTGTAGCACGCGGCGCGGCGCACGCGGCCTTTTTTTTCGAGACGCAGGGTATCGTAGCTGCGAACGACCTCGCGGCCTTTCGGAATCGCGACGCGCCCCTGCGGCGGGCCGTCGGAGGTCAAGCCGAGAATGGCTTCGACGTGATCGAACTCGACGCCGCGCAAATTGCCAAAAGCTTTTTCCAGCCAGAGACGGACGAGCCGCCGCCGCATCGCTACCGGCTGTTTGAGCAGCGGACCGCGCAGGAGGTGTCCCTCGCGCGTGATTTGCGGCAGTAACTCCCGCGTAAGGTCGCGCAAGAATTTCTCTTCGTCGCGCATCCCGTCGGCCAACTGCGCGAGTCTCTCGCCGAGGCGCCGATCGATCCTCTCCCGAAGCTGCGGAAGCAGATCGAGCCGGATCCAGTTGCGCAATAGCGCCGGATCGAGGTTGGTGCGATCGAGACGGGAATTGAGCTTTTCGTCCGCGAGATAATTTTCGATCTCTTGTCTTGAAGTCTCGATCAATGGACGAATCAGCGCAGGGCTTCCTTCGATTTCGCTCAGGTTTGAAACCGGAGCCATCCCCGCCAGACCTTTTCTCCCGCTTCCGCGGAGAAGCCGCATCAAAAACGTCTCCGCTTGATCGTCGCGCGTATGACCGAGAGCTACCTTTTGAATGTCCCGCGCGCCGGCAAGCGCGGCAAAATAATGACGCCGGGCCTCTCTGGCCATCTCTTCGAGATTGCCTTTTCTCCGCTCCGCTTTAATTCTCAGCAGCTCCATCTCTTTGAGATGAAAAGGAACAGCCAACCGGTCGGCCAGCTCGGCGACAAAGCGCGCGTCTTCCCGCGCCTCTTCGCCGCGAATGCCGTGCTCGAGGTGCGCGACTTCCAAGCGCAAGTTGAATTCATCTTTCATTTTCCAGAGAACATGCAGCAGCGCGACCGAGTCCGGCCCACCGGAGACGGCGACCAGCACGCGGTCGCCGGGAGAGAGCATGCGGTATTTTTGGATGGTTTCTTTGACTTTCGATGCGAAACGCACAAGAGAGATTCTGTGCGTTTTCGAGAGGCAAATCAAGCGGCAGCTTATGCCTTCAACTTCCCCGCATATCCGGTCATTTCTACATACCCCAAACCTTGCACGGGGTTTTTTTGGAACATCCCGCGGACCTGGACGCTTCCCTCCCAGTAAGTGACCTTGGTGCTTTTACGCGTGTCGAGCTCTTGATCGGGGAAGAACGGAACGATTTCCAGCTCGATTCCTTCGCTAGGAATCGCAACTTTCCATCGTAGCGGATAGTTACCTCCGCTTCTTGGACTCTTCCATTTCTCCCGCGCTTGTACCTGAAAGTCGCGGAGCGCGAGATGCCGGACTGCGCCGGTGGAATAAACCAGCGTGCCGTTGGAATACGGATCAATCGAGCCGTCCTTGCGCCGCATCAGGTACAGCATCAATTCTGTGTTGTTATCGAGCTGGATGCTGAACCAGTCCCAGCCGAGTTGGTCTTCGGCCAATTGGTTGCTGCCGAACTCATGGTCCATCCAGCTTTGGCCCCGGAGTTTTTCGCTTTTTCCCGCGATCTCCAGTTCTCCTTCGGTCTTAATGCGCGTCAGAGAATAATAATAGGATGCTCTCCCTTTTCCTTCCGCTTTCTGGCTGAGCCCCTTGTCTCCATGGAGGACCGGCGGCTTCGCCGGCGTGAGGCGCAGTTTCAACTTCACATCCTTATCCGCAACTTCAACGACGTGGCTCCCACCTTGAGCTTCTACTTTCCAATCTTCGTTCCAGACCAGATAGCGGTCGGCAGCGGCGCCGGCCCTCTCGCCGTAGCCGCGATTGGCGCGCTCGGCGACGCGGAATTTTTTTTCTTTCTTGTCCGAGAGCGCGAAGTGCGCCATGTAGAGATCCGTAAACAACGGCGGCGTTGCCGCCTCTTCTTTCTGCCGGTCGCGCAGACCGAAGCGGAAAAAAGTCACCTGATAGCCGTAGCTCTTTCCGGACTCCGTCTGGAAATGGCCGGTGTAGTACCACCATTCGGTCTTGAAATCGGGATGGGAGAAATGGTCCTGAGGAAATTTGAGCGCGCGTCCGGGAACGGCGAGCTGGTAGGCGAACGACGAGGCGATCAGGCCGAGGGCAAGAATTTGGAGCATCGACAACGATGATTTGAGCGCCGACCTTACCGGTGCTATAACGCCTGACATGGAAAAGAAAAAATACACCCGTCCGGAGCTGCTCACAACCCCGAATGAGCTGAAAGAAAAATCAGGCAAGGCGGATCTCATCGTGATCGACGCGCGCCAGGCGGAGCTGTTCGCCCAGGGCCACATTCCCGGCGCGATTCATTTCGATCTCTTCGGCATCAGCCTGATCGACACGAGCGCGGCGCCGCTCAAGGCGTTTATGTCGATGATGGCGCACCTCTTCGAGCTGCGCGGCGTGAATCTCGACACGGAAGTCGTTTTTTACGAGGAAAATTGCGGCATGAAGGCGGCGCGCGGCCTGTGGTTTCTGGAATATTTCGGCCACCGGCGCGTCTCGATTCTCGACGGCGGAATCCAGGCATGGAAGAAAGCCGGATATCCGATCGCGACCGAAGCGGTCCCGCCCAAAGCTACGCACTTCAACGTATCGGAGAAGAGAGATCTCCTTGCCACCGCCGACGACCTCCTCGGTTCACTCGGGAAAAAAGGAATTGCCTTCGTGGACACGCGCAGCGACGACGAATACATGGGACGGAACATCCGCGCGGTGCGCGGCGGCGCGATTCCGGGCGCGGTGCATCTCGAATGGACCCATAACCTCGACGCCGATGGCCGGTTCAAGCCGGAAACCGACCTGCGCGAGATGTATCAGAAGCTGGGTGTGACGCCGGATAAAGAGGTCATTCCCTATTGCCAGGGCGGCTACCGCGCGGCCCACACCTATCTCGCGCTGAGGCTCATCGGCTTTCCGAAAGTCCGTAACTATTTGGGCTCGTGGAAAGAATGGGGCGACCGGCTCGATCTGCCGATCGAAAAGCCGTGGGAGGACAAGTGAGCCATCGCCACCGCTGGTTGCCCGGCCTCATCCTGCCGCTGCTGTCGGCCGCAGTTGTGCTGACGGCGACACGCTTAGCCGCTCAGGAACTCAAGAAAATAACACTGTCCTACTCGGCCGTGAGCATGACCTGGCTGCCGGTAAAGGTCGCCGTCGACAAAGGCTTCTTTCGCGAACAGGGTTTGGAGCCCCAACTGATTCAAATGCGCGGCAACGTCGCCACGACCGCGCTCGCGACCGGCGATCTCGATTTTTCTCTGAACATCTCCCCGGTGCTGAATGGCGCCATCCAGGGTCTGGGGTTGAAGCTCGTCGCGGGCCTCAACACGCGCCCGCTCTTCTCAATGATGGTGCGCCCGGAAATCAAGACACCCGCCGAGCTCAAGGGAAAAACCTTCGCGGTGAACGCCTTCGCCAACACCCAAGCGATCCTGACCGAGAAACACCTTCAGCACCTCGGATTGAAGAGAGGAGAATACAAACTGATCGCGGTCGGCGGCACCGCGGCGCGCCTAGCCACTATGGAGCAGAACATCGCCCAGGGCAGCCTGATGCCGCCGCCGGCCAACGTCATGATGGAAAACCAGGGCTATCGGCTTTTCGGCAACACAGCGGAGATCGTCGTCCATCCGATCGCGGGCCTGGGAACGCACGAGAGCAAAATCAAAACGCAGCCGGATATGGTCAAGCGGGCGCTCCGCGCCGCGCTCAAGGGTCTTCTGTTCGTGCGCAGTAACCGGACCGAGACCGTGAGAATCATCATGGCCTTGGCCAACATGGGTGAAAAAGACGCGGCTCGCGTCTACGATCTCTCCAAAGTCGGCTTCAGCGCGACCGGCCTGCTCACCGACGAAGATCTCGGCATCGAATGGGGCTTCATCCAACATGAAACGAAGAAGACCAACGTCCCGGTGTCCGTGGCGCACGACATGACGCTGCTCAGAGAAGTCCAAAAGGAACTGGGCCTCCCATGACTTGCGTCCGGCCGTCGGTGTAATAGAATCGTTTTGGTCCCGCAACATTCGGTCTAAGAAAGGAATCTCATGCTTCGAACTTTAGAGCTTCTCGCCAGCGATTCGTCTCATCTGCCGCTGCTCACGGTTTTCAAAGAATCGCGGGTGATGGAAAAATACGGCTTCGAGCTCGAGCTCGCCATCGTCGGCGACGCCAAGGCCCCGACGATGGCGCACCGCGCCAAGCTCGTGCTCGCCGGAGAAATAGACTTTGTCAGCGGCTTGCATCACGAGACCTACCGCGAACGCGCGCGCGGAGAGAAGCGGCTCGTTTATCTGGCGCAAGCGCAAAACAATTGGGACGACCGGCTCATGGCCGACGCGAGAATCAAAAGCGTCGAGGACTTGAGGGGCCGGAAAATCATCTGCCACACCAAGGCCCCCTGCGTCGCCGGCAATCTGGCGGCTGTCCTGGAAACCTGCGGCCTCAAGCCGGAAGAGATTCATATCGATACGAGCGAAGTCCCCTCGGGAAAACATTTAGAAATTATCGAGCGGGTTTGTTCCGGCGAGGCGGCCGCGGCGCTGGTGGACATGCCGTTCGATCTATACGGGCAGAAAAAAGGGCTGCACATCGTCGCGCTGCCGGACCGGCCCGTCATCCATAACACGACGCTGCTGACCACCACCGACTACATCAAGGCGAACGACGGCACGGTTACGAGCTTCCTCAAAGGATTCATCGAAGCGATTCACTTCTTCAAGACCAGACCGGAAGAAACGACGCGGATTTTGAAAACCAATTTGTCCAAACGCTACGGCTTGAACGAGGACGAATACTACATTCATCTCCAGCGGGAATGGGCGACGCTCCTCTCGAAAAAGCCGTATCCGCTGCCGAGCGCCATCCAAAACGTCTACGACTTGGACGTGGGCAAAGACCCGGCGATGAAGCACATCGGCCCGATGGAAACGTGGGACCTGCACCACCTGCGCGCCATCGACGACAGCGGGTTTATCGATCAACTTTACGATTCATAACCAGGCCGGGCCATAAAGGCTCATCTTCAAGTCTCGATCTTCCGCAGGACAGGCACACGCCACGAGACCAGCAGCGCAAGCAGGATCACGATGCCGCCCATCGCCGCCACCGTCAACGGCGCGCCGGTGAAGTGCGCCATGACTCCCGCCATCAGCGCACCCACCGGCATCAGCCCTCGATCGAGCATGTAGAGGCTCATCACGCGGCCGCGCAGCGCGTCGGGCACCGTCATCTGCAGGAGCGTATTGGTCGTCGCCATGAACATGATCTGCGAGGCGCCGACGCCGACCCGCGCGAGCAGAGCCAGCGGGAAAGACGTGATCCGCGAAAACACGATCAAAAGACTTCCCAGGCAGACGAGACTCCACAACAGTAGCAGTCCCTTGCGTTTGATCCTGTGCGCCGTGGACGCCAGCAGCAGCACCGACAACACCGCTCCGGCGCCGGGCGCCGCCATGAGAAGACCCAATCCTCCCGGCCCGACGCCCAGCACGTCTTTCTGAAAGACCGGCATCAGCGCCTGGTAAGGCACCGCGAAGACCCGCGGCACGTAGGCCGCCGCCATCAGCGCGAGCACCATCGGATTGGACCAGACGTAGGCGATTCCTTCCTTCAGATTTGCCATTGCGGATGATTTCCGCGCTTCGTCCGACGTCGGCGGCACGCGCATCAAGTAGACCATCGCCAACACGCCCATGTAGGCCGCGCTTTGCACAAAAAAATTTCCCGCGGCGCCGAACGCGGCGATGAGAACGCCGCCCAGCGCGGGTCCGATAACTTTGGTGAGGTTGAATCCCGCCGAGTTGAGCGTGATCGCGTTCATCAACTCGCGCTTGGGAACCATGCCGGGAACGAGGCTTTGCCGCACCGGCTCGTTGAACGCCCACGCCATTCCGGTGAAGAGCGTAAAGACGAAGAGATGCCACGCCCGCAGGTAGCCCGAAGCCACCAGAACTCCCATGCTAAGCGCGGTGAAGACGCGAACATATTGCGTGTTGAGCACCAATTTTCGCCGGTCCATCCGGTCGGCCGCCACGCCGGCGATCGGCCCCGCCACGAGAAAAGGCAGCGCGCGCACTCCGTTCAGCGCGCCGAGCAGGACCGACGATCCGGTAAGATCGTAGAGCAGCCATCCGAGCGTCACCTGCTGAATCCACTGCCCGGCGCTCATCAGCACGGTGCCGGTCCAAAGATAACGGTAGTTGAGATAACGGAGCGAAGAAAAAGTGCGCAGTCTGAATGCCGGAGCGGCCGATTCAATCCCGGCCTCCGCTTGCGTCGTCGATAGTTCTTCCAAAAATCCTCCTCGCTCGACCGTTGCGTTCGCAAACGCAACAAAGTTAGTATTAGTAAGATCCAGCCTGGGTTGCTAGAAAATATTTTTTCGCGAGGTGCATGCTCATGAACTTGACGAGAAAAACTGCGGCGTTTTTACTCGGCGCGCTGATCGTCGCCGCGACCTTCGCACTTGGCGCGGAGGGTCCGGCAAAGACGGAAATAAAAACCCCGTCGTTTCAGACCGGCGCGGAGATCCCGCGCAAATTCACCTGCGACGGCGAAGACGTATCGCCCGCTCTCGCTTGGGAAGGCGCGCCGGCGGGAGCCAAGGCCTTCGCCTTGATCGCCGACGATCCCGACGCTCCGGTCGGGACTTGGGTCCACTGGGTGTTTTACGATTTACCGGCGACGACGAAATATCTCGCCGAAGGCGTCGCCGCTGCCGAGACGCTGCCCGACGGCGCGAAGCAGGGGCTGAACGATTTTCGGAAAGCGGGTTACGGCGGTCCGTGCCCTCCGCCCGGGCCGGCCCACCGCTATTTTTTCAAACTCTACGCGCTGGACGCGCCGACGAACCTACAGCCGCGCGCCACCAAGCAGCAGCTTCTCGACGCGATGAAAGGCCACATCCTGGCGGAGGCGGAACTTATGGGACGATACGGGAGATAAAGAAAATGGAGTAATGGAGTTTTGGAGTGATGCGCCTTAGCTCCAGTACTCCATTACTCCACCACTCCAGTACTCCCGTCTTGGCTATTTCGGCTTTTCAAATCGCAGAACGAACCGGTCGCTCTTGCCGCGCTGTTCTTTCAACGCGCTCTCGGTATGCGGATCGTCGGGGTTCTTGAGCATCTCCCCTTCCTTCGCAAGCTTGAAACCGGCGGCGGTCGCTTCCTTGACGGCCAGTGCCTTCTCTATGCGGTGAAGAGTTTTTCTGACCGAGTCTCCGGCGCCGGCCTGCGCCGAGTGATCCACGACGCCGTACACGCCCCCGGGTTTGAGCGCCGCGAAGACCCTCTGGTTCATCGACGCCCGGTCCGCCGGGTCCACTTCGTGATAGTCGAGGTTGATGAGAACGAAGTCGAGCGAGCCGTCCGAAGGCAAAGCGACCGCGCCCATGCCGCCCTCGAGCAGCTTGACGTTCGCGTAGAGAGGATTTTTGAAACGCTCCCGCGTCTCGTCGCGCACGGCGGGATTCGCCGAGTAAACGACGCCTTTGTTGCCGACGATTTGAGAGAGAATAACCGTATAATACCCTCTGCTGGCCATCAGATCGGCGACCTTGTCTCCCGGTTTCACCCCATAGAATTTGAGCATCTCTTCAGGTTTGCGCACGGAATCGAGCGCCCGCTCGGCCTCCGGCCGTTCGGGATTGGCAAGGATCGCCTTGTAATCTTGGGCCGGCGCGGACGCCGCCAGAAACAATAAAATACCCATAATTACGCACGCCGTAGAAGAAATTTTCATCGCTGTTCCTCCTTATTATTATAGAAATGTCGCGCTATCGAATGTCGCCCTGTGTTTGTCTGAACATCGCGTCGTCGCGGCGGATATAACCCGGCGGCTTTCCATGCTTGGAGCGGACCAGGAGCCAATCTCCCTCAGAACCGACCACGTTGACCGTCATCCCTTTTTGGACCAAGGCCACTTCACGAGCAGAAGACGACGGCTTCTCCAAGACCGCCGTGTCTTGAATGATTTCGTAGGTGCCGGGCTCGGCGGGACGCCTCCCTCTCGGCGGCTGAGAAGGCTCAGAGTTTTTCACTGCCGTTTTTGTTTTGGCTTGAGTCGGAGCAGACTCGACGTTTCGGGCGACGGTCTTGGGAGCCGGCGCAGCGGGCGCGCGCTCGGCCTGCTTCTGCGCCACCTTCAGTTTTTGCTGGGCGGCGGCCAACGCCTTGCTGGTTTCGTCCAACCTGGCTTCCAGCTCCTTCACCCTGCTGGAATTGGCCTCTGTCTCCTTGCGCAGCTCGGCGACTTCGCTTTTGAGGTCCAGAATTTGCCGGTCCTTGTCGGATAACTCCTTGCCGGTCGAATCCTTCACGTTTTGCTCCACCGGCGGCGTCAAGGCAACGCCGCCGCTTTTTTTTCCGACAAGAGCCCGCGCCGTCACGACGACGACGATCGCGAGCAGCGCAAAGATCACGACGTAAGTCCATCTCGGATATTTATTTCCCATACCGGCTCCTTGGACGGTTCTTCTGCTTACACTGCGTTCGACAAAGCTGCAACGTATTATGCACTTCCTTCCGTTGCTTTCCAAGACAGCGGGCCTGTGCTAAGTCAATTGCGCAAGGAGAAAGAACATGGCTTGGATCATCGGCGAAAAAGAGACTCGGAAGCTGATCGACATGCCGCGCGCGGTCAAGATCGTGGAGCGGATTTTTCGCGATCGGGCGGCGGGAAAAGTGCGCAGCCTGCCGCGCCGCAGGCTCAAGGGCAGCGAGAAGCAGTTGAACATCATGGCGTCCTGGCACGCCGACTCGAACTTGTTCTGCCTGCGCGCGTACGCCGGCGCGTCGAACACGATCACTCTGTACAGCGGACGCACCGGCGAGATCCGCGCGATCTTGAACGCCGCGTACCTCAGCAGCCTGCGCACGGGCGCGGCGAGCGGCGTGGCGGCGAAGTATCTCGCCCCGGCGAAGACGGACGTGCTGGGAATCATCGGCCCCGGATGGCAGGCGACTTTCCAAGTCGAAGCGATCGTTCACGCTTGCGCCGTGAGGCAGGTGTCGGTTTACGGACGCAATCTAAAAAAGAGCCGGGCGTTCGTAAAAGAGATGAGCAGGAGACTCGCGGTCGAATTCAAAGAATCATCGTCGCTCGAAGAGCTGGAAGCGGAGTCGGACATTCTCGTTTTGGCTACCGACGCGGCCTCGCCGCTGAGCGACGGCGCACGGCTCAAGCCGGAAGTCCTGGTGATCTCGATGGGCGCCAACCAGCCGGTGAAGCACGAGGTCTCCGCCGAGTTGATCAAGCGGATGGATTTGATCGTGACCGACGATCTTCCAACGGCCGAGACCGACAGCGGCGACCTGATCGCCGCCTGCGCGCAGGGAATCATTCGCTGGGAAGAGGTGATCCCGCTGGAGAAAATCGTCGCCGGCGGCAGCGCCACGCAGCGGCCGAAAAGGATTCTCTTCCAATCCAACGGCATCGCCGACGAGGATCTGGCCGTGGGGCGATATGTCTGGGAGCAGGCGCGCCGGAAAAAGGGCAGAGTAAAAGAAGTTTCTGAAATCTAGTCTTGATTATTCATCGACCGAAGAAAGATCATTACACGCTGTCGATGAGGAAAGCGTTCTTTGCGTCTT
>JBGQBP010000005.1:0-37959 GCA_041494945.1 Binatia bacterium | reverse complement strand
CGGCATGCGGCCGGTTCCGCTCGATGAGACGGCGTTCAAAAAATTACAGGCGATCGGCTGGCGCAGGGTGGTCATTCCGGCGGGCCGCTTTTCTCACCTGACATCGGACTATTCGTGCCTCGATTACGGCGGCTGGCCGCTCTACACGCGTGCTTCTCTCCCCGACGAGGACGCCTACAAAGTTTGCGACGCGATTCACGCGCGCCGCGATGAGATTTACTGGGAAGATTCTTACACCGGAACGGGTCAGTTAGGACAGGACACCGACGCGACGCCGCGCGACGTGCCGCTCCATCCCGGCGCGGCCAAATGGTATCAAGAACACGGCTTTAAGGTTTAGCGCAAAAGAGAATTCTATGTTTTACTCAATTTGAAGGGACTTCATCAGCTTCAAGAGATATTTTGCTTCGAGCCCCAGCACCTTGGCGGCGGCGGCGCGATTTCCTCGAGTCCTGGAAAGAGCTTTGAGGATCAATTCTTTCCTGGCGGCGTTCATTCCTTTGCGATACGGGAGGGCATCGAGAGCGCTCATCGGCTCTCCGGCGGCGAGCCTGCCGGGCAAGTCCTCTAGCGTAACGGTCGGGCCCGAGCCGAGCACGAGCGCTCGTTCGATGACATTGCCGAGCTCGCGCACATTTCCGGGCCACTCGTAGGCCATAAGTCTTTCCTGCGCTTCCTTGGTTATCCCGGCGACGTTTCGTCTTATCTCCTGCGAGTGCTTCTGCAAAAAATATTCGGATAGGACGGAAATATCTTCCTTCCGCTCTCTCAAAGGCGGAAGCGCAATCGGCACTACGTTGAGGCGGTGGTAGAGATCTTCGCGGAATAATCCTTCCTTCAGCGAACGCTCCAGGTCGCGGTTCGTGGCGGCAATAATTCTAACGTCAACCGAAATCGTCGTGACTCCTCCGACGCGCTCAAACTCGCGCTCTTGGAGAAATCTCAACAGCTTGGCTTGAAGCTCGTGAGAAACGTCGCCGATCTCGTCGAAGAAGATGGTGCCGCCTTGCGCGAGTTCGATTTTTCCCTTCTTGCGCTGTTGTGCTCCGGTGAACGCGCCTTGCTCGTGTCCGAATAATTCGCTTTCCAACAGCTCTTTCGAGAGGCCGACGGAATTGATCGCGATGAACGGCCGCTCTTTTCTCTCGCTGCGGCCGTGAATGAAGCGCGCGAAGATCTCTTTGCCGGTTCCGCTTTCGCCTAGAAGCAAGACGGTGGCGTTGCTGCCGGCGGCTTTCTTCGCCATATCGACGGCCTGCTTCATCCTGGGGCTCTCGCCTACAATCAGACGATAGCGCTGCCCGACTTCCTCCGAGAGGACTTCAACTCCCCTCTTGAGTCGTTGCCGCTCGAGGGCCTTCTGCACCACGAGGGTTATATGGTCCGGCTCAAACGGCCTGGTGATGAAATCGTAAGCTCCTTCCTTCATCGCCTGGACCGCACGGTCGACCGTGCCGTACGCCGTTATCATCACCACCGGAGTGTCATCTTCCTTTTTGCGCAGCTCTTTTAACACATCGAGGCCGCTCAGACCGGGCATTGTATAGTCGAGAATAATGAGATCCGGCCGCGTGGTCTCGACTTTCTTCAGCGCCTCGGAACCATCGTTGGCCGTATCGACGGCGTAGCCTCTATGGGTCAACTCTTGCTGTAGAATCTTTCGATTCGACGGCTCGTCGTCCACGATTAAAATCTTGTCGCTCATGCTCGGTGTTCTTTCGTCTAAACGGACGCGCGCGCTCCCGAATCCAACGGCAGCGTGACCGTGAAGGTTGATCCTTTACCCGCCTCGCTCTCGACGGCGATTTCTCCGCCCAGAAGTTGCACGAACTTCTTGACAATAGCCAGTCCCAGCCCGGTGCCCCGATATTTCTTAGCGCTCGACCCATCCCCCCGGTGAAACTCCTCGAAGATGCGAGTCAGATCCCCTTTCTCGATCCCGATGCCCGTGTCGGAGACGACCAGCTTCAACGATCCATTTTGCTGGGAGGCCGTAATCTTAATCTCGCCTCGCTCAGTGAACTTTACCGCATTGTCTAAAAGGTTGAGGATGATCTGTCTTAGTTTTTCTCGATCCGTGTTTAGGGTTGGAATCTCCGGAGCGATCTCGCGGATGAGTTTGATGCTGTTATCGTGCAAGATCGTCTCGATGGTCGAGGCGGCCCCCTGGATGATCTCTTCCACTCTCACGCGTTCGACGCGAACTTCCATCTTGCCGGCTTCGATCGTGGCGAAATCCAGGACGCTGTCTATCTGAGCGAGAAGACGCTCGGCGTTGTTCAGGAGATCTTGGAGATTCTCTCTCTGCAATGGAGCGATCTGCCCTTCCGTTTCGCGCCGCAGCAGACGCGCATAGCCGATGATCGCGCTTACAGGCGTGCGCAGCTCGTGATTCACGTTGGCGAGAAACTGCGACTTGAGTTTACTCGCCTCCTCGAGCTTCTCATTGGCTAACGTCAGCTCGCGAGTCCGCTCAGCCACCTTGCGCTCGAGCCCCGTGTAAGCCTCGCTCAGATGCGCCGCCATGTTGTTGAACTCATCCGCAAGAATTTCGATCTCGTTGCCGGTCTTGATATTGAGCCGAAAGTCCAGGTCGCCGCCGCCTATGCGTTCAGCGCCCGAGCGGAGCACTTCCAGGGGACCGACCACGCGACGCGCCACGAACAGGCTTGCCAGAAGCGCCACGCCGAGCCCGACCAAAAGCAGGCTCGATGTGCGCAGCATGGAGGCATAGAGCGGCTCATAAGCCTCTTCCACGGGCTGCTCAATGACAACCGCCCAGTCCAGGGTAGGGATCAGAGCATGCGAGCTGATAACCTTATCGCCCGCCAAGTTATTGGCAACCAAAGCTTTCGCCTGAGTCACGCCTACGTCGGGCTGGAATGCGGCTTTCACCTGACTGAGTTGAGATAGATTTCGGTGTTGCAAGACCCAGCTTATGTCGGGGTGCGCGATGAGGTCGCCGGAGCGGGTAACGGCATACGCGTAACCGGCTTTTCCCTGTTTGATGGCCGAGACGACGTCCCAAACATACTTGAGATTCACCTCTGCCTGCAGGACGCCCGTGATGCTTCCCCCATAGCGCTCGATAGGCAGAGCGACGGTCATATAGGGTTCCGATTCGCCGGCAAAATATACCGGGCCAAAATACGACCGACCTTGGCGGGCTTGCTGGAAAGCGGCGGAACTGGAAAAATCTTTCCCGGTATCCGAAGAAACCGCCCGAGAGCGAGAGACCTGCGTACGCGCGCCTCCATCGATGGAAAGGATAACGGCCTGATTGATCGCCGGGGCTAAATAGAGGAGCCTCCTCAGTTCAAAGTCGATATCTTCGCGTTCGGCGCCGGGAGACTTCGTCGCCGCTTTGATTGCCGTTTCGATGTCGTGAATGAACGTTCCGATCTTGATGGCCGCTACGGTCGCCGTCTCTTGCTGTTGGAAAGCGAGTTGCTCCTTGCTCTCCTGGTAACGGAAATAAATCTCCAAAAGTCCGCTCGTAATCAAGCCTCCGGCTATCAGTAGCAGAGAGATCAAAAAGTAATGGCGCAATAAGCGTCCTCGCCCGCGTCCGCGAAAGAGCAGCGTAAGCAGCGATTTTAGATTGTCCGAGGGAAAATCTAAAAGTCGGATCGATGATTTCTTATCCATCTGCATTTCTTCTCAATCTAAAATCCAAAATCGAAAATCCAAAATTATTCGATGACTCTATCCGCCCACATCAGCACCTTGGACGGAATCGTTATACCAAGCGTCTTCGCGGTCTTCAGGTTGATCACCAACTCGAATTTCGTCGGCTGCTCCACCGGTAGATCGGACGGCTTCGCTCCTTTTAAAATCCTGTCGACATAATAGGCGGCGCGCCGGTACAAATCGGCCCCATTCGGGCCATAGGACATAAGCCCGCCGGCGTCGGCAAACCCGCCGTACGGGTATATTGCCGGCAGCCGGTTTTTTGCCGCGAAGTCCAATACGCGCGTTCGGTGCCGAATGACAATGGGGTTCGGCAATGTGAGCAGAGCATCGGCGCGTTGGCTAATCGCCCGCTGGAAAAGCGAGTCAAAATCAAGCCTCGAATCATGTAACGGCAGAGCCTGAAGCCGAACACCCAGTACCTGCGCCACCTTTTCCATGTCTGCGAATTGTCTTCTGTGAACGGGAGCGTCTGCGCCCAAAAGCACGGCGACACGGAAAATCTTTGGAAAGGTGTCCCGGAGCAGCTCCAGCCGCTTCCCAGCCAGCTCAAAAGCGATCTCGCTTAGCCCAGTAAGGTTCCCTCCTGGTTGGGCGAGGCTTCCAGCAACGCCATCCCAGATCGGATCGCCGTGCATGAACACTATAGGGATCGTCGTGGTCGCTTTCCTGGCGGCATCAGTCGCCGAGTTACCGTTCGCAACAATCACCTCAGGCTTGAGGCGAACCAGTTCGGCGGCGATTTCAGCGAGTCGTTCCTCTCTCCCCTGCGCCGAGCGGTATTCGATGATGATGGACTGTCCGTCAATGTAGCCTCGCTCGCGGAGCCCGGTCATGAAGTCCGCCGGTGGCCTGGAGCCGTCAAACGCGATCCACCCAATCCGAGGGACTTTCTTCGGCTGCTGCGCTCTGGCGAAACCTTCGGCTAAAGACAGCACCGCGACGATCAGAAGAAGGAGAAGCTTACTTCTCATAATCTCTCTTGGGCACACCTATAACACGGAACGTGCGCTCCAAGCCAAAGCCATGTAACAAAGCCCATGCCAACCCTGAAGTGTGGACACTGACCCGATAACGTGTGGAGTTAGCGGGAAAATTCCTTGAGAGCGTCTTGGTCACATTCGCTGAAGCTGAGAGATGGTGGCTTTTAAGACACCTAGGGTGGCAAAAAAGCCACCGTTCGTCGGCAGTCCAGCGAGCCTCTTGTTTATTGGGTCTCGTATCAAATCAACAACTTGCGCCGTCGGCTTCCCGCTGGCATTACGCTTGCTCATAGACGGTGGGTCGCTGGGTATCCCTCGATGAACCAAACGAATGTGCGCAGCGTTATTCCCGGGGCGTTTGTCAGGCTGACTTCGCGAGTCTGCATCATGGCGTGTGCGGCAGTTTTAGTTGCGGTAGTATTGCTCGCAAATCAAACCGCTCGGGGGCAAACCGCACAACCAGAGTTGATTGGATTCAAGAGCGGCAATTTTGAGCTTAAAGGCTTTGTTTGGAAGCCTTCAGGGGAGGGCCCTTTCCCCGCCTTGTTGTGGAACCACGGAAGCGAGAAATCGCCCGGTCCGCTCGTTACCGTCGCCCCGTATTTCGTGAGCCGAGGATTTGTCTTCTTCATACCACACCGTCGAGGACAAGGGGGTTCGCCTGGACCTTACATCATGGATGAGCTTAACCGGGCTGGACCGAGGCTCGAGCGCGGGCGTATAGCGATCGATCTTCACGAAACGCATCTGGAAGATCAACTGGCAGCGCTCCAGTATTTGCAGGCTCTTCCCTATGTGGACAAAAACCGAATCGCAGTTATGGGTTCTTCATTTGGCGGGATCCAAACCATGCTGGCCGTCGAGCGCGGACCGGGCTATCGCGTCGCTGTTAATTGCTCGGGGGCCGCTGAAACTTGGAGAGGCTCATCGAGTTTGCGCTCACGCCTCACCGCCGCTGCAAGCAAAGCAACCATGCCGGTCTTCTTTCTGCAGGCGGAAAACGACCATGATCTGACTCCGAACCGTGTCTTGAGCGAGGAAGTTCGGAAAACCGGCAAGCCGGTTGAAGCAAAGGTCTATCCGGCTTTCGGCTCCGGTCCGCGGGTCGGTCACAGTTTCTGCGTGCGTGGCACGGGGATTTGGTTTCCCGACGTTCTTAGGTTTATTGAGACGCACCTTAAATAAGGTTGCTGATAACCCGGAACATACCAGCCATGACGGTTAGCAAGGAGCGCGTCAAGAATCTCTTCGCCTCGGTTCTGTGGCTGATGCTGGCTGGCTCAGCGGCTGCTTCGCCGGAATTTAAAGGTACACTGGGTCCGGGTGAGGAGTTTGTAGCTCTGTCCACGCGGCCCGGCGTGACGGTAAAAATTCTTTTACTAACTCCTGATGCTGTCCCAAAAGGCGTGTTCCTGTTCTTTCCCGGCGGCGAAGGTTTTTTGGTAAGTCCGGAAGGCCGGCCTAAAGCGCTTTACACCCGGCTATTCCCAGGGCAAGGCTTTGCGACCGTTATCATAGACGTGCCGTCAGACCGTCCGCGAGGCATGACGGGCACAGATCCGTTCAGAGCCAGCAAAGAGCATCTGGAGGATGTAAAGAGAATCATCGACTTCGTAAGCGAGAAGTGGCCGAAGCCGATATTTCTGATCGGTCACAGCGCCGGCACGACATCGGTTGCTTATCTCGCGGAGGCTTTAAAAGACGATCGCATCGGCGGGGTTGTTTTTACCGGAGCGCTGGGAGAGCCGGTCCGTGGTCGAGTAACATTGGCGAGCCTACCGCTGCACAAGATCGCTTACCCCGCTCTATTTGTTCATCACAAGGAAGATCCTTGCGCCAGCTTCGACGCGGCGTATCAACAGCACCGGCGCCTGATCAGCAGTCCCAAGGTCCACTTTATTTCGGTGTCGGGCGGAGACCGAACCTTTGAGATTCCCTGCTCGCCGCTGGACCCGCGCCGGGGAAAGAGCTGGGCGCATGGATTTTCGGGTAAGGAACGCGAGGTAGCTACGGCTATCACCGATTGGGTTTCGGGCAAGCCGGTCCCGGATCGAATCGGGCCGTAGAGTCGTTTGCGTGGGGCAAATCCGAAATCCGAATGTCGAAATCCGAAACAAACTCGAAATGCCAATGAAGCAATTCTCAAAACGAGCTGTTTTTGTAATCGACATGTTTGCGGCCTTTGGACATTGCCTTAATTCGGATTTATTTCGGATTTCGAATTTCGTGCTTCGCATTCTTTTTCGCGGCGCCCTCTGCGGAAGCATCTAGAAATAGTGGCTTTTAAGACACCTGTGGTGGCAAAAAGACCACCGTTGTTAACCGTCCAGCGCGCATCTTCCTCATCAGCTCTCTCATCAACTCAACAACTTACGCGTCTCCTTCCCGCTGGCATCGCGGTTGCAAAGTCAATCGGCTGACCGCCATCCGAACAAAGGAGAGCCGATGAACTATTTTCAGCCGTACTCTTTTCCCGCCGACGATACGATCGTCGCCGCGTGGGACTCTCAAGTCGCTGAAGCAAGCGAGACTCCGTGGCTTCAGCAGATGTTGGCGCAGGCGGACGGCGACCTGTTTCCACGCTTCGCTGCGCGCTACCGAGAGTTGCGCGCCCTGCCGCGTAGCGCGCGGCGCGCTCTTCAACGTCAACTAAAGCGTTCCCGCGAGCTGACGGCGATTCTGCCGGAATGGCTGCATGGGAGATCGGGACGCACGCTCCAACGGAAGCTCGCCTACTCCTTGGCCGGCGCCGCTTTACTGCTCGCGCTCGGGCAGGGAGTGGCGACGGCGGCCACCATCACCGTCACCACAAGCGATCCCAGCATCATAGCGGATGGACAATGTTCGCTGATAGAAGCAATCGTCAACGCCAACAACGATGCGGCGACTCACGCCGACTGCGCGGCGGGCAGCGGGGCGGACACGATTGTCCTGCCGGTAAACGCCGACGTGACGCTCACTGCCGCATACGCTAGCTTCTACGGCCGACCCGTCGGTCTGCCGCTGATTACCAGCCGGATCACTATTGAAGGTAATGGCGCCATGATTGCTCGCCAAGGGAACGCACCCGCGTTCGGTCTCATGGACGTTAGGAACACCGGCGACCTGACGCTTCAGAGCGTGACTTTGAGCGGCGGGAACTCTTCTCGTGGTGGGGGCTTGTTTAATAACGGCACTCTCACCATCGAAAACAGCACCATCTCAGGCAATACGGCCATTGTTGGCGGCGGCGTATATAACCGCGGCAGCCTCACCATCCAGAACAGCACCATCTCTGGCAATAGTGCCGATGTTGGCGGCGGCATATATAATTACTCGTACAGCGGCCTTATCAGGATCACTGACAGCACCATCTCGGGCAATAGTGCCGATGTTGGCGGCGGCATATCAAATGTAGCGACCCTCACGCTCACTAACAGCACCATCTCGGGCAATATCGCCGATGAGGCTGGTGGCTTACTTAACACCAGTTTCTGCTTTTTTTACTGTTATTATGGATTCCTCACCCTCAACAATAGCTTGATCGCTGGCAACCAGGCGGCAGTCGCGCCTGAAATAGAAAACTCAAACTATCTCGGCAACGTCGCCGCAAATAACTTCAACTTGTTTGGGGCTAATGGGGATGCGGGTGTCACCGGCTTTACACCTGGGCCGACCGACATCGTGCCCGCGCCTGGCGTTGTGGTGGCGGATATCCTGGGTCCCCTGGAAAATAACGGTGGTCCGACCGAGACCCATGCGCTGGTCGCCGGCAGTCCGGCGATCGATGCCGGCAATCCGGGCGGCTGCCTGGACAATTCGGGGGCGCTGCTCACCGACCAACGAGGCTTTGCCCGGCACGTCGACGGCAATAACGACGGCACGGTCAGATGTGACATCGGCGCCTTTGAATATGGCGCCGAATTTGTTCCCGTACCCACTCCTACTCTCACGGTGAGTAAGGAAGGAACGGGAAGTGGCACTGTTACGAGCGGTCCTGCGGGGATCAACTGCGGAGGAGACTGCTCCGAGAGCTATAACGTCGACACGGTCGTCACTCTCACGGCCACTCCTGATGCCGGCTCTGTCTTTTCCGGCTGGAGCGGCGACCCGGACTGCTTGGACGGAACAGTTACGATGGATGCCGACAAGACTTGCGACGCCACCTTCTCAAAGCGTCTCAACGTCACGGCGGCAAACGGCGGCGAGATCTGGCGGATCGGCAGCAGACAGACGATCCAGTGGATGTCCAGCGGGGTTAGCGGAAAAGTAAAGATCCAGCTTTCTCGCGACGGCGGCTCTTCCTGGAAGACGATTGTTAAAAAAGCGGCCAACGATGGAAGTCAGCCATGGAAAGTGACGAAGCCGGCGACGACGCAAGGCCGGATTCGGATCTGCAGCCTGAGTTCGCCTTCGATCTGTGACACGAGCGACGCCAACTTCACTATTCAATGACGAGAAGCGACCGACGCCCGACCGGATTCTTTCCAGTCGGGCTCTCCCTCTGAAGAGGGTGAAAATGAAAACAAACTATCAAAGCACAGTCATAGAAACTGGATCGGTAGTGAGGGCGGTGAGTTTTCTTCATAGGTAGTGAATTGGTGCGGGAGTTTTATCAGGTTTTGACAGGAACGATGGAGGGGGGCATAGCGATGAACAACGAGGCACAATTTACTCGGGTCTTACGACTTTTAGGCTTTGCACTCTTTTTCCTGTTATCGGTCATAAGAGTGGCGCAAGGATTAGCGCAGGAGCCTGCCCTTCTGATACCGCAGCCAGGCCCCGGCAACTTGGTCCTGCCGTTATTTCAGAAGCCGTTCGCGGGAGACTTTCGCCTTGTAAATTTTTTCGACCATAACCTTCCCTTCGAGTTTGACACGACGCCTGGGATTGCTAATGGATTTCAGTTGACTTGGTGGGGCGAGCGGACCTTCGGCATCGACGGTCACAGTGGGTACGATTGGAAATTGCCCGAGGGCACCCCTATTTTAGCCGCCGCGGACGGCACGGTCGTTTTTGCCGGATCGCTTTCCCCCTTCTTCTGTCCCGTTTTAAATACCACAACCATAGGAGTGCGGATCACTATCGATCACAGTGAATTAACCGGCGGACAGCCCAGGATTCGGAGCCGCTACTTTCACATGAGCCGTATCGATGTGACGGCCGGCCAGCACGTCAAGGCCGGCGACGTGATTGGCCTTTCGGGAAATGTGGGGTGCTCCCTTGGACCGCATCTACATTTCGAAGCGCAAACATTGTCGCCTGGCACAGGACAATTCACCCCGATAGATCCATACGGTTGGGAGGGACCAGGCGCCGACCCGTGGGCTGAGCATCCTCAGGGAGCGGAGAGCCTCTGGCTTTGGAACGACGGTCAGGTCCCTGCGATATTTCGTGAATTTCGTCTGGCTCCTAACCCCAGCGGGAGCACCGCCCCAGTCCCGCTTACAGCCTTCCGCGATATGGGCTGGAAAGACGAGGACAATCCCAACAATGAATTCGTCGAGCTAACGCTGGATACCCGGTTCTCCGTGTCGAACGTCATGGATCTCACCGGCTTTAGTCTGCGCAACAACGAGGGCGACGTATTTAATTTTCCGTCCGGATTTCTGCTCCATGACGGCAGCCCGGTCAAGGTGTTTACCGGCTCAGGCGTCAACACGGATACCGAACTTTACTGGGGGCAAAGTCGTGGAATGTGGGACGACATCGGCGACTGCGCCCGCCGTTTGAATCCGACGGGTTTGCTTTACTTCTTGAGATCCGCCGGCACCTGCGGCGTCGTGCTCTCCAGTGACGTCGCAATCGGCTTGACGGGTCCCGCGGGCGCGCTCGTGGGTCACGCTGTGACTTACACGGCGACCGTGACGTCGAATGGGCCGAACGACGCTACGGGCGTCGTGATAACCTACGATTTACCCGACGGAGTCGCCCTCGCCTCTTCTTCTGCGAGCCAAGGGCTTTGCTTCGGGACCGACACTGTCGTCTGCAACATCGGCACTGTCGCGAACGGGTCGAGCGCTACAGTTGACATCAGCGTGATTCCTACCGAGCCCGGAACAATCGTTAACACGATGACCGTGGAAGCCAACGAAAAGGATTCCAACGCCGCGAACAATACCGCCACCGTCGAAACGACAGCCAATCTTCCGGTCACGTTCGCTCTCACGGTGAGCGTGACTGGCGTTGGAAGCGGCGGCGTGACCAGCAATCCGTCGGGAATCAACTGTGGCACTGCTTGTACGGCAAATTACGAAGAAGGGACGCTCCTGACTCTCACTGCGACTCCTTCCGGCAATTCTCGCTTTGCCGGATGGAGCGGTGGAAGCTGCGCCGGCAGGGACACCTGCGCAATCACGATGAGCGCCGATAAAACGGCTACTGCCACCTTTGTCACCGCTCTCGTGTTGAGTGCGCCCGCGCTTCCCGATGCAGAAGTCGGCGAGAGCTACAGTACCGCTTTGGCGACCGAAGGTGTTCCGCCTTACACGTTGATCTTAAAAACAGGAACGCTTCCAGCGGGACTCAGTTTCAGTGCCGCAGACGGCACACTGGGCGGAGCGCCCACGTCTTCGGCCCTTAAAGGCAAAAGCTTCACCGCGCAGATCTCGGATCAGCTTGGCCCCCCGGTGACGGGCGCATTTAAAATAAAGATTCTCGCGGCTCTCAAGATTACCACCAAGTCTCTAAAGTCGGGGACTCATGGAAAAAGCTATAAGGGGGCGCTTAAGGCCTCCGGCGGGAAGACGCCGTATAGTTGGAGTGAATTGACCGGAAATCTAACGGGAACAGGATTGGCCCTGGATTCTTCCACGGGCGCGATCACGGGCACGCCGTTAGCGGCGGGAATGATCAATCTGACTCTTGAGGTCACCGATGCTTTAGGCGGCCGGGTACAGAAAGGATTTACGCTGACGATCAAATAGCGCTCACCACGCCGCTTTCCCCATCGCCCAGCGATCGAGACTGGCGAGATATTCGCGGAAAAGCACCATGCGCATCGCCACCGCCCTGCGGACGCGATCCTGGCGGTCCGGCGTCGTCGCATATTGCTTGAGAAACTTTTGCGGGATGCTGCCATGCTCCGCCTCGTCTTCGGTAATCCGGCGATACGGCTGCTTGATCCAGTCCGGCACGGCGGGCGACTTGAGGCACATCTGGATCAAGTAGTACGCCACGGTCTCGCCGGCGAGCGAAAGACCGGCCATACGTTCGCAGGTCTCGCCCAGCCCTTCCATCGCGTTGAACATCGCGATCTGCGCCGGCAGCGGCTTGTAGTCGAAAGGATCGTGCCCCAGCTCTTGAATTCTCTTCGACAGGAGTCCGGCATGAGTCATCTCCTCGTGCGCCGACTCGGCCATCGTCTCCTTGACGTCCAATTCCGGAGTCGTCTTGAGCCACGTGCCGTAGAGATCCGCCGCTCGGAGCTCGTTGAACAGACGGCTCTTCATCACGCGGATGCGCTCCTCGTCGCTTGAGAGCGGGATATAGCTGTAAGCCGGCGGGGCGCCGTCGAGCGTGCGACAGAACTCGTAGATCGGTATCAGCAGCTCTTTGACGAACTCTTCGCTGTTCATAAGATCCCTCCCTCTTCGTTTTGCCTTTTTACCGTTTTCTTTGCTCCAGCTCGCGCAGCGATTTGTCCAGCTCTTCCTCCAGATCGCCGACGTCGAAGCCGACGGCGCGCGCGCCGTCGAGAATCGCGATCGAGATCATCGTGAGATCGAGGCATTCTTTCGGTGGCGGATCGTCCCGATGTTCGAACAGATAATGATCGACGCGCTGCTTGAGAGTGAGAAAATCTCTGAGGCAGACGACCGGCGGCAGATCGCCGAGCGGCCCCGTGTTCACCGTCGACGGCTCGAAGGCGACGCCGCCCGGATCGACCAAAGCGACCTGTCGGCCGTCTTCGAATTGAAGAACCAGATAGGCGTCTTTGGTTTCCGGATGTACTTTTTCCTCGAACTCTTTCACGTCGCGCCAGTTTAGCCGTACGCTCTTGCCCGAAGCGACGTCGAGAAGGGTCGAACTTTCCTCGTCGTACAACGCAGCCTGACGGTGGCGTTGCGCCCACTCTTGCACTTTCTGTTTTGCCTGGTCAATAGGTTCGAGCACCGCTCGATTCTACCAGCTCCGCCTAAGATTGACATAGCGCAACTACATCGGATATTTCTCGTCTCCGGAGATCGTTGGTCCGAGTACCGGGAGATTCCACATGGAGATGATGCCGGCGGAACGGCTATTTCAGATGATCACCGGCTTTGCCGTTTCGCAGGCGATCTACGTTGCGGCTCGGCTCGGCATCGCCGACTTGCTGAAAGACGGACCGAAGGGGACTGCCGAGCTGGCAAAATCCGCGGGAGCCGATCACGGCGCTCTTTATCGCCTGCTGCGCTTCTTGGCCAGTCAAGGCATCTTTGCCGAGTGCGACAACGGCCGCTTCAAGCTAACGTCGCTGGGAGAGTGTCTTCAAACGGGGGCGCCGGATTCGATGCGCGACCGGGCCATCTTCTGGGGCGAAGAGTGGATCTGGCGGCCGTGGGGAGAGCTGCTCTACAGCGTGAGGACGGGCCTGCCCGCCTTCGACCATATCTACGGCGTCGGGGCCTTCGATTATCTGGCGCAGAATCCCAAAGCCGCGGAGATCTTCCACGAAACCATAAGGGCGCAGGCGGCGTGGGAGTCAGCCGCAGTCGTGGCCGCCTATGATTTCTCAGGGATCGGCAACATCGTTGACATCGGTTGCGGAGACGGGTCGCTCCTTGCGGCAATTCTGAAAGCAAACGCCGGAGCGCGTGGCGTCTTCTTCGACCAGTCTCACGTCATCGAGAAAGCAAGCTCCCTGGTCGAAGCGGCCAAGGTCGGGGACCGCTGTGAATTGGTTGCCGGAAACTTTTTTGAATCGGCGCCTGCCGGCGGCGACGCCTACGTTCTAAAGCATATCGTCCATAACTGGGATGACGCGCGCGCCATTGCGATTCTCCAGAACTGCCGCCGCTGCATGACCCGGGGCGGCAGGATTCTGATCCTGGAGTGCGTCATCCGTCCCGGCAACGAGCCGGATATGGCAAAGTTCATCGACGTTCATATGCTGGTGAGGCAACCCGGCCGCGAACGCACCGAAGGCGAGTATCGAGATCTCCTGACGGCGGCGGGATTCAATCCGACAAGGATCGTACCGACCCGGTCCCAGGTGAGCGTCATCGAGGGAGTACCCGCATGAGGTCCTCGGTGCCTACCCATCCCTTTATCGAGTTCGAGAAAGACGAGATCGAGCGATGTATTCCCGACCGCTTCGAGCGGCAAGTCACAAAGTATCCTCACCGGCTTGCCGTCAAGACCAAAGACCACGCGCTTACCTATGACGCTCTGAATAGGGCCGCCAATCGTCTGGCCAGAGACATCCTGGAAAAGCGCGGCGAAGGCGAGGAGCCGATCCTGTTGCTGCTCGACAACGGCGCGCCAATGATCGCGGCGATGATCGGGGCGTTGAAGGCGGCGAAAATTTACGTCCCGCTGGACCCATCGCTCCCGATCCTGCGGCATCGGGAGATCATGGAAGACACCGCGGCTGGCCTGATCGTCACCGACAGCCAAAACTTTTCCGTGGCCGAGAAATTGGCCGCCGGCAAACTCGAGTTGGTCAACATCGACGAGCTGGATAGCGACCTCGGCACTGAGAACCTAAATTTGCCCTTACGACCTGATGACGCTGCTCGTATCATCTATACCTCGGGTTCGACTGGAGAGCCGAAAGGCGTTGTCCTGAATCATCGCCGCATCCTTCACGAGGTCATGAGCACTACCAATGGCTGCCGCATCCGTGCAGGTGACAGAGTCTGTCTCCTTACCTCTCCTGGCACCGGTCAGGGCATGGTGACCAGTTATGCCGCATTGCTCAACGGCGCGACGCTTTGCCCTTTCGATATCCGGTTGGAAGGGCTGCCTCGTCTGGCCGCCTGGCTCAATACGGAAGAGATCACCGTTTACACCTCGGTGCCGGCGGTCTTTCGTAGTTTTGCAAGGGCGCTTGCCGAAGGACAAGAGTTTCTTCATCTTCGCGTGATCAAGCTGGGAGCCGATCAGGTCCGCACGAGCGACGTGGAGCTCTATAAACAACACTTCCCTGAATCTCGCCTCAAAATCTTTCTAGCATGCACAGAGGCCGGAAATCTATGCCAATACTCGATTGATCAGGAGACCGAAATCGGGACTGACATAGTGCCGGTCGGCTACGCTGTCGATGGCATGGAGATTTTGCTGCTCGACGAGGCGGGCAAAGAAGTCGGCTTCAACCAAGTTGGGGAAATAGCAGTCAGAAGTCGTTACCTCTCTCTGGGATATTGGCGAAGGGCCGACCTTACAGAAGCTAAATTCCTGCCCGACCCGGAAGGAGGAGACAAGCGCCTCTACCTTACCGGCGACCTGGGGCGCATGCGTCCCGATGGATGCCTCGAATATCTCGGCCGCAAAGACTTTCAGGTGAAAATCAGAGGCCACCGGATTGAGGCTGGCGAGATCGAGGCCGCCCTGCTCGCCCTCGACACAATCAAAGACGCCGTCGTGGTTGCCCACGGCGACTCAGCCGACGAGAAGCGCCTCGTGGCGTATATCGTGCCGGTGGAAAAACCCCCGCCCACTGTTTCCACACTCCGACGCGCTCTGGCGGAGAAATTACCGGACTACATGGTCCCATCGGCGTTTGTTATAATGGAGTCCTTACCCGTCAGCGCGATTGGGAAAGTGGATGTGCAGGCTCTTGCGGCTGCCGGCAACGCGCGACCGGAACAGGAGCCTCCGTTTGTCGCGCCGCTAACCTCGATCGAGGCGGCTTTGGCAAAGATCTGGGCGGAAACGCTCGGGAAGGAACGCGTCGGCATACACGACAACTTCTTCGATCTGGGCGGCCATTCTCTGTCGGCTACGCAGATTCTGTCCCGGATGCGAGACCTGCTGGATGTGGAGATGCCTCTAGATGTGTTGTTCGAGAAGCCCACGATCGCAGAGCTGGCGGAGCATCTCAACCGCATGCAGCCCGGAATAGGATCTCGCTAAGAATCGCTTTGTCATGTATTCCCGGCCCGGTAAGCATTCAGTTCCCCGAAGAAACGGCTCCGGTCCGTGCGCTCTCTCTTTCGCTCAGCAGCGGCTGTGGTTCCTCGATCAGTTGGCGCCGGGCGGTTCGGCCTACAACGCGCCTGTCGCCTTTCGGCTTGCGGGGCCGCTCGATGTAGCCGCGTTGGAGCAAAGTCTCAACGAGATCGCGCGCCGCCACGAAACCTTGCGCACGACCTTCACCCTCAGCGAAGAGCAGCCGGTTCAGGTCATCGCGCCGGAGACGATCGTAGCCCTGCCGGTGGCGGATTTGCAGAACTATCCCGAGAGCGAGCGGGAAGCCCGCGCAGCGCGGCTGGTTGGCGAAGAAGCTCGCCGGCCGTTCGACTTGGCGCGGGGGCCGCTCTTACGTTGCCATTTATGGCGGCTGGCGACCGAGGATCACATTCTGCTCCTAACCATGCACCACATCGTTTCGGACGGCTGGTCGATGGGAGTGCTCTACCGGGAGCTGTCGGCGCTCTACGAGACCTTCCGCCAAGGCAAGGATCCCTCCCTCCCGGAGCTTCCCATTCAATATGCGGACTTTGCCGTCTGGCAGCGAGAGTGGCTGCGGGGTGAAGTTCTTGAGCGGCAGCTTTCCTACTGGAAGCGACAGCTCGGGGGCGTCCAGCTTCTTGAGCTGCCGACCGACCGCCCGCGATCGGCGGTGCAAAGCTTGCGCGGCACGACGCAGTCTTTCATGTTGCCCAAAGATCTCTCCGAGGCGCTGAACGCCTTGAGCCGCAAGGAGGGCGTCACTCTCTTCATGACTTTGCTGGCGGCTTTTCAGATTCTGCTCCATCGTTACACCGGGCAGGAGGACATCGCCGTGGGATCTCCGATCGCCAACCGCACCCGCTCCGAGATCGAAGGGCTGATCGGCTTCTTTGTCAATACGCTGGTTCTCAGGACGGATCTGTCCGGCAGCCCCAGCTTTCGGGAGTTGTTGTCCCGAGTCCGCAGAGCGGCGCTGGACGCTTACGAGCACCAGGACCTGCCGTTTGAAAAGCTCGTCGAGGAGCTGAATCCCGAACGCGACCTGAGCCACAGTCCCCTGTTTCGGGTGATGCTTGCCCTCCAGAATGCGCCGATGTCGCCCCTGAATCTTTCCGGCTTGACCGTGAATCCCATCGAGTTCGACAGCGGCAACACGCGCTTTGATCTGGCGGTAAATATCTGGGACAGGGCCGAGGGTCTCGCCTCGTCGTTCGTGTACAACGCCGACCTGTTCGACGGCGCCACGATCGCGCGGATGCAAAGGCACTTTCAGACTTTGCTCGAAGGCATCGTCGCCGATCCCAAACGGCGCCTCTCCGAGTTGCCGCTCATGCCGGAGGCGGAGCAGCATCAACTATTGGTGGAGTGGAACGACACCAAGACGGAGTATCCCAAGGATCGGTGTCTCCATGACCTGTTTGAGGCCCAGGCGGAGCGCACTCCCGACGCCGTGGCGGTGGTCTTTGAAGATCGACAACTGACCTATCGGGAGTTGAACCGCCGGGCCAATCAGTTGGCGCATCACCTGCGGAGCTTGGGAGCGGGGCCGGAAACGCCCGTCGGCATTTGCATGACGTGTTCTCAGGAGATGATCGTCGGACTTCTAGGTATCCTCAAGGCCGGCGGGGCGTACGTGGCACTGGACCCGGATTATCCCAAGGCCCGGTTGGCTTTCATAATGGAAGATGCGCCGCTCTCGATGCTTTTGACTGAGCAACGGCTGGTCGAGAGAATTCCCCAGTCCGGCGCGCGCCTGATCTGCCTGGACCGGGATTGGGGCGTGGTCTCCAAGCAGAGCGAAGAGAACCCGGTCACCGGCGTCAGGCCCGACAACTTAGCCTATGTCGCCTACACTTCAGGGAGCACCGGGCAGCCGAAGGGCGCGATGATCGAGCACGGGAGCGTGGTTAACTACCTTTGTTGGGTCAACGAGAGTTTGCTTGGTGATCGGGTGGAAAATGTGCCGGTGGTCACCAAGCCGGCATTCGACGCCTCTCTCAAGCAGCTATTTGCTCCGCTCCTGGGCGGTCGCAAGGTGTGGGTGTTGTCAGAGAACATGGCGCTCCAGCCTGCCGTGCTGCTGCAGGCGCTGGGCGGGCAGAGCAAAGTCGGCCTCAACTGTGTGCCGTCGTTGTGGAGCGCGGCGCTCGACGCGGTCGAATGCGGCCAGACCGCGATACCCGTCGAGAGCATCGCAAGTCTCTTGATCGGCGGCGAACAGCTCACCAAGGAGTTGATCCGCAGGTCCTTCGCCGCGCTGCCGCATGTGCGGATCTGGAACATCTATGGCCCGACAGAGGCGACGGCGAACGCAAGCTGTGCCGAAATCCTTTCTGACCAGGAGCCTACCATAGGCCGCCCTATCGCAAATGTGCGGATCTATATTCTCGATGCCCGTTTGAAACCCGTTCCCATCGGCGTCCCCGGCGAGCTGCACATCGGCGGCGCCGGTTTGGCGCGCGGCTATCTGAACGCCTCCGATCTTACCGCCGAGAAATTTATTTCCGATCCCTTAAGTGCCGAGCCGGGGGCGCGGCTGTATAAGACGGGCGACCTGGCGCGCTATCGGCCTGACGGCAACATCGAGTTTCTCGGCCGCATCGACGATCAGGTTAAAATTCGCGGCTTCCGCATCGAGCCGGGGGAAATAGAATCCGTGCTGAGCCAACATCCTTCGGTGCGGGACGCGGTTGTTCTAGCATGGGAACAAACCCCGGGAGATAAGCGGCTTGTGGCCTACCTTGTCGCCGCCCAAACTGAAGCTCCCGCTGCAAGCGCTCTGCGCGACTTTCTCAAAGCCAGGCTTCCCGACTACATGATTCCTTCGAGCTTTGTCTTTCTCCAAGCGCTGCCGCTTACTCCCAACGGAAAAGTAAATCGCCGCGCGCTGCCTCCTCCGGATCTAGGCAGGCCGGAGCTACAGAATCCCTTCGTGGCGCCGCGATCGCCCATCGAAGAGAGCCTGGCGAAAATTTGGGCGCAGGTGCTTGGCCTGGATCGGGTCGGCGCGCATGACAACTTTTTCGATCTGGGCGGCCATTCCCTTTTGGCGACTCAGGTCATCTCGCGCGTGCGGGAAACCTACCAGGTAGAGCTTCCCGTGCGCAGCTTCTTCGAGACGCCGACGGTCGCGCAAATCGCCGGTCTGATCCAACAGGCCAAGGCCGACGGCGCGCCCAGCCCGTTGCCCAAAATTTCTCGCGCGCCACGGCAGAAGGTCGTCGAAGGTTCCGAAGGATGGGAGCGAGCCGGAGGCCGGGACAAGACGATCGGAAAGGACGCCGAGCCTGACGCCATCCCGGACGAGTGGAACGACACCGAGAGAGATTACCCGCAAGACCAATGCCTCCACGAGCTTTTCGAAGCACAGGTGGAGCGCACTCCCGACGCGACGGCGCTTGTCTTTGAGAATAAACAGCTCACTTACCGGGACCTCAATCGGCGCGCCAACCAGGTGGCGCATCACCTGCGAAAGCTCGGAGTCAAACCGGACGGCTTGGTGGGTCTCTACATGGAGCGCTCGTTGGAAATGGTCGTCGGGCTTTTGGGAATCCTTAAAGCCGGCGGCGCGTATGTGCCGTTAGACTCCGCTTATCCAAAAAAACGCCTGGCGTTCATGCTGGCCGAAACCGCGCCGGTCCTCCTTCTTACGAAACGGCCGCTGCCGGATGATTTTCCCGAATTCGACGGACGGGCCGTTTGCCTGGATCGCGATCGTGAACTGTTGGAAAAAGAGAAAGAACAAAATCCGGCGGCCGCCGCCGCGCCGGACAATCTCGCTTATGTGATGTATACTTCAGGCTCCACGGGAAAGCCGAAGGGAGTTCTCATCCGTCATAGAGGGATCGTCAACTATTTTTCCTATCTTCGTGATACCTATAACCTCGGCAGCGCCGACACGGTATTGCAGCTCGCTCCCCTTTCATTCGACGCCTCGGTCCGGGACCTGCTCGGCCCGCTGACCGCGGGCGCGCGCGGGATCCTCGTCAATGACTTCGACGCCAGGGAGCCGTCGTCGCTTCTCTCTGAAATAAAAAAGCACTCGGTGACGTGTCTCCTCAGCATCGTTCCGACGATGCTGAACGCGCTCCTGGAGGCGGCCCGCACTTGCGCGCGCGTCGATTCGATGCGGCTCATTCTGGTAAGCGGAGAAGCTTTGCACATGAGCAGTTGCCGGAAGGCCAACGAAGTATTTGGGCCCGACGTTTGGATCGTCAACCAATATGGACCGACCGAAACGACCTTGACATGCAGCTACCATCGCGTTGTCGAAGCTGATAGCCATCGTGGAATCGCCCCGGTGGGCAGACCCATTCCCAACGCGCGGATGTATATTCTGGACAGCGATCTCCATAGGGTGCCGATCGGCGAACCCGGCGAATTGCACATCGGCGGCATCGGTCTCGCGCGCGGCTACCTAAACTCCCCGGAACTTACCGCGGAAAAATTTATTCCCGACCCCTTCAGCGATGAGCCGGACGCGCGCCTCTACAAGAGCGGAGATCTGGCGCGCTATCTGCCGGACGGCGACATCGAATTTCTCGGGCGCCTGGACGATCAAGTCAAGATCCGGGGCTTTCGCGTCGAGCTCGGGGAGATCGAAGCCGTATTGGCGCAACACCCCGGCGTGCGCGAGGCGGCGGCGCGTGAAGACGCTCCAAGTAAACGGCTGGTTGCGTACATTGTCTCCCGCACGGCGCAAGTTCCGGTCGCGAGCGATCTGCGCGAGTTTCTCCGCCAGAGGCTGCCCGACTACATGGTTCCTTCGAGCTTTATCTTTCTCGAAGCGCTGCCGCTCACTCCCAACGGCAAAGTGGACCGCCGCGCGCTGCCGGCCCCGGATCAACGCAGGCCGGAACTACCGAGCCCCTTCGTGGCGCCGCGAAACTCGATCGAGACAACGCTGGCAAACATTTGGGCCCAGCTTCTTGGGCTGGAGCGGGTCGGAGCGCATGACAACTTTTTCGATCTGGGCGGCCATTCGTTGTTGGCGACTCAGGTCATCTCGCGCATGCGGGAGCTCTACCGGATAGAGATATCGCTGCGAAACTTCTTCGAGACGCCGACGGTCGCCGGACTCGCCGAGATCCTTGAGCAGGCCGGCGAGATCGGCGTTTAAAGCGATACGCAGCAGATATCCCCGGTGTCTCGGCAATCGCACCGCATCAAGCCGCCAAGGTGAGCACGACTCATGGATTTAAGTAAAAAAGCCCTCCCTGAGGAGCAGCAGATCATCCGGGCGAAGTGCTTCCATCCGGGCGGGGCCTTCGTCGAGTTTGCGCGGGACGAGATCGAGCAATCGATTCCGAGCCGTTTCGAGCAAATCGTAGCCGAGCACGCCGGCCGGCTCGCGGTAAAAACCAGTCGCGCCGAACTCACCTATGACGAGCTGAACCGAGCCGCCAATCGCGTGGCCCATGCCCTCCTGGCGCGGCGCGGCAGCGCGGAGGAGCCGGTCCTGCTGCTGCTTGACAACGGCGCGCCGATGATCGCATCGATGATCGGGGCCTTGAAGGCGGCGAAAATTTATGTCCCGCTGGACCCATCGTTCCCGATCCTGCGCAATCGGGAGATACTGGAAGACACTCTGGCCGGCCTGATCGTCACCGACAGCCGGAATTTTTCTTTGGCCGCGGAATTGGCCGCCGGCAAGCGCGCGTTGATCAATATCGACGAGCTTGATCGCTCGCCCTCCGACGACAACCCGCGCCCGCGCGCCGCGCCGGATAGTCTCGCCTATATTCTCTATACTTCAGGCTCGACCGGAAAGCCCAAAGGCGTGCTGCAAAATCACCGCAACGTGCTCCACCTCATCATGCGGCATACCATCCGCGCCCGCATCCGTCCGGACGACCGGATCGCGTTGCTCAGGTCGTTCGGCGTTCACGGCGGGACGCTCGATACATTTGCTGCGCTGTTGAACGGCGCGGCCATCCTGCCCTTCGACATCAAGCGGCAAGGGATGCGGGAGCTGGCCCAATGGCTGGCGCGCGAGGAGATCACGCTGTGCCGCATCGGGCCGACTCCGTTCCGCCATCTGGCGCAGGCTCTCGGCGAGGCGGATCGTTTCCCCAGACTTCGGATGCTCGCTTTTTCCGGCGAGCGGCTTCATAAGAACGACGTCGAGCTGTGCCGCCGCCGTTTTTCTCCCGATTGCATCTTAGTCAACTCGTTCGGCGCGACCGAGGTGTCGAGCTGTTGCGAGTATATCATCGACGGAACGACCCGAATCGAAGACGGCACGGTCCCCTGCGGCGCTCCGGCGCAGGACATGAAGATTTATCTACTCGACGACGACGGCAAGGAATCGCGACCGGGCGAGACCGGGGAGATAGCCGTGAAGAGCCGCTATCTGGCGCTCGGATATTGGAACCGGCCGGAGCTGACACGGGCGAATTTTCTGCCGGACCCCGAAGGGAGCGAGGAGCGTGTCTACCTTACCGGCGACCTTGGCCGGATGTTGCCGGATGGGCGCTTGCTTCACCTCGGGCGCAAGGATTTTCAGTTCAAGATCAGAGGCTACCGGGTCGAAGCGGGCGAGGTCGAGGCGGCGTTGCTGTCGCTGGACAATGTCAAAGAGGCGCTCGCCGTTGCGCGGGACGCGGATGAAAATCCAAAATCCAAAATCCAAAATCCAAAATCAGCAGGCAAGCGTCTGATCGCCTACCTTGTGCCGCGCAAAGCGCCCCCGCCGACGGTCACGGCCTTGCGGCGCGCCCTCGCCGAGAAGCTCCCGGACTACATGATCCCTTCCACTTTCGTGGTTCTGGATGCGCTGCCGCTGACGCCGAACGGCAAAGTGGATCGGCGCGCTCTGCCCGAGCCGTCCGGCTCGCGGCCCGAACTCGAATCTCCCCCGGTAGCGCCGCGAAGCCCGACCGAGAAAACAACGGCGGAAATCTGGGCGGCGGCGCTGGTATTGGACCAGGTCGGCATCCACGATAACTTTTTCGATTTAGGCGGAGACTCTCTGCTGGCCACTCAAGTCGTTTCTCAAGCCTGCAAGGTCTTTCAAATAGATCTGCCCCTCAGTCGGCTCTTCGAAGCGCCTACCGTGGCGGCGCTAGCGGAGCAGATCGAAGCAGCGCTGCGCACGGACCGGGATCGGAGCGGTCCGGCGCTTAGGCCTTTTCCACGAGACACCAAGCCGCCGCTCTCCTTTGCCCAGCAGCGGCTGTGGTTTCTCGACCAGTTGGAGCCGGGAAACCCGGCTTATAACATCCCGGCCGTTCTTCGTCTGAGCGGCCGGCTCGATCCGGCCGCCCTCGAGCAAAGTCTCTACGAGATCGTCCGGCGTCACGAAACTTTACGGACAACTTTTTCCACCGCCGATGGGCGTCCCTTTCAGGCCATCGCTCCCGCTCCAGCTCTATCCCTGCCGGCGATCGACTTGCAGGAGCTGCCGGAGAATCGGCGCGACGCCGAAGCGCAAAGAATTATCGCCGAGGAAACTCGACGCCGGTTCGATCTCGCTCAAGGTCCGCTGATCCGCGCTCAACTGCTGAGACTTGGCCGCGAGGAACATATTCTTCTCCTGACCATGCATCACATCGTCTCCGACGGCTGGTCGAGGGGAGTCCTGCTGCGCGAGCTTTCGGCCCTTTACAACGCCTTCTCCTGCGGGAAACCCACCGCTCTGCCCGAACTCCCGGTCCAGTATGCGGACTTCGCTCTCTGGCAACGGCAATGGCTTAACGGCGAGACGCTCGAAGAACAGGTGGCGTACTGGAAAAAGCAGTTGGCGGCTCTTCCGGCATTGCAATTTCCTACGGATCGCCCGCGCTCTCCCGCGCAAACCTACCGCGGCGCCAGCCGATCCCTGGCGCTTTCCCAACCGTTGACCGAAGCGCTCAGAAAACTCAGCGCGCGGGAAGGGGCGACGCTGTTCATGACCCTGCTCGCCGCTTTCAAAACCCTGCTCTACTGCTACACGGGACAGGACGATATCGCGGTAGGCTGTCCCATCGCGGGGCGCACTCGGCCCGAGATCGAGGGGATGATCGGCTTCTTCGTCAACACGCTGGTGTTGCGCACCGACCTTTCCGGCAATCCGAGTTTTCGCGGGCTATTGGCGCGGGAGCGCGAAGCCTGTGTCGGCGCCTATGCCCATCAGGAGCTGCCCTTTGAAAAGCTGGTCGAGGAGTTGCAGCCCGAGCGGGACTTGAGCCGGACGCCGCTCTTTCAAGTCTTCTTCAATATGATGACCTCCGGCGGCCGTGGAACGCTCGACCTGCCGGGACTCAAGGGAGAATGGCTCGAGGTTCCCGAAGCGGCGTCGAAGTTCGACATGACGCTGTACGCGCGCGAGAGAGACGGCGCGCTCGTGTTCTCGCTGGCCTACAATCCCGATCTGTTCGAGTCCGCCACCATTGGCCGTCTGCTGGGCCATTATCACACGCTGCTGGAAGCGATCGCGGCCGATCCGGAGCGGCCGATTTCGTCTCTGTCGCTGATGACCGAAGCGGAGCGAACTCAACTCGCCGCGCGGCGCAATCGCGTAGCGCCGGCCAACCCATTCATCGAATTCAAAAAAGCGGATGCCGAGCAGTCCCTGCACGCCCGTTTCGAACAAATCGCGGAACGCTACGCCGAGCGGAGCGCCGTCAGAACCGGAAATTGTGAATGGACGTACGGTGAGTTGAACCGCAGAGCCAACCGGATAGCGCGCGCCGTATTGCGATCATGCGGGCGCGGGGAAGAAAGGGCGGCTTTGTTCTTCGACCACGACGCGCCGATGATCGCCGCTCTGCTCGGGGCGCTGAAGGCCGGAAAAACTTACGTGCCGCTCGATCCCGCATATCCCGCAGAGCGGCTGCGTTACCTCCTGGAGGATTCCGAGGCCGGGGCGATGATCACCGACAATAGGAATATTTCCGCCGCCGCCGCACTGACGCAGGGCTCGCGCCGGCTCATCAACATCGACGATGCGGGCTATGAAGCGACCGGCAATCCCGGCCTGGCGGTCTCTCCGGACGCCCTGGCTTATATCCTCTACACTTCGGGTTCGACGGGAGAGCCGAAGGGGGTGATGCAGAGCCAGCGCAATGTCTTGCATCACATAAGAAGCTACGCCAACAGCCTGCGGATTACCCCCGACGATAAACTGACGCTCTTCTCCTCCTACGGCTTCGATGCGGCGGTCATGGATATATTCGGCGCGTTGTTAAACGGCGCGGCGCTGTTGCCGGCGGATATCAAAGAAGAGACCCGCGAGCGGTTGCTCGCGCGCATGATCGAGGCAGGCGCTACGATCTTCCACTCTACGCCCACGGTCTATCGTTACCTCTTTGGATCGTTGACGGGGAAGGAGGATCTTTCGGCGCTCCGGCTGGTCGTCTTGGGAGGAGAAGAAGTTCATAAAGAGGATGTCGATCTTTTTCAACGGCGCTTTTCCTCCAAAGCGATTTTCGTTAACGGCCTGGGACCCACGGAATCGACGCTCGCTTTGCAATACTTCATCGACTGCAAAACGGAGCTCGCCGGCAGCGCGGTTCCCGTGGGCTATCCGGTCGAAGAGACGGAGATCCTCTTGCTCGACGACGCCGGGAGAGAGACGGAAATCTACGGCGAAATCGCGATCAGAAGCGCGCGCGTGGCGTTGGGGTACTGGCGTAAGCCGGAAATGACGGGGGCGGTGTTCCTGCCGGACCCCACGGATCGGAGCAAACGCTTATACCGCACGGGTGATCTGGGCCGCCTCCTGCCCGACGGGAGCATCGCTTTCGCGGGGCGCAGGGGCTTTCAGGTCAAGATTCGGGGCTTTCGGATCGAACTTGGCGAGATCGAGGCAACGCTCTGCCAACACGCCGCCGTGGCTGAGGCTGTGGTCGTGGCGCGCGAAGACACACCCGGGGAGCAACGGCTGGTCGCCTATGTGACTCCAAATACAGAGCAGGCCGTGATAACCGGCGACCTGCGGAATTTTCTGAAAACGAAATTGCCCGAGTACATGGTGCCGTCGATTTTTGTCGCGCTGGACGTTTTGCCTTTGACACCCAACCGCAAGGTAGACCGCTTTGCGTTGCCGGCCCCGGATCGGGGGAGGCCGGAGGCGGAAAATTCCTTTGTCGCGCCGCGCTCCACTATCGAGGAGACTCTGGCAAACATTTGGGCCCAGGTTCTCGGGCTGGAGCGGGTCGGAGCGCATGATAACTTTTTCGATCTGGGCGGCCATTCTCTGTTGGCGACTCAGGTCATCTCGCGCGTGCGGGAGCTCTACCGGATAGAGATATCGCTGCGAAACTTCTTTGAGACGCCGACGGTCGCCGGCATCGCCGAGGTCATTGAGCGGGCCAAAGACAGCGGCGCCGAAAGCGCGATGCCTCAAATATCGCGGGCGCCGCGCCGCATGAAGCCGCCGCTATGAAAACTCCCGGAGATTTCGAAGAATCGAAGCGGACGGGAAATCCGGACGGAACGATGGAAAAAGAAATCGTTGTTTTTCCCACGTCGTTTGCGCAGCAGCGGCTGTGGTTTGTGGATCAACTGGAGCCGGGCAACTCTACCTACAAAATCGCCCAGGCCTTCAGGCTCAGCGGCCGGCTTCAGCCCGAAGCGCTCGAGCGAAGCTTGAATGAGATCGTACGGCGCCATGAAACTCTGCGCACCACGTTCGTCGAGATCGAGGGCGAGCCCGCGCAAATCATCGGCGCGCCGTCGCATCAGCCGCTCAACGTCATCAGCCTTTTGGGGATTCCCGCTGGCGAGCGGGAGAGCGAAGCCGGGCGATTGCTCGAAGCCGAGGCGCATCGGCCGTTCGACTTGGCTAAGGGACCCCTATTTCGCAGCGTTCTCTTCAGGCTGGACGGAGAAGAAAATATTCTGCTGCTCGTCATACATCACATTGTGTCGGACGGCTGGTCCATGTCGGTGCTCTATCGCGAGCTCTCAGCTCTCTACGAAGCGTTTTGCCTGGGCAAGGTCGCGTCCTTGCCGGAGCTTCCGATCCAGTACGCGGACTTTGCTGTTTGGCAGCGTGAATATCTCGCGGGAGGCATTATCGAAGCCGAGCTCGAATACTGGAAAAAACAACTCGCGGGGATGCCTCGCAGCTTGACGTTTCCCGGAGATCCCGATCGACCTCCCGTTCCCAGCCGGCAAGCCGCGCGGCAGTCATTCTCGCTGTCGAAGATTTTATCCGACGCGTTGAGAGCGCTCGGCCGCCGGGGAGAGGCGACGCTTTTCATGACGCTGTTGGCGGCATTTTACGTCTGGTTCCGGCGTTATACAGGACAGGAAGATATCGTCATCGGAAGCCCGGTTGCCGGTCGGAATCGCTCCGAGATCGAGGGGCTGATCGGTTTTTTCGTCAACACCTTGCTTTTGCGGGCCGATCTTTCCGGCGATATCACGTTTCGCGAGCTGCTTTCGCAAGTGCGAACGATGAGTCTGGAGGCGCTGACCAACCAGAACGTCCCTTACGAAAAGCTGGTCGCGGCACTGCCCCGGCGGAGCGCGCGCCAGGACGCTCTCGTCCAGGCCGCTTTTGCATTTCAGACCGGGACCGCGCCGCTGCGCCTCAGCGGACTGACAACCCGCCGCATGAGCATAAAACCGGGCGCCGCCAAGCTTGAGTTGACTCTCTTCATGTGGGACGAAGCGGACGGACTCGCCGGCGCCCTGGAATACGACACCGGTCTGTTTAACGATCGCGCCGTCGCGCGCATGATCGAGGATCTCCACAAATTGCTGGAGGCGATCGTCGCCGATCCCGAACGCCGCTTGTCGGAATTGGCGCCGGTGATCGCGCCAACCGCAAGACCCGATAAAAAGCGCGAGCCCGACATCTACGAACGCGCCAACTTGACGAAGAATCAGCTTCTTGTCTGGCTGGGTCAGAAGCTCCAGCCGGAAGTCCCGCTCTACAATGTCGCCGTTACCTTCGAATTTTCCGGGAAGATCGACCCGCTCCACTTCCGCAAAGCGTTTCAAACGCTCGTCGACTCCAGCGACGCGCTGCGCACCGTGATCGAGGAAATCGACGGCGTGCCACAACAAAAAGTATTGGACCGTCTTCTTTACGAAATGGAATGTTTGGACTTCTCGGCTGCAGCCGATCCCGAGGCCGCGCTCGAGGAATGGGTGGAGCGCCGCTGCCGAGTCCGGTTCGATCTGCGCGAGCGCTTGTTAGATTCGGCGCTGATCAAAATCGCCGGGGATCGGTTCGTCTGGTATTGGAACCAGCACCACATCGTCACCGACGGCGCGGCCGTCGTGCTGACTTACCGTCATATGTCCGAATTTTACGGCCGTTCGCACGAGGGGCGACTGGATGACATTGTCGCGCTTCCCCGGTTTCAAGACTACGTCGAATACGAGCGCGCGCAGCGGGTTTCTCCGCGCTACGCCGAAGCCGAGGCCTACTGGAAAAAACAGCTCGCGGAGAAAGCCGACCCTGTGAATTTCTATGGCGGAATACAACCGAAGCGGACGGCGAAAGTCCAAAGGCTCTCGGTCGATCTGGGCGCGCGCCGGACGCAAAGGCTCAAGACCTTGGCCGGCAGCGAAGGCATTTTCAGCGCGACGGAACATGCGTCGGTCTTTAACATTTTTGCCGCGGCGCTTTTTGCCTATCTCTACCGCATCCATCGAAACCGGCGCTACTCCATCGGCGTTCCGTTTCACAACCGGACCAAAGTCTTCAGCGATACGGTCGGACTCTTCATGGAAGTTTACCCGCTGCAAATCGCTTTGGATGAAGCCGATACTTTTCTTTCCGTCATCGAGAAAATTCGCGACGGGATGTCCGAGATCCGCGCCTTCCGCGGCTTTACGTTGGCCAACTCTCTGGGCGACAGCTCCTACGACGTGCTTCTGAACTACCACACGGCGCAATTTCCCAGGTTTCACGGCATGCCGATGCGGCAGAGATGGATTCACACCGGGCATGAAAACGACGCTCTGGCGCTGCAAGTGCACGACTTCGAGGGCGCCGGCAGCTTTGTGCTGGATTTCGATTTTCATTGCGACGTTTTCAGCGAAGCGGAGCGCGGCCAGGCGATGCGCCATTTTCTCAAGATTCTGGAAAGTTTTTTGGAAGATCCGGCCCAACCGTTACATAACGTAAGTCTTCTCACCCCGGAAGAAAAACAGCGCATCCTGGTGGAGTTCAACCGCTCGACGTGGAAACCACACGGCGCACAGGTGCTGCCGCGGCTCTTCGAGGCGCAGGCGCGGAAAACGCCCGACCGCGTGGCGCTTGGCATCGAAGACCGGACGCTGACCTATGCGGCGCTGAACTCCCGCGCGAACCGACTCGCGCGCCGTCTCCGGTCGCTCGGCGTCGGACCAGAAGCGATCGTGGCCCTATGCGCGGAGCCTTCGCCGGAGCTGCTCGTGGGAATCCTGGGAATCCTCAAGGCCGGCGGCGCCTATCTTCCGCTCGATCCACAATATCCAAAAGAGCGGTTGGCATTCATGCTTCAAGACGCGGGCGCCTCGTATCTCGTGACCGAAAAGAAATTATCGGCGTCCTATCCTCATCTTGCCGGCATCGCCGCGCCTGCCGTCGTCTATCTGGACGACGACCGGGACGTCATTGCGAGAGAGAGCGGGGAGGACTTCGACGCCGGAACAACGCAGGGTCACCTGGCTTATGTGATTTATACTTCGGGGAGCACGGGCACGCCCAAGGGCGTCATGATCGAGCACTGCGCCATTTGCAATCGCGTGCAATGGGGAGGTGAGTATTACGGCTTGAACGAATCGGACCGCGTGCTGCAAAAATCTACTTTTGCCTTCGACGCTTCGGTCTGGGAAATTTTCGAGCCGCTTTTGGTGGGAGCCCGCATCGTCATGGCCCGCCCCGGCGGCCGGCAGAATCTCGCTTACCTGGCCGAATTGATGGCCGAACAAAAAGTCACCGTCGCCGAGTTCGCGCCTTCGACCCTGCGCGCGCTCCTGGAAGAAGGAAGCATCGCCCGTTGCAAGTCGCTGAAACGCGTCTTCTCGGGCGGCGAGGTTTTGACCGCCGAGCTCGAAAAAATGTTTTTCGAGTGTCTATCGGCCGAGTTGGTCAACACCTACGGCCCGACCGAGACCTCGGTGGACGTCGCGCACTGGAAGTGCGAGGCCGGGATCACCCGACGCAACGTCCCGATCGGAAGGCCCGTTGCCGGCATGCAAATTTATATTCTCGACGCGCGGCTTCAACCGGTCCCGGTCGGCGTGCCGGGCGAGCTGCTGATCGGCGGCGTCGGCGTGGCCCGCGGCTATCTGAACCGCCCCGAGCTGACCGCCGAGAAATTCATTTCCGATCCGTACAGCGGTGAGCCGGGCGCGCGGCTTTACAAGACCGGAGATCTCGCCCGCCATCTCCCGGACGGCAATATAGAATTCCTCGGGCGCATCGACGATCAGGTAAAAATCCGCGGCTTTCGCATCGAGCCGGGGGAGATTGAAAACGCGCTGGCTGAAAACCCCTCCGTCCGGCAGGCCGTCGTGACGGCCCGCGTAGACGCCACCGCAGGCACGCGGCTCGTCGCCTACGTCGCCGCATCCCGGGCGCCGGCACCGACCGCGGCCGAGCTGCGGGATTTCCTGAAAAAGAAATTACCCTACTACATGATCCCTTCCGCGTTTATCTTCCTGGAATCTTTTCGCTTGACGCCAAACGGAAAAGTCGATCGCCGCGCGCTCCCGGACCCCGGTCAAAGCGCGCCGGACCATCGCAATTACGTGGCGCCCTCGGGACTCATCGAACAGGAATTGGCGCGCATTTGGGAAGATCTCCTGTCGGTCCGTCCGATCGGCGTCGACGACGACTTCTTCGACCTCGGCGGACACTCGCTGCTGGCAGTCCAAATGGTCCACCGGATCGAGCAAGCCTGCGGGCAACGACTGCCCCTAACCACCTTGCTCGCCGGGCCGACGATCAGACATCTCGCCGAAGCGCTGAGAAAGCAGCGCGTCGAGGAGGACCGGTCCCTGCTGGTGAAAGTCCAACCGGGCGGGACCAGGCCTCCCCTTTTCTTCCTGCACGGAGATTTCAGACGCGGTGGTTTTTATTGCTTGATCCTGGCGCGTCGCCTCAGCCCGGATCAACCGTTTTATGCGCTCGCGCCGCACGGGCTGAACGGATCCTCGGTGCCGGATACGGTCGAGGCGATGGCGGCCTCGTACATTCAAATGATACGCGAGGTCCAACCGCACGGCCCCTACCTTCTCGGCGGATATTGTAACGGCGGCAACGTGGCCCTGGAAATGGCCCAGCAACTGCGCCGCCGGGGCGAGCAGGTAACGCTGGTCGTGTTGGTCGCGGCCGCCGCGCGGAACGCTCTCGCGAAAAGATTCGCCCGCCGTTTTACCGACGGTCTCGGGAGTTTGGTCGGACTTGGCCCTGAAAAAAAATTACGCTTGTTTTTAGGATTGCGCGCTTGCGTTAGACCCGTCCGCCGACTGGTCCGCCGCGCGCGCGGACTCTACCGCAAACGCCGCCGCCCCGCCGGGGACGTATTTCTCCGGTCGCTCTCCACCTACATTCCAAAACCCTATTCCGGCCGGGTAGCGCTTTTCTGGCCCGATGAGTCCGGCTCTTCAGCGGAGGCGAGCCGGGATTGGCGCCAGGCGGTTCCGCACATAGAGGTCCAAACGGTCCCCGGCAATCATGTCACGTGCGTCGCCAATCACGCGGAAGTCCTGGGCGAGCGCATGAAAACGTGCCTGGAAGAGGCGCAGGGGCATGATTGACATCGCGCGGCTACATCGGGTACGGAAATGGTCGGTTCGGGTAGCGGGAGATTCCACATGGAGATGATGCCGGCGGAACGGCTATTTCAGATGATCACCGGTTTTGCCGTTTCGCAGGCGATCTACGTTGCGGCTCGGCTCGGCATCGCCGACTTGCTGAAAGACAGACCGAAGGAGACTGCCGAGCTGGCAAAATCCGCGGGAGCCGATGACGGCGCTCTTTATCGCCTGCTGCGCTTCTTGGCCAGTCAAGGCATCTTTGCCGAGTTCGACAACGGCCGCTTCAAGCTGACGTCGCTTGGAGAGTGTCTTCAAACGGGGGCGCCGGATTCGATGCGCGACCGGGTGAGACCGGGGAGATAGCCGTGAGGAGCCGCTATCTAGCGCTCGGATATTGGAAGAGGCCGGAGCTGACGCGCGCCAAGTTTCGGCCGGACCCTAGCGGGGTGACAATGCGTCGGCGCAGCCTGAAGAACCACCCGAGGATTAGCCTTTCCAATCCGCCAAGAAGGCCTTGGCTTAGAGAGAAGAGATATATCGATGTCCAAAAACACCGTACAGACTGACCATATCCGTGAACTCCCATTGCCACAGCAGCTCCTGTGGATGACCCAGGGGTATATTCTTTCGCAGGTTGTGCATGTTATCGCGAAGCTTGGCATCGCTGATTATCTGGCAGATGGTCCACAGACAAGCCAAGCACTGGCACAGGCCACGGCGACAGATCCCGATGCCCTTTACCGATTATTACTTACCGGTGCAGCTTTTGGTCTGCTGGAAGAGGCGGAATCGCACACTTTCACCCTAAGACCACTAGGGGAGTTGCTCCGTTCCGAGGTGCCCGGCTCCGTGCGCGATTATGCTATTGCAATGGTAGCGCCGGGGCACTGGTTGCCGTGTGGCCATCTCGAGCAAACGATCAGGAGCGGAAAGCCTTCCTTTCAAGAGGTATTTGGAGTGGACCTGTGGGAATACCATACCCAGCATACCGAAGAGGGAATCGATTACACCAAGATGCTAGGCAATGTCTCTGCGCTGATCGTTGACGACGTGGTCGCGCAGTATGATGCGTCTCCGTTCCAGAAGATAGTTGATGTAGGCGCCAATCACGGTAGATTGTTGGCTCCGCTGTTGCACGCGGCTCCGGCGGCGAAGGGAGTGCTATTCGATCTGCCCAATATGATCGCGGGAGCGCGGGTGGCTGTGGAGAAACTCGGCGTCAGCGACCGAGTTGAACTGATAGGCGGTGACTTTTTTCAAGAAGTGCCCGGGGGCGGGGATCTCTATATCCTCATGCGGATACTCCATCTTTGGGATGATACCCAATGCAGGGTAATTCTTCAGAACATCCATCGTGCCTCGAAGCCTCAGGGCAAACTGCTGATCATTGAGCGGCTCTTGCCAGAGAGACCCGAGCCATCACCTATCTATTTTTCAGACCTGAACATGCTCATACGAGTAGGAGGACGCGAGCGAAGCCGGAAGGACTTCCATACACTGCTTGCAAGTGCTGGCTATACCCTTGAACAGATCATCCCCATTTCCGGATTTTTCAACATGATTGAAGCTGTTCGAATATAGAGTCAACCATATGAAACCAGAACACACCTCAGGCAGTGGCCAGGTGCGACCCACCCATCCCTTCGTTGAGTTCAAAAAGGAAGATGTCGAGCAGTCCATCCCAGAGCGGTTCGAGAAGATTGTCCAGCTGTATCCGGATCGGATCGCAATCAAGACGTCCGAACAAACTCTGACCTACGCTGAGCTCAACACCACGGCAAATCGAATCGCCCGAGCAATTCTGGCCTGGCGAGGAGACAAACCTGAGCCCATTGGACTCTTTTTAGAGCAGGGAACCGCTCTGATGGCCTCCATGCTTGGGGCTTTGAAAGCAGGCAAATTTTTTGTGCTTCTAGACCCTTCATTTCCAACGGCAAGAAACGCGGCTCGCGTGGAGGATTCTCAGGCGGAGTTGATCGTGACCGATAGGGAAAACACTGGATCCGCGGGAGAATTAGCAACCGGCGGTCGTCGGATCATGGAATTCTCCTCGATCGACGATGATATAACCCCTGATGACTTTCGGTTACCGCTGTGGCCGCACTCGTTGGCATACCTCACGTATACTTCGGGTTCTACCGGACAACCCAAAGGCGTCGCTCAAAATCACCGTAACATCCTTCATGATACTATGCTGCTCACGAACGCCTATCACATTTCCAGGGAAGATAGATGTAGTCTTTTGGCTTCCAGCACTTCCGTTGCCGTCAAAAACGCATGTTTTGCCTTGCTCAATGGCGCCTCGCTCCTAACCTTTGACGTGAAGAAAGAAGGAGTGCTTCGCCTTGGCAGTTGGCTGTCACAGGAGAGAATCTCAATCTGTCGATGTGACGTACAACTATTCCGACAACTCTGTGAAGCCCTTACCGGGAAAGAATTTTTTCAGGATCTTCGCCTGATCGAGTTCGTCGGGGATACCCGCTTTACGTCCGACGTCGAACTCTGGAAAAAATATTTCCCCCCCACCTGCCTACTGTCTAACGGATTCGCCTCCAGTGAAACCGGATATGTGACAGATTACCTCATGGATTATGAAACGGACGTTGAGTGTAAGGAAATACCGGCGGGTCACCCTTTGGAGGATAAAGAGATTATTTTGCTAGACGAAATCGGCAACGCGGTGGGCTGCAACCAAGTGGGAGAGATATCGGTAAGGAGCTCTTACCTCTCTCCGGGATATTGGCGCAGGCCCGAGCTTACCGAAGCCATGTTTAGGCCGGATCAAAAGGGGGGCGACCAACGTATCTTTTTGACCGGGGACTTGGGCCTTCTTTTCCCTGATGGATGCCTTGTTTACAGGGGACGAAAAGATTTTCGAGTGAAGGTTAGAGGTTACACTGTCGAAATCGCCGAAATCGAAAGCGCGCTGCTCAAGCATCCGCGCGTCAAGGGAGCAGGGGTCGTCGCCTGGGATCGGGATGGCGGTGATAAATATCTTGTTGCGTATGTTGTTCCACGGCAGCCTCCAGCGCCCATGATCGATGAACTGCGAAGCTTTTTGAACGCAAAGCTACCCGACTACATGTTACCGTCGGCGTTCATGTTTTTGGACGCCTTGCCTCTAACCCATGGCAAACTGGATCGTAAGGCTTTGCCTCAACCAGAGAACCAAAGACCGGAGCTTGGACAGCCGTACGTTTCTCCTCAGAGTGGGGTTGAGCAAAAGCTTGTCGAGATTTGGGAAGAAGTCTTGGATATTCGTCCCATCGGAATCCACGACAACTTCTTCGACCTTGGCGGCCATTCCTTGGTCGCCACACGCATTGCAACACGGGTCAATGATGTTTTCCAGGTGGACTTGCCTCCGAATGAGTTATTCGAAAATCCAACGATTGCGGCTCAGGCCGATTACATAGAAAAGGCCCGCCGACGGCGGCAAAAGAGCGCCCATCGTTTCATTCCGATTGTTTCAAGACATGGGCGACTCCCATTGTCTTTCGCTCAGGAGCGGCTGTGGTTCTTGCACCAACTAGACCCGGAGAGCGCTGCCTACAACGAGCCGAGTGCCGTTCGTTTGAGTGGTTATCTCGATGTGGACGCGCTGGAAAAAGCACTCAATCAGATCGTCGCGCGCCACGAAGTCTTGCGGACCACGATCGTAGCCGCAGATGGAACCCCGTTGCAGGTCATTGCGAACAGTCGAACGGTCGATCTGTCATTGATCGACCTGCGACTCATGAAGGAAAAAGACTGCGATGTCGAAGCAAACCGATTAATCGGCGAGACGATACGCCGTCCCTTCAATCTGACTCGTGACGTTATGTTGCGGGTTCTATTGCTGCGATTGGCAGACCAAGAACACACTCTCCTCATTGTGAAGCATCATATTGCTTCTGACGTATGGTCGTCACGAATTCTCTGGCAGGAACTGACGGCTTTTTACCGGACTTTCACCGCCGGACACCCGTCGCCCCTCCGGGAGCTACCGGTCCAGTACGTGGACTACGCAGCTTGGCAGCGTAACTGGCTCAAGGGAGAGGTTTTAGAGACTCAGCTTTCCTACTGGAAGAAGCAACTTGATAATATCCCCACTTTGCAGTTGCCCACCGATCGGCCTCGACCGACAGTGCAGAGCTTCCGGGGAGCGAAGCAGTCTTTCACGCTGCCTAAAGATCTCTCCGTGGCGCTCAAGGCCTTGAGCCGTCAGGAGAGCGCTACTCTGTTCATGACTTTGCTGGCGGCCTTTCAGCTCCTGCTCAGCCGTTACAGCGGGCAGGACGATATCGTCGTCGGCGCACCCATCGCCGGTAGAAACCACACGGAGATCGAAGGGCTGATCGGCTGTTTCCTGAACAACCTGGTTTTGCGCACGGACCTTTCGGGCAACCCGAGTTTCAGGGAATTGTTGGGCCGGGTGCGCCGGGTGGCGCTGGGAGCTTATACTCACCAGGATTTGCCCTTCGAGAAGCTGCTGGAAGAGTTGCGGCCCGAGCGAGACCTCAGCCGCACGCCGCTGTTTCAAGTTTATTTTAATATGAACGACGCCGAAGGCCGGCTGGAACTCCCCGGGCTGACGGCGGAGCCCATGTCGCTTTTTGAGCCGCTGTCAAAATTCGATTTCACGCTCTATGTCAGAGAGCAAGCCGGCAAGATCCGGTTCAATCTTGTCTACAACGTCGATATCTTTGAGCGCGACCGAATGGTCGAGCTGTTGGGCCAGCTCGACCATCTGCTGTCGCAGATCGCGGAGAACCCCGACCGAAGGATCAAGAGCTTTTCTCTCGTCACTCCCGCCGCCGAGGGGTGCTTGCCAAATCCCGCTCGACGGCTGGATGACGTCTGGAAAGGCGCCGTCCACACGCAATTTGCCCGGCAGGCGGAGAAATTTCCGGAACGGCCTGCGGTCGTAGATCGTTGGGGAAGCTGGAGTTACGGAGAGACCGATGCCCGCAGCAACCGTATCGCGCACTGCTTGCTCGCGAGCGGCATCGGGCCGCGCGACGTCGTTGCCATCTACAGCCATCGCAGCGCTCCGCTGGTCTGGGCCGTGCTGGGCGTTCTCAAGGCGGGCGCGGCGTTTATGATTTTAGACCCCGCCGACCCGGCAGCGCGTCTGGTCGAGTGTTTGCAGGCGGCGAAGCCCCGTGGCTGGCTTCAGATCGCGGCGGCCGGGCCGCTTCCTGATGCGCTGGAAAAATTTATTTCTGCCTCCTCCATTCGATGCCGCCTTGAGCTTTCCGCCGGCCGCGCCGCAGCGTCACGCGACCCTCTCATTGCCTATTCCACCGACGATCCTGGGATCGCCGTGGGGCCGGATGACTTAGCCTATGTCGCCTTCACCTCCGGCTCCACCGGCCGCCCCAAAGGCGTTCTGGGCCGGCACGGTCCCTTGTCGCACTTTCTGCCGTGGCAAGAAGCGGCATTCCATCTCGGCGCGTCGGATCGCTTCAGCATGCTATCGGGATTGTCGCATGACCCGCTGCAGCGGGATATCTTCACGCCGCTGTGGCTGGGGGCGACGATATCTATTCCAGACCCCGAGATTATCGGCACGCCCAAGCTGGCCCGCTGGATGGCGGAGGAGCGGATTACCTTCGCGCATCTTACGCCCGCCATGGCAGAGCTGTTGACCGAGACTGCCGCTCCCGACTGTCGCGTCACGTCGCTGCGCTACGCATTTTTCCTTGGCGACAAGCTGAGGCGGCGAGATGTAGCCAGGCTTCGACGGCTCGCCCCGGAGGCGGTCTGCATCGCCTCCTACGGCACGACGGAAACCCAACGGACGGTGGGCTACTATGTGATCCGTTCGCCGGCGGAACTGCAAGAGACCCGGGAAAAGGAGGTTTACCCGTTGGGGCGTGGCGTGGAAGATGCGCAGCTCCTGGTGTTGACCGCGGAACGACAGTTGGCCGGCGTGGGTGAGCTCGGCGAGATTCACCTCCGCAGCCCTCACCTCGCCCAGGGATACCTCGGAGACGAGGAACTGACGCGGGCGCGGTTTCTGACCAATCCGTTCACGGGCGTCGACGGCGACCGTCTTTACAGGACCGGCGATATGGGACGCTTCTTGCCCGACGGCGCCGTCGAGTTCGTTGGCCGCATGGATGATCAGGTGAAGATCCGCGGCTTTCGCGTCGAGCCGGGCGAGATCGAAAAGGCGCTGGCTGAAATCCCCTCCGTCCGACAGGCCTTCGTGACAGCTCAGGAGGAAGTTTTTAATCGAAAATCTAAAATCGAAAATCTAAAATCGGGAAAGCGGCTCGTAGCCTACGTCGTCTCATCTCAAAATCCGGCGCCGCCATCTCGTGAGCTGCGGGATTTCCTGAAGCAGAAACTGCCGCGTTTCATGATCCCTTCCCTGTTTGTCTTCGTGGAGTCCTTTCCACTGACGCCAAACGGAAAAGTCGATCGCCGCGCGCTCCCGGACCCCGGTCAAAGCGCGCCGGACCATCGCAATTACGTGGCGCCCTCCGGGATCATCGATCAGGAGCTAGCGCGCATTTGGGAAGAGCTCCTGTCGGTCCGT
>JBGQBP010000004.1:0-39992 GCA_041494945.1 Binatia bacterium | reverse complement strand
TGCGCAATCCTACGCGCTCAGATCCCACCCCTGCTCAGGAAGGGCAGGGATTGATGGGCAGCCCCGTGTTGGCCACCTATTGGCCTGTCCCCGAGTTAGGCTGGGCGGTCATCTTGGAGGAGCCCCTCGATGCGGCATTAGCCAACGTAGAAGCAGTAAAGCGTTATGCTCTGGTGCTCCTCGCAATCGGCCTGTTCGTGGGAACCGCTGCTATCGCTTGGGTGAGTAGCCGAATGACGGGGCCGATTCGAGAACTTCATCAGGGAGCTAAGATAATTGGGAGTGGAAACCTTGACTACCGGGTCGACATCAAGTCAAGAGATGAAATCGAGTGGCTGGGAGAGGAATTCAACAAGATGGCGGGAGAACTCAAGGTCTCTTATGCCACCTTGGAACAAAAAGTGAAGGACAAAACCAGCGAGTTGGAGAAAGCCAACTCGGAGCTTGAACGGGCATACCGTAATCTGCTAGCGGCAAACAAAGCCAAGGATGAATTTTTAAGCGTCATGTCCCACGAATTGCGGACGCCGCTCAATGTTATCATGGGTTACTCCGGGATGATCAAGGAGGAAATTCTCGGGAACGTCAATGCCGAGCAAGCGCGGGCGCTGGAAAAAGTCATCGGGCGCTCCGGCGATTTGTTGATCATGATCAACCAGATATTGCAGGCGACCAGCATCGAAGCCGGCAAGGTGCAAGTGGAAAGACAGGAATGCGATCTCAAGAGTTTTTTGGATGGGCTTAGGTCGAATTATGAGGTGCTTTCGAACAAAGAAGTTACTCTGAACTGGGACTATCCCGTGGACTCCCTAACCATCACCACCGACAGCGCGAAGTTGAAACACATACTTCAGAACCTCATCAACAACGCGATCAAATTTACCTCCCAAGGTTCGGTAAGCATCACAGCCAAATATATTTCTCAAGCGCGAGCCGCGCAGTTTCAAGTGGCGGACACCGGGATCGGAATCCCGCAGGAGATGCTTCCCTCAATCTTCGAAATGTTCCATCAGGTGGACAGCTCGGAAACTAGGACTTACGGCGGAGTGGGCATAGGCCTCTATATCGTGAAGAAATATACCGACCTGCTGGGCGGGGAGATCCAAGCCAAGAGCGCTCTTGGAAAAGGTACAACGTTTACGTTGACGATCCCCGCCGAATCTACTCCAAAATCCTGACGCCTTCCGGCCAGAGCACCAGCACGATGGTTTCGCCGATGCCGCGCGGGGTATGGACGGAATTGCGATCCAGATAAACGATATCGCCTTGAACGTAAGTCCCGGTCTCATCCTCGATCGCGCCCTTGAGCACGAGATAGAATTCGCCGCCGACGTGCTCATGGCGGAGAAATGCCTTCGGGTCGGCGTCGGCCTCGATGCGATACAGGACCAGCTCCGTCTTATTTTCCCTGGCTAGTCGCGCCATCAAAAGCCCGTTGCCGAAATCCTTCCACGAAAGCTTGGCCAACGCCTCGTCATCGAGTTGGATTTTGATGAGATCTATAAGCGCGTGGCGTAGAAGCGTCATGAGTTTTCTCCTGCCAAAGCGCTAATATCACGCTCCGACGGGCGGTGAAAGAGCGGGGAAAGCAAGGACGGTGGTTGCTTGCGGGCAGAAAACGGAAGGAAAAAATTTACGCGGAAGCTTTTTTGGCTGAACGTCGCGGCGCCGCCGCTTCTTTCTTGGCGCCGGCATCGGCGCCAGAATCTTTTCGCGACCGTCTCCGGCTCTTTTTTTGTCCGGGAGCTGAGTCGGCTTTGGCCTCGGCGGGTATCAACTCCACAATGGATACCGGCGCGCAATCTCCCTGCCGCCATCCGATTTTGACGACTCGGCTGTAACCGCCAGGACGATTTTTAAAGCGCGTCGCCAGGGCGTCAAAGAGTTTGTGCACGACGGCCTCGTCTTGAATAACCGCAAGCGCCTGCCGCCGCGCGTGCAGCGTCCCTTGCTTGCCCAATCCGATCATGCGGTCGGCCCAGCGCCTGAGCTCTTTAGCCTTGGGATCGGTCGTCTGTATGCGCTCGTGACGCAGCAGCGATGTCACTAAATTGCGCAACAGGGCCTTGCGATGGCTGGCGCTGCGATTGAATTTTCTTCCTGCTTTAAGATGACGCATAGATCACTTTTGTTACAAAATTATTAGGCTGTTTCCTTCTCCCTCGCCCGCCTGCGGTTCTCGATCTCCTCCCGCGGCGGGAAGTGGTCGATCTTCATGCCGAGCTCCAGCCCCATCCCGCGCAGGATCTCCTTGATCTCGTTGAGCGACTTTTGGCCGAAGTTTTTGGTTTTCAGCATCTCCTGCTCGCTCTTCTGAACCAGCTCGCCGATGTACTTGATATCGGCGTTCTGCAGGCAGTTTTGCGAGCGGACGGAAAATTCCAGCTCGTCCACGCTGCGATAGAGATTCTCGTTGAGCGGAATCGAGGGCGCCTCTTCCCTCGTCCTCTGCTCCGGCTCTTCGTTGAAGTTGATGAAAATCTGGAGCTGGTCCTGAAGGATTTTGGCCGCATAGGCGACCGCGTCGTCCGGCTTCACGCCGCCGTCGGTCCAGACCTCGAACACCAGCCGGTCGTAATCGGCCCTCTGCCCGACGCGCGCATTGATGATGTTGAAATTGACTTTGCGGATCGGCGAGAAAATGGCGTCTACCGTAATCGTGTCCACCGGCGCGCCCTCTTCCTTGTTCCTCTCCGCCGGCACGTAGCCGCGCCCGAGCTTCACCACCATTTCCATCTCGAGCTTGGCGTCGCGGGAAAGCGTGGCGATGTGCTGTTCCGGGTTGAGTATCTCGACGTTGGGGCCCGCCGTAATGTCCTTGGCCTGAATCGTCTTTGGGCCTTTGGCTTCGATACGGATTGTTTGTTGTTCGGAGTCCATCAGCCTTAGCCGGACCTCTTTGAGATTGAGAATAATGTCCGTCACGTCCTCGGTGATCCCCGGAACGGTCGAGAATTCGTGCAGGATTCCTTTGATGCGGACCGAAACGATAGCGGCCCCCATGAGCGAGGAGAGCAACGTCCTTCTGAGCGAATTGCCGATAGTCGAGCCGAATCCACGCTCGAAAGGCTCGGCATAAAATTTCCCGTAAGTGGCGGTCAGATTTTTCTCGTCCACCTCGAGTTCCTTGGGCTTGATCAGATCGGTCCAATGCCTGTGCATAGCCAACTCCCTCAATTCGACGTTACTTTGAATACAACTCCACGACCAGTTTTTCATTGATCGGCGCCGTGATGTCGCTTCTCGTAGGCAGATATTTGATTTTGCCGCTGACAATGTCGCGGTCCAGTTCAACCCATTCCGGCACGCCGCGCCGCTGCGCGGCCTCCATCGCCGCCAGCACGCGCACCAATTGGCGATCGGACTCCGCCACCGCCACAACGTCACCCGCGCGCACAAGATACGACGGGATATCGACGCGCTTTCCATTCACCGTAACGTGCCCGTGCCGCACAAGCAGGCGCGCGTCCGCCCGGGAGCTGGCAAAGCCCAGCCGGTACGCAACGTTGTCCAACCGTCTTTCCAATAGGATCAACAGCGTCTCGCCGGTGATTCCCTTGACGCGCTCCGCCATTTCGAAGGTGCGGCGGAACTGTTTCTCGAAAAGGCCGTACATGCGCTTGATCTTTTGCTTCTCGCGCAACTGAATGCTGTATTCGGAAAATTTCGGACGTCCCTGGCCGTGCTGGCCCGGCGGATAGTTCCTGCGCTCGATGGCGCACTTGTCCGTGTAGCAGCGCTCTCCTTTGAGGAAGAGCTTCAAATTCTCGCGCCGGCAGAGACGGCAAACCGATCCGGTGTACCTGCCCACTGTTTACGCTCTCCCCGTTACTGTGACTTTCATCATCATACTCTCCTCCGTTTGGGCGGGCGGCAGCCGTTGTGCGGTATCGGCGTGACGTCCTTGATCAAGCTGATATGGATTCCCGCCGCCTGGAGCGACCTCAGCGCCGACTCTCTTCCCGCGCCGGGGCCGCGCACAAAAACCTGAACGCTGCGCACGCCGTGGTCCGCGGCTTTTTTTGCCGCATTGTCCGCCGCCTGCTGCGCCGCGAACGGGGTTCCCTTGCGCGATCCTTTGAATCCCATCGTGCCTGCGCTGGACCATGAGATGACGTTCCCCTGGTAGTCCGTAATCGTGACGATCGTGTTGTTAAAGGTCGAGTGGATGTGCACGACGCCCTCGGAAATATTTTTTCTGCCCTTCTTTTTCCGCGCCGCCCGCTCCGCCGCCTTGTCTCCCGCTTTCTCGCCGGCTTTCTCCTCCGGGCGGCTTTCGGCCTTTTTTTCTTCAGCTCCCTGATCGTCTTTCGCCATTTCTTCTCTCCTGCTTTGTAGGGGCGCGATAAATCGCGCCCCTAGCCCATCACTGCTTACCCTTTCGACGGCGCAGTCTTTTTCCCGGCCACGGTCTTACGCGGCCCCTTGCGCGTGCGCGCGTTGGTGTGCGTCCGCTGCCCTCGCACGGGCAGGCCTTTACGGTGCCGGAGCCCCCGGTACGATCCCACGTCGACGTGGCGCTTGATGTTCATCTGCACGTCGCGCCTGAGATCGCCTTCCACTTTTTGCCCCTGATCAATGATCTGGCGGATTTTTACCACCTCATCGTCGGTCAAGTTGTCGGTCTTCGTATCAAAGGAAACTCCAGCCGACTGGAGAATCTTCCTCGAAGCGCTCCGCCCGATGCCGAAAATATAAGTGAGCGCGATCTCCATCCGCTTGTTCTTGGGCAAATCCACTCCGGCTATACGCGCCATCTCTACCCTACCTCCTTATCCCTTCCCATTTTAGATTTTAGATTTTCGATTTTAGATTCAATCCAAAATCCCAAATCCAAAATCCAAAATTGTCTATCCTTGCCTCTGTTTGTGCCGGGTATTGACGCAAACCACGCGCACGACACCCTTGCGCCTGATCACCTTGCACTTATTGCAGATCTTCTTAACCGATGCTCTTACCTTCATCTCTGGCCTGCTATCTTTCCCGGTAAATGATTCTGCCTCTGGCCAAGTCGTAGGGAGAGAGCTCTATTTTGACTTTGTCGCCAGGAAGAATCTTGATGTAATGCATCCGCATTTTGCCCGAGATATGAGCCAGCACTTTGTGGCCGTTGTCCAGCTCCACGCGGAACATAGCGTTCGGGAGCGTTTCCAAAACCGTGCCGGTTACCTCGATCGCATCCCCTTTAGGCATACGTGATTCGTTGGTTCGCGCCGTGCCGATTTTCAAACTACAGCCGGCTCAAAATATACGGGCCATTTTGTGTGATCGCCACGGAATGCTCGAAATGAGCCGAGAGACTCCCGTCGCCGGTCACCGCCGTCCAGCCGTCTTCTTTCATCTTCACTTCGGAGCTCCCCGCGTTCACCATCGGCTCGATGGCCAAAACCATCCCCTCCTTGAGTCGAATCCCTCTCTCCGCCTCGCCGTAGTTCGGCACGGGAGGGTCCTCGTGCAGGCGTTTGCCGATGCCGTGACCCACAAACGACCGGACTACGGAAAATCCGGCGCCTTCGATCATTTGCTGAATCGCCGAAGATAAATCTCCGAGCCTCTTTCCATCGCGCAGGTGCTCGATCCCTCGATACAGCGCCTGTTCGGTCACCTGCATCAGCCGCCGGGCATTCTCGGTAATCGCGCCGACTCCGACGGTGACCGCCGAGTCGCCGTAGAATCCTCCGTAGACGACGCCGAAATCGAGTCCCACGATATCGCCGTCTTTCAACACCCGTCCTGAGGGAATGCCGTGGACGATCTCATCATTCACCGATACGCACAGAGACCTGGGATAAACTCTGCCCGCCATTTGGTAGCCTTTGAACGCCGGCGTGGCTTTTTTTTTATAGGTCAACTCCTCAGCCAACGAATCCAATTCCAGCGTCGTGACACCGGCGGCGACTTTGTCTTTGAGCTCTGCGAGAATCTCGGCTACGATCACGTTCGCGCTCCGCATCACCTCGATCTCACGCGCGGATTTGAGGGTGATCATGTTTCAACCGCTTTGAGCACCCGTTTGCCTACCTCCTCCACGCTTCCCACTCCATCGATCTCCTTGAGCAAGCCGCGCTTGCTATAGTACTCTTTGAGCGGCGCGGTTTGATTTTCATACACCCGAAGCCGCGCGGCGATCATCTCCTCGCGATCGTCTTCGCGCTGATAGAGCTCGCCGCCGCATCGATCGCATATTCCCGGACGCGCGGGCGGATTAAAGACCAGATGATGAAGGCCGCCGCATTGTTTGCACGTACGCCGCCCGGACAAACGCTTGATAATCACGTCGTTGGAAGCCTGCAGACAAAGCGCGGATTCCAGCGCGAGTCCTGTGCCGTCCAGCATCTGCTCCAGTTCGTCCGCCTGCGCCAGGGTTCTGGGAAATCCATCCAGGATAAAACCGCTCCGGCAATCCGGCTCGCGCAGGCGCTCGGCGACTAGTTTTACCATGACCTGGTCGGGCACCAAATCTCCCCGATCGAGGTAGTCCGCCGCCTGTTTCCCGAGCGCGCTTTGTTCCCGCGCCGCCCTTCTCAGGATCTCTCCGGTCGAAACCTGGCACGCTCCAAACTTCTGCTCGAGAAGTCTGGCTTGAGTTCCTTTCCCGGCCCCCGGAGGACCAAAAAAAACCACGCGAAGTACGCTCACGGGTTGTTCCTAGCCTCTTCTTCCCCTCAAGCGGCCCCGTTTCATGAATCCTTCGTAGTTCCGGGTGATCATATGAGTCTCCACCTGCGCCACAGTATCCATCGCCACCCCCACCACGATCAGCAGGGCGGTTCCGCCGAAGTAAAACGGCACGTTGAACTGACTGATCAGCATCGTCGGCAAAAGCGCAACGGCTGAGATATAGAGCGCTCCGCCCAACGTAATCCGGGAGAGCACCCGGTCGATAAATTCCGCAGTCTTTTGTCCCGGCCTTATACCCGGGATGTAGCCGCCGAACTTCTTCATGTTCTCCGCCACATCGACGGGATTGAACACGACCGCGGTATAAAAATAACAAAAGAAGATGATGAACCCGACGTAGAGCACGTTGTGCAGCCACTGCCCGGGAGCGAGATAGCCGGCCGCGGCCTGGGCCCACGGCTGCTGCACAAACTGAGCGATCGTGGCCGGAAAGATCAGAATCGAAGAGGCGAATATCGGCGGGATGACGCCCGCGGTGTTGACCTTCAGCGGAAGATGCGAGCTCTGTCCTCCGTACATTTTTCGGCCCACCACTCTTTTGGCGTACTGGACCGGAATCTTTCTCTGCCCGCGCTCTATGAATATGACGAGTCCCACGACGGCCACGACGATCGCGGTCACGAGAAGAACCACGAGCACGCCCAATTCTCCCTCTTGAATGAACTGATACGTCGACGTGACGGCCGACGGCAGACGGGCGATGATGCCGGCGAAGATAATCAAGGAAATTCCGTTGCCGATTCCCCGCTCCGTGATCTGCTCTCCCAACCACATGATGAACGCGGTACCGGAAGTCAGCGTAATGACCGTCATCACGCGGAAGTTCCAGCCTGGATCGAGCACGATGGGCTCGCCGCCGGCGCCGCGCGTACCTTCCATCCCCGCGGCAATCATCAGACCCTGGACAATAGAAAGGACGATCGTGCCGTAGCGGGTATATTGAGTAATCTTTCTGCGGCCGGCCTCACCTTCCTTGGAGAGTCGTTCCAGATAAGGAAAGACAACCGTCAGGAGTTGCAGGATGATCGAAGCGCTGATGTAGGGCATGATGCCCAGAGAGAAGACCGAGAACTGCTCCAAAGCGCCGCCGGAGAAAAGATTGAACAGACCGAAGATGGTATCTTTCACCCGGTCGAAAAAGGACGCGAGCGCGACGCGATCGATTCCCGGGGTCGGGATATGCACTCCCACCCGATAGACCGCGAGCATGGCCAGGGTGAAAAATATCCTGCGCCGAAGCTCCGGAATCTTGCCCGCGTTTTGAAAGCCTTCAATCATGCGCTTGCGGCCTCTGGCTTATGGCCTTCGTTGATCACTTCCGCCTTGCCTCCCAGAGCTTCGAGTTTTTCTTTCGCCTTGGAAGAAAACGCATGCGCCTTGACGATCAACGGCTTGGTGAGCGAGCCATCGGACAAAATCTTCACCGGCTCGCCCTTGCGCCGAATCAGCCGCCGCTCGAGCAAAAGCTCGGGCGTAACTTCGCTGCCGGAATCGAAGATCTCCAACTGCCCTAGATTGACCACCGCCGAAGTCTGCCGGAACGGGTTATGAAAGCCGCGCTTGGGAATGCGGCGTTGGAGCGGCATCTGGCCGCCTTCAAAACCGGGAGGCGTGTTGCCGCCCGAACGAGACCCCTGTCCCTTGTGGCCCCGGCACGACGTCTTGCCGTGGCCCGAGCCATCCCCACGCCCAACCCTTTTTCTTTTTTTCGTGGAGCCGGGCGCCGGCTTTAAATTACTCAAGTCCATAATTTTCAGCGAATCTCCTGCAACAGCTTGCCTCTCCGACCGGCTATCCCCTCCGGCAGCTCGAGAGCCCTCAGCGCTTCAAAGGTAGCTTTCACGCTGTTGTGAGGATTGCTCGAGCCGATGCATTTGGTGAGGACGTTGTGAATTCCCGCGGCTTCGACGACTGCGCGCACGCCGCCGCCGGCGATGACGCCGGTTCCATTGGAGGCCGGTTTCAAGACCACGTAACCCGCGCCGAAACGGCCGGTTACTTCGAATGGAATAGTTCCGTCGATGATCGGAATCCTGATCAAACCCTTCTTCGCCTGCTCCAAACCTTTACGAATCGCCTCAGGCACCTCTTTGGCTTTTCCCATGCCATAGCCGACTACCGCCTTGCTGTCTCCCACAACCACGAGCGCGTTGAAGCTGAAGCGGCGCCCGCCTTTGACCACTTTGGCGACCCGGCTGATGTGGACGACCTTCTCTTTCAGTTCCAACCCTTGAGGATCGATTCGTTCCATTTTCCCTCGGCTAAAATTTTAACCCGGCCTCGCGCAGCGCTTCCGCCAAAGCCTTTACCCGGCCGTGATAAAGAAATCCGTTACGGTCGAATACCACGCGGGAAATATTTTTCTCCTTGCACGCCTGAGCGAGTAACTGTCCGACTTGCTTCGCCGCCGCCACTCCCTTGGTGGTCTTGAGCTTGCCCTTCAGCGTAGGAGACAACGTCGAGACGGAGACAAGCGTAACGCCTTTTTCATCGGAGATAACTTGCGCGTAAATGTGCTTGACGCTTCGATAGACGCAAATCCGCGGGCGCAGATCGGTTCCCAAAACCTGCTTGCGCACCCGCTGCTGGCGCCTGTGACGCCCGATCTCTCTCCGACTGTCCAACATAAATAGTTCCCGCTACTGCGACGATCCCGCCGCTCCGACGGCCTTTCCTGCCTTGCGCTTGATGACCTCTTCCCGATATTTCACCCCTTTGCCTTTATAGGGTTCCGGCGGTCTGAAGGCGCGGATAACCGCCGCGGTCTCTCCGAGAAGGCGCCGGTCCGCGCTCTGGAGCGTGACGATGATCTGGCGTTCCACCGTGGCCGTTACTCCGGCGGGCAGAGGAAACAGGATCGGATGGGAGTAACCCAACGTAAAGTGGAGGTCCGTCCCTTTGACCTCTGCTCGATAGCCTACACCGTTAATCTCTAAAACTCGGGTGAAGCCCCGGCTCACTCCCTCGACCATGTTGGCGATTAACTTGCGCGCCAGACCATGCAGCGCCTTTACCTTTCGCTCTTCAGATTGACGCGCGACCTTGACGATTTTTCCCTCGACGTTCACCTGGATTTGAGGCGGAATTTCGGTCCGGAGTTTACCCTTGGGACCTTCCACCCGCACCACGCCGTCTTCCAAGGCGACTTTGACTCCGTCGGGAATCGATATCGGTAATCTTCCTATGCGCGACACGTTCTATCTTTCCACTTACCAAACCGAGCAGATCAGCTCTCCGCCGACTTTCGATTTTTTGGCCTCACGGTCCACCAGAAATCCTTTAGGCGTCGAAAGCACGCTGACTCCAAGGCCCTTACGGATCGGAGCGATCTCGGTCACACCCACGTACACTCTGCGCCCCGGACGGCTCACACGCTTCAATCCGGTAATGACCGGCCGATGTTCCCTGTCAAATTTCAATTGAATGCGCAGCAGCTCGCCCGCGCCTTCTTTCACCTTCACTCTTTTGACTTCCTGCAAGTAGCCTTCGGCGATCAACACTTTGACGAGCGACTCTTTCACCCGCGAGCAAGGCACCTCAACGCTCTCATGCCCGGCGCGCAAAGCATTGCGAATGCGAGTCAGCAGATCGGCAATCGGATCGGTCATTCCCATTTTTTGCTCCCGAACGGCTACCAGCTCGCCTTGATCAGCCCGGGGATCTGGCCTTTCCTGGCATTATCCCTAAGACAGAGCCGACACATGCGGAAGCGTCGGTAAAAGGCCCGCGCGCGCCCGCAGAGCGGACAGCGATTGTATTGTCTCACTTTAAACTTATTCGGCCTTTCCGCCTTGATCCGAAGACACGTCTTAGCCAATGGCTTCCCCTCCAGCGCCTAAGCGGCAAACGGCATGCCCAAATACTTGAGCAATGCTCTACCTTCCTGATCCGTTTTCGCGGTGGTGACGATCGAGACGGTTAGTCCCCGCGACTTATCGACCTTGTCGACCACGATCTCGGGAAAAATAATCTGGTCGCGCAGCCCCAGCGAGTAATTGCCGCGGCCGTCGAAGGATTTGCCCGGGATTCCCCTGAAGTCGCGCACGCGCGGCAAAGCGGCGTGGATCAACCGGTCCAAGAATTCGTACATTCGATCGCGCCGGAGCGTGACCATGCATCCGATCGGAACGCCCTGGCGCAACTTGAAGTTGGCGATCGCCTTCTTGGCCCGGGTGATCACGGGCTTCTGACCCGTGATGGCCATGAGCTCCGCGGCCGCGGTATCGAGGACCTTGGCGTTTTGAACCGCCTCGTTGAGACACATGTTGAGCGTGATTCTCTCCAAGCGCGGCACCTGAAGCGAGTTCTTGTAGCTGAACTCCTTCATCATCGCCGGAACCACTTCTTCCCGATATTTCTTTTGTAAGCGGGCAGCCATAGTCAATGTTGAATTTTGAATGATGAATTTTGAATTCAATTCAACACTCAAAATTTAAAATTAAAAATTTTTAGTCCAACGGGTCTCCGCAGCGGCGGCAAAGACGCGCCTTCTTTTCGTCTCCCATAATTTTTCTCCCGACCCTGACCGGGGCATTGCACTTGTCGCACATCAGCATGAGATTCGACAGCGGGATCGGCGCCTCTTTCTCCACAATGCCGCCGGGCTGCTGCGGCCCCCGGGCACGCGTGTGGCGCTTGACCATGTTGACCCGCTCGATGATCGCGGCGTCTTCTTTGGGCATGACGCGCAGGACCTTTCCCGTCTTGCGCCGCTCTCTGCCGGCGATTACCATCACGCTGTCGTTTTTCCGAATATGCATGGCCCCTGTCGCCTCTCGCCTTCTTTACAGCACCTCGGGCGCGAGAGAGATGATCTTCATAAATTTCTTCGCCCTGAGCTCCCGCGCCACCGGACCGAAGATGCGCGTCCCGATGGGCTCCTTCTGGTTATCGATGAGCACGGCGGAGTTCGTATCGAACCGTATGTAACTACCGTCGGACCGCCCCAACTCCTTCGCCGTTCGCACGACGACGGCCTTGGTCACCTCGCCCTTTTTCACCTTAGCGTTGGGAATCGCCTCTTTGACGGACACCACGATGATGTCTCCCACCGAGGCATACCTGCGCTTGCTGCCGCCGAGCACTTTGATGCATTGCACCTTGCGCGCCCCCGAATTGTCCGCCACATCCAGAACCGTTCTCATCTGAATCATAATTCGATCCCGTCACGAAGGAACTCACGCTGAGGGCGTAGCACCCGGGGCCGCAAGTTCGTCGGTCACCGACCGCTCGAGAATTCGGCTCACGCGCCAACGCTTCTCGCGGCTGAGCGGCCGGGTCTCCACTATCAGCACCCGATCCCCCACCCGGCACTCGCTCTTCTCGTCGTGCGCCTTCACCTTGGTGCGGCGCTTGAGATACTTAAGATATTTCGGATGCCGCACCGTCCTCTCCACAGAGACGACGACCGTCTTCTGCATCCGATTACTGAGCACCACTCCCTGGCGCTCTTTGTGCATCCGCCGTGGTTCCATTTAGCCTTCCCTGCGCTTGAGCTCTTTTTCTCTCAAGACGGTCTCCAGCCGCGCCAAGTCCCGCCGGTCATGCCTGAGCTTCATGGGGTTCTCCAGCCTGCCCGTTGCCCGCCTGAGCTTAAGATGGAAGATCTCCTCCCTAATCTCGGAGCGCTTCTGCGCGAGCTCTTCGTCGCCCATCTCTCTTAGTTGCTTAGCTTCCATGCGCTAATCCTCTCCGCTCGACAAACATCGTAGAAAGCGAGAGTTTATGAGCGGCCAAGCGGAACGCCTCGCGCGCCAAATCGCGCTCCACTCCTTCCATCTCATAGAGAATCCTTCCCGGCTTGATGACGGCCACCCAACCTTCGGGCGCGCCTTTGCCTTTGCCCATGCGCGTCTCGGCAGGTTTTTTCGTGATGGGCTTGTCGGGAAATATCCGAATCCAGACCTTGCCGCCGCGCTTCAAATAGCGCGTCAAGGCAATGCGCGCCGCCTCGATCTCGCGCGCTCCCAGCCACCCTCTTTCGAGCGCCTTGAGCCCGTATTCGCCGAAAGCGAGGGTAGATCCGCGCATGGCCATGCCGGCCCTTCTGCCTTTTTGCTGCTTTCGGTATTTAACTTTTTTAGGTTCTAGCATCTTGCCCTTCGACCTTTTCCCCGTCCCATTTTGGATTTTAGATTTTCGATTTTTCCGCCTGAGGCGGATCAGCCTCCGGCTGAAGCTTCACTAGTCCAAAATCGGCAATCCAAAATCTAAAATTCTTCGTTACCCGCCCATTGCCGTCTTTTGCTGCTGCTCTTCTTCCGTCAGCACTTCGCCGCGGAAGATCCACACTTTGACGCCGATGACGCCATAGGTGGTTTTCGATTCGGCGAAACCGTAGCTGATATCGGCGCGCAGCGTGTGAAGCGGAACCCGGCCCTCGCGATACCACTCGGTCCGCGCGATCTCCGTTCCGCCCAATCTTCCCGCGCACTGAATTTTAATTCCCTGCGCGCCCATCCTCATCGCCCGCGAGACGCTCTCTTTCATCGCCCGGCGAAACGCCACCCGGCGCTCGAGCTGTAAGCCGACGTTTTCGCCCACGAGCTGGGCATCCAGATCGGGCCGGCGCACCTCGATGATATTGAGATAAACTTCCCGCCCGGTCAGCCGGGACAATTCCTTCTTCAACTTTTCGATCTCGGCGCCCTTCTTGCCGATCACGATTCCGGGCCGCGCCGTATGGATATTAATCTTGGCTTTGTTGCCCGCGCTTTCGATCTCAATTTTCGAAATCCCCGCGTGATAAAGCCGGCTCTTCAAAAATTTCTTGATTTTAAAATCCTCATGCAAAAGCTTCGCGTAGTCGTGGCGCGCGAACCACTTGGAATCCCAGGTGTCGATGACCCCGATGCGAAATAATTTAGGATGCGTCTTTTGGCCCATCAGGACTTGCTCCTCTCATCGACCACAACCGTGATGTGGGCAAGCCGCTTGCGGACACGAGTGGCTCGGCCCATGGCGCGAGGCATAAAGCGCTTCCACATGCCCGCTTCGCCCACCTCCACGCGCTTTACATAGAGACGGTCTACGTCCACGCTCTGCGTGCCTTCAGCATTGGCCACGGCCGATCTCAATGTTTTTGCGACGAGCGCCGCCGCGCGCTTCGGGACGAATTTCAGCTCGTTTAACGCCTGTTCGACTCCCTTGCCGCGGATCTGATCGATCACCAACCTGACCTTGCGCGGCGAAAGGCGGACGAATTTTGTGACAGCGCGCGTTTCCATATCCTTCGCTTATGCTCCCGCCTTAGGAGCCACCGGCTGCGGAGCCGCGCCCGGGGCCGCACGCGGCGCGGCAGGCGCACCCGTGACACCTTCTTTGGTCTCTCCCTTACGATCCCCGGAATGAATGTAAAAGGTCCGCGTGGGCGCAAACTCTCCCAGCTTGTGACCGACCACATTCTCCGTGACGAAGACCGGAATAAATTTTCTGCCGTTGTGCACCGCAATGGTATGGCCGACCATTTCCGGAGTGATGGTCGAACGGCGCGACCAGGTTTTCACCACCCGCTTTGCGTTCGACGCGTTCATCACCTCGATCTTCCGTCTGAGGTGCTCATCGATGAAGGGACCTTTTTTAACCGAGCGCGCCATCGTTATCTGGCCTCTCTCCGTTTGACGATATATTTATCCGACTGGTGGTTCTTACGCGTCTTGTACCCCTTGGTCGGCTTCCCCCACGGAGTCATCGGATGATTTCCCTTGGAGCGGCCTTCGCCGCCGCCGTGCGGATGGTCGACCGGGTTTTTGGCGATTCCACGGGACCACGGCCGTTTGCCCAACCATCGCGAGCGGCCCGCCTTCCCAAGAGAGATATTTTCTTGTTCCAGGTTTCCCACCTGGCCGATCGTCGCCCGGCACTCGGCGAGCACGTTACGGAGCTCGCCGGAAGGGAGCTTGACCAGGGCGTACCCGGCTTCCTTGGCCATGAGCTGGGCGCCCGCGCCTGCGCTGCGCACCATCTGTCCACCCTTGCCGATCTTGAGCTCGATGTTGTGGATCACGGTGCCGACGGGAATGAGCTTGAGCGGGAGGCAATTACCCGGCTTGATATCGACGCCTTCGCCGCCGGAGACGACCGCGTCTCCCACCTTGAGCTGATCGGGCGCGAGGATGTAGCGTCGCTCGCCGTCGGCATAACACAAGAGCGCGAGCCGGGCCGAGCGATTGGGATCGTACTCGACGGCCTCGACGCGCGCGGGAATATCCTTCTTGTCGCGCTTGAAATCGATCAACCGATAGAGCCGCTTGTGGCCGCCGCCGCGATGGCCGCTGGTAATCCGGCCGGTATTGTTCCGTCCGCCGCTGCGCTTGATAGGACGGACCAGGCTCTTCTCGGGCCTGTCTTTAGTGATCTCTTCAAAACCAAGCCCGGTCCTGAAGCGCATGCCGTGGGAAGTCGGATTGTAAGTTTTAATCGCCATATGCCAATTTTCGATTTTGGATTTTAGATTTTCGATTCAAGAAATTCGCCGAGTGACAGCGCCATCTAAAATCGGCAATCTAAAATCTAAAATGATCATGCGCCGCCGAAAAAATCGATCTTGTCGCCTTCCTTTAAAGTCACGTACGCCTTTTTCCATTGCGGCAAACGTCCCGAGTTTCTGCCCACGCGCCGAATTTTGCCGAGATACCGGGCTATCCGGACCTTCATGACTTTCACCTTGAACAAACTCTCGATCGCCTGCTTGACTTCGATCTTGTTGGCGTCGGGACGAACCCGGAACAAGACCTGATTGTTCTTTTCCGAAAGCACGCTCCCTTTTTCGGTCACGAGCGGCGCCTGAATGATCTCTTGAGGGCCCCTCATGCCGCCAGCCTCTCCTCGATCAGCCGCAGCGCCTGCTCGGTCATGATGAGATGCTCGTAACGAAGAAGGTCGTAAACGTTGAGCCCCTCGACACGGAGCGCCTTGACCCTCGGTAAATTACGCACCGAGAGCGCCACCTTCTCATCGCCTTCGGGGAGAACGATCAAAGCGCTTTTTACCTGGAGCTCTTCCAACATTTGCCGCATGAGTTTGGTTTTGACCTCCGCGATCTCGAGCGCGACGAGCACGATGATCTTACCTTCTTTGTGCTTCAAGCTGAGCGCCGACAGCAACGCTTCGCGCCGCGCCTTTTTAGGCATGCGGTAAGAATAGTCTCTCGGCTGCGGACCGAATATCGTCCCGCCGCCGACCCAGATAGGCGACCGGATGCTTCCGGCCCGGGCTCTACCGGTACCCTTCTGCCGCCACGGCTTCTTGCCGCCGCCGCGAACAAAACCTTTGCTCTTGGTCGCGGCGGTGCCAGCGCGCCGGTTGTTGAGCTGCATAACGACCGCCTGGTGCAAGAGATGCGGGCGCAAGGCGGCGCCGAAAATTTCCTCGTTAAGCTTCGGATGAACGACTTCAGCGGCCATGTCTACTTACGGCCTTTCGCGGCCTGGCGGATCAAAAGCACTCCGCGCTCGGCGCCGGGCACGGAGCCTTTAACGAGCAGCAGATTATTATCGGCGCGGACCTCGACGACCTCGAGATTTTGTATCGATATCCGCTCATCGCCCCAATGGCCCGCCATCCTCTTGCCTTTGAAGACGCGGCCTGGATAGGATCGATTGCCGATCGATCCTCCATGACGAAAATATTCGTGGGTGCCGTGCGAACCCGGAAATCCCGCGAAACTCCAACGCTTGATCACACCGGTAAAACCTCTGCCCTTGCTGATTCCGGCGACGTCCACGCGGTCTCCCGACTTAAAGAGATCGGCAGCCTTGATTTCCTGACCCAGCTCGTACTCGCCGACTTTGTCCGTGCGAAACTCCCGCAGCACTTCAAACGCGCCTTTGCCAGCCTTGGCGAAATGCCCTTGCTCGGGCTTGTTTACGCGCTGCGCTTTGCGGCTGCCGAAGCCGATCTGCAGCGCGTTGTAGCCGTCTTTGGACGTTTCCTTTTTTTGCACGACAACGCAAGGACCGGTTTGGATCACGGTTACGGGAACGACGGTGCCGTCGGCGCCGAATATCTGAGTCATGCCGATTTTCTTGCCGATCAGTCCGTTCATTGCAATTTGATTTCCACGTCCACGCCCGCAGCCAAATCCAATTTCCCCAAGGCATCGATGGTCTGCTGGGTCGGCTCGAGAATATCGAGAAGCCGCTTATGCGTGCGAATCTCGAATTGCTCTCTGGATTTTTTGTCCACGTGCGGCGAGCGATTCACGGTGAATCGCTCGATGCGCGTCGGCAGTGGAATCGGTCCCGCCACGCGCCCGCCTGTACGTCTTACGGTCTCGACGATTTCCCCGACGGACTGGTCGAGCACGCGATGGTCGTAAGCTTTGAGTCGTATGCGAATCTTTTCGTTCATGGTCTTAAGTCAGGGTCCAATGGGTTGCCGGATTTAGCACTGATCTCTTCGGATATGGAAGTCGGAACCGGTTCATAATGGGAAAACTGCATGGTGTACGTCGCTCTTCCCTGGGTCATGGAGCGGACGTCCGTGGCGTAACCGAACATCTGCGCAAGCGGAACCTGGGCCTGGATCACTTGAGCCGCGTGCCGCGAGTCCATGCCGAGAACCTTGCCGCGCCGGGCGTTGATGTTCCCAATAACCTCCCCCATGTACTCTTCGGGCGTCACCACTTCGACCGCCATGATCGGCTCCAAAAGCACCGGCGAGGCTTTTCGCGTCGCCTCTTTGAAGGCCATGGAGCCGGCGATCTTGAAGGCGATCTCGGAAGAATCGACGTCATGATAGCTACCGTCGAACAACGTCACTTTGACATCGACGACGGGATAACCCGCTATTGGACCATTGTCCAGCGCCTCGCGGATTCCCTTTTCCACGGCCGGAATATATTCCCGCGGGATGCGTCCGCCTTTGACCGCGTCGACGAACTCGAATCCGCTTGCCACGGGCAGCGGCTCCGCCGTGATATAAACATGACCGTATTGACCGCGGCCGCCGGTCTGGCGAATAAACTTGCCTTCCTGCTCAACTTTTTTACGTATCGTTTCTTTATAAGCGACTTGAGGCTTGCCGACGTTGGCGCCGACGTTGAACTCCCGCAACAGACGATCGACGATGATCTCGAGATGCAACTCGCCCATGCCGGAAATAATGGTCTGACCCGTTTCTTCGTCGGTACGGACCCTGAACGATGGATCTTCAGTAACGAGTTTTTGCAGTGACAAGCCGAGCTTCTCCTGATCGGCCTTGCTCTTGGGCTCGATCGCGATGGAGATGACCGGCTCGGGAAATTCAATCGTTTCGAGCACGATGGGCCTGTCCTCGTCGCACAGCGTATCGCCGGTGGCGGCGTTTTTCAGCCCGACGGCGGCGGCGATATCGCCGGCGTAGACCTCTTTGATTTCCTCTCGCTTGTTGGCGTGCATCTTTAAAAGGCGCCCGATTCTCTCGCGCCTGTCCTTGGCCGGGTTAAAAACGCTCGACCCCGAAAACAGCGCGCCCGAGTAAACCCGGAAAAAGGTCAGCGTGCCGACATACGGATCGGTCATGATCTTGAAAGCCAGGGCTGAAAACGGCGCTTCGTCGCTGGCGGGACGCTCTTCCTCTTGCTGCGTGTTAGGATTTTTGCCGTGAACCGGCAGAATGTCCACTGGAGAAGGCAAGTAATCGACGACCGCGTCGAGCAGCGGCTGCACGCCCTTGTTCTTAAATGCGGCGCCACAGATTACCGGAACCAACTTGAGCGCCAGGCCGCCCTTGCGAATCGCGCGGCGAATCTCGCCCTCGCCGATCTCTTTTCCCTCCAGATACTTTTCCATCACCGACTCATCGCAATCCGCCGCAGCCTCCAGGAGCTTCTCGCGGTATTCGTCGGCTTGCGCCTTCAGATCGCTCGGAATCGGCTCGATCCGGAACTTCGCGCCCAGACTTTCTTCTTCCCATATCACGGCTTTCATCTGAACCAGGTCGATGACTCCCTTAAAACGATCTTCCGTTCCAATGGGAAGCTGAATCGCAACCGCGCGGGCGCCGAGCCGGTCCTGGATCATCTTGAGGGTGCGGAAAAAGTCCGCGCCGACCCGATCCATCTTGTTGATAAAGGCGAGCCGCGGCACGCCGTACTTGTCCGCCTGGCGCCAGACCGTCTCGGTCTGGGGCTCGACACCGCCGACCGAGCAGAAGACGGCGACCGCGCCGTCGAGAACGCGCAGCGACCGCTCGACTTCGATGGTAAAATCGACGTGGCCGGGCGTATCGATAATATTGACGCGGTGATCGCGCCAGAAACAGGTGGTTGCGGCCGACGTAATGGTAATTCCCCGCTCTTGCTCCTGGACCATCCAGTCCATGGTCGCCGTGCCTTCGTGCACTTCGCCGATCTTGTAGTTGATTCCCGTGTAGTAGAGAATCCTCTCGGTCGTCGTAGTTTTGCCCGCATCGATGTGCGCCATGATGCCGATGTTGCGGGTCTTGTCGAGTGGAACCGTTCTTGCCATTTCTATCTTTCCGGAAAAAAAGAAGGCGGTCATCCCGCCTCCTCACTTCTCGAACCTCCTAAATTAGCTACCAGCGATAATGCGCGAAAGCCCGGTTGGCCTCCGCCATTCGATGAGTATCTTCTTTTTTCTTGATCGCCCCTCCGCGATTGCTCGCCGCATCGATCAGTTCCGCCGCCAGCTTTTCTTCCATGGACCTGCCTTCGCGGGTCGATGCCGATTGGACCAGCCAGCGCATGCCCAGAGATAGCCGCCTTTGAGGCCGAACCTCGATCGGGACCTGATAGGTCGCCCCGCCGACCCGGCGGGAGCGCACTTCCACGGTGGGTTTGGCGTTTTCCAGGGCGCGCTTGAAGACAGTCAGCGAGTCCTCCTTGATCTTGGCTCCGACCAGATCGAGAGAACGATAAAAGATTCCTTCCGCAACGCTCTTTTTTCCTCCGGTCATGATCGTGTTGATGAACTTGGCCACCTGCTTGTCGCCATATTTCGGATCCGGCAGGCCTTCCCTCTTCTTGACTTCACCTTTGCGCGGCATATTTTACTTCGGCTTTTTCGCGCCGTATTTGGAACGGCTTTGACGGCGTTCCTGAACGCCGATCGAATCCAATGTCCCGCGGATGATGTGATAGCGCACGCCCGGAAGATCTTTCACCCGGCCGCCGCGGATCAAGACCACCGAGTGTTCCTGCAGGTTGTGGCCGACGCCGGGGATATACGACGTCACTTCGATGCCGTTGGTGAGGCGGACGCGCGCGACTTTGCGCAACGCAGAATTCGGCTTCTTCGGCGTCGTGGTATAGACGCGGATGCACACGCCTCTTTTTTGCGGACATCCTTGAAGCGCCGGCGCGGTGTTTTTCCGCCGCTGCTTTTCTCTGCCGCTTCGCACCAACTGACTGATTGTAGGCATCACTCTCCAGTTCCCGGTTCACGAATGAACGCGGGCATATTGTTCACTTCCCGGTAAAACCGATTATTAATAACAGACCGTCGGCGCATTGTCAAAACAATCAAGCCTCGGCGGCCCGCGAGACCTCCAGCTCTTCGGCTTCCGGCTGCTCGATCTCGATTTCCACCTGGGAATATTTCTTCAAGCCGGTGCCTGCGGGGATCAAACGGCCCATGATGACGTTCTCTTTCAGCCCGCAGAGAAGGTCCACTTTTCCCTGAATCGCCGCTTCGGTCAGAACTTTCGTCGTCTCCTGGAACGACGCGGCGGATATGAAGCTTTCCGTGGAGAGAGAAGCTTTGGTAATTCCCAGCAGTAGAGGCTCTGCGATTGCGGGCTTCCCGCCTTGGGCAATCACCCTTTGGGTCTCTTCCTCAAAACGCCACTTCTCGACGTGATCGCCGATGAGGAATTCGGTGTCGCCGACTTCCTTGATGCGAACGCGGCGCAGCATTTGCCGCACGATCACCTCGATGTGCTTGTCGTTGATGCGCACTCCCTGAAGCCGGTAAATCTCCTGCACCTCGTCCACCAGGTATTTGGCCAGCGCCTTTTCTCCCAGAATGTTCAGAATGTCGTGCGGGTTGGAAGAGCCGTCCATCAGAGCTTCTCCGGCCTTGACGCGATCTCCCTCATGCACGCCGATGTGCTTGCCTTTCGGAATCAGGTACTCTCTGGGCTCGCCGACTTCCGGCGTGATGACGACCTTGCGCTTCCCCTTGGTGTCTTTCCCGAAGGAGACCACGCCGTCGATCTCGCTGATGACCGCGAACTCCTTCGGCTTACGCGCCTCGAACAGCTCGGCCACCCGCGGCAGTCCTCCGGTGATGTCCTTGGTCTTGGTCGTCTCGCGCGGAATTTTGGCCAGCGCGTCGCCGGCAAAAACCGACTGCCCTTCCTGGACGTTGATATGGGCGCCGACCGGAAGCAGGTAGCGCGCCTCCAACATCGCGGAGAGCCTAGCCGTCTGTCCGCCGGTATCTTTAATCGAGATGCGCGGCCGCTTTTCCGTGTCCTTCGAATCGATGATGACCTTGGTCGAGAGACCGGTTCGCTCATCGACTCTCTCCTCCATCGTGATGGCTTCGACGATGTCGCCGAATTTGACGGCTCCGGTGACCTCGGTAAGTATCGGGATGGTATAGGGGTCCCACTCCGCGAGCAGCTCGCCGGCCTTGATCTTTCCTCCACCTTTTTTCTTGAACTTCGCGCCGTAAACGACCGGATAGCGCTCCCGCTCTCTTTCTCTGCCCTTTTCTCCTTCCGGGTAATCGACGATCGCGACTTCGCCGTTCCGGTTCATCACCACCAGATCGCCATCTTTGTTGGCGACGGTGTTGACGTTGATAAATTTGATGAACCCTTCGTTGCGCGCTTCCAGGGTCGTTTGCTCGGCTCTGCGGCTGGCGGTTCCACCGATGTGGAACGTGCGCATCGTGAGCTGGGTTCCGGGCTCGCCGATCGATTGCGCCGCGATCACGCCGATCGCCTCGCCGTGATTCACCATGTGACCGCGCGCCAGATCGCGGCCGTAACACATCACGCATACCGCGCGCCTGGATTGGCAGGTGAGCACCGAGCGAATTTTGATCCGCTCCAGGCCCGCATCTTCGATGCGCTGGACAAGATCTTCGGTAATCTCCTGATTAGCGCCGACGATGGCGGCGCCCGTGAACGGGTCCTTGACGTCTTCCAATGCGACCCTTCCGAGCACGCGGTCGCCGAGCGGCTCGATGATCTCTCCTCCCTCCATCAAGGGCGTCATCTCGATCCCGTCCAGCGTGCCGCAGTTGTCTTCCGAGATAACCGTGTCTTGAGCCACGTCCACAAGCCGGCGTGTTAGATAGCCGGAGTTCGCGGTCTTGAGCGCCGTGTCCGCCAGACCCTTGCGCGCGCCGTGGGTCGAGATGAAGTACTGCAGCACGGTCAACCCCTCGCGAAAATTCGCCGTGATCGGCGTTTCGATGATCTCGCCCGAGGGCTTGGCCATCAGCCCGCGCATTCCGGCCAACTGGCGGATCTGCTGGGCGCTGCCGCGCGCGCCGGAATCAGCCATCATAAAAATTGGGTTAAAGCTTGGCACCGTGACCTTGGCGCCCTTTTCGTCCGTAATGGTCTCGGTTCCGAGATCGCGCAGCATCTCGTCCGCGATGCGGTCCGTCACCTCGGCCCAGATATCGACCACTTTGTTGTAACGCTCGCCGTCCGTGATCAGACCGTTTTTGTACTGCTCCTCGATCTCGCGCACGTCGTCGTGCGCCGTCTTGAGTAAAACCTCCTTGCTCGGAGGAATCACCATGTCCTTGATCGCGATCGAAATTCCGGCCTTCGTCGCATAGTGGAAGCCGACGTCCTTTAGCCTGTCGGCGAAGATGACCGTCGCCTTGTTGCCGGCCATCCGATAGCTGAATTCAATCAGGTTGGCCAGCTCTTTTTTCTTCATCACCCGGTTCATCTCTTTGAAGGGAATCTCCGGCGGCGCGACCTCGTAGAGAAGCACCCGGCCGACGGTCGTCTCAAGTCTTTCTTTCTCGACGCGCACGGTCACCGGGGCCTGCAGATCGACGGCGCCCTGGTCAAAAGCAATGCGCACTTCCTGAAAATTGGCAAAGAGATGGCCGGCCCCCTTGGCGCTCGGGCGCTCGCGGGTCATGTAATAGAGACCCAAGACGATGTCCTGCGTCGGCACGATGATCGGCTTGCCGTTGGCCGGCGACAGAATATTATTGGTGGACATCATGAGCGCGCGCGCTTCGACCTGAGCTTCGATCGAAAGCGGCACGTGGACCGCCATCTGGTCGCCGTCGAAGTCGGCGTTGTAGGCGGCGCACACCAGAGGATGAAGCTGGATCGCCTTTCCTGCTATGAGTATCGGCTCGAATGCCTGGATGCCCAGGCGATGCAGCGTCGGCGCGCGGTTCAGCAGAATCGGGTGCTCCCGGATCACTTCGTCGAGAATGTCCCAGACCTCCGGTCGCTCCTTCTCCACCATTTTCTTCGCGCTCTTGATCGTGGTGACGAGACCGCGCTCCTCGAGCTTGTTGTAGATGAACGGCTTGAAGAGCTCGATCGCCATCTTCTTCGGTAAGCCGCATTGATGAAGTCTCAGCTCCGGGCCGACGACGATAACCGAGCGGCCGGAGTAATCGACGCGCTTGCCGAGAAGATTTTGACGGAAGCGCCCGGTTTTTCCCTTGAGCATGTCGCTCAGAGATTTGAGCGGCCGGCGGTTTTGTCCGGTGATCGCCCTGCCGCGGCGTCCGTTGTCGAACAGCGCGTCCACCGCCTCCTGCAGCATGCGCTTCTCGTTGCGAATGATCATGTCGGGAGCGTTTAACTCCATCAACCTTTTGAGTCGGTTGTTCCGGTTGATCACGCGGCGATAAAGATCGTTCAAATCGGAAGTCGCAAAACGGCCGCCATCCAGGGGCACCAGCGGCCGGAGATCGGGAGGAATAACCGGGATCACCTCCATCACCATCCATTCCGGATGGTTGCCAGAGTTTCTGAAGGCGTTCATAACCTTGAGCCGCTTGGCGAGCTTCTTGCGCCTGACCTCCGAGTTCGCGTCGCGCATCTCCTGACGCAGTTCTTCGCCGAGCTTGGCGACATCGACCGCCTTGAGCAGTTTACGGACGGCCTCGGCTCCCATCTCCGCGCTGAAATTCGCGCCGTACTCCTCCAGCGCTTTGCGATAACGCGCCTCGGTCAAGAGCTCCTTGTACTCCAACGGAGTCGAGCCCGGCTCCAGCACGACGTAGGCCTCGAAGTAAAGAATCTTCTCGATGTCCTTGAGCGACATGTCGAGGAGCGCGCCGATACGGCTCGGGAGGCTCTTCAGGAACCAGATGTGCACGACGGGAGTGGCCAGCTCGATGTGGCCCATGCGCTCGCGACGGACTTTCGATTGGATCACTTCCACGCCGCATTTCTCGCACACCACGCCGCGATGGCGCATTCTTTTGTACTTGCCGCAATTACACTCGTAATCTTTGGTCGGACCGAAAATTTTCGCGCAAAAAAGACCGTCGCGCTCCGGCTTGAATGTGCGATAGTTGATGGTCTCGGGCTTTTTCACTTCGCCGTGAGACCAGGAGCGGATCTTTTCCGGAGAGGCGAGGGAAATTTTGATCGCGTTGAAGCTTAGCGGGTTTTTGGGTTTTTCAAAAAGATTGAACAGATCTTCCATTTAATCACCTCGTTTGGATTTCACCTTTTTCCTCCACCAGCTCCACATCCAGACCCAAACTCTGCAACTCTTTTACCATGACGTTGAACGACTCGGGGAGTCCGGGCTCGAGAAGATTGTCGCCCTTGACGATCGCCTCGTACATCCGGGTCCGCCCCACGACGTCGTCGGATTTTACCGTCAGCATTTCCTGTAAAGTAAAAGCGGCGCCGTAGGCTTCCAGCGCCCAAACTTCCATCTCTCCCAGACGCTGGCCGCCGAACTGGGCCTTACCGCCGAGCGGCTGCTGGGTGACGAGAGAGTAGGGTCCGGTGGATCGGGCATGAATCTTATCGTCCACCAGGTGGTGGAGCTTCATCATGTACATGACGCCGACGGTCACCTTCTCGTCGAACGCCGTTCCCGTCCGGCCGTCGCGCAGCGTCACCTGTCCTGTGGCCGGCAGGCCGGCCTTTCTAAGGAGATTGAAAATTTCTTCCTCGGTGGCGCCGTCGAATACCGGTGACGCCAGATGGATACCGTCGCGATATTTATGCGCGAGACGGACCAAATCACCGTCTTTGACGCCATCGATGAATTCGCCGACATCGCGCGCGGCCAGATACTCCTTCATGCGGCGGCGAAGCTGCTCCATGTCCGGGTGTCCGTTGTGGATCAGCTCTTCGATCTGCTGTCCCAGAGTGCGGGCGGCCCAGCCCAGATGGGCCTCCAGAATTTGCCCCACGTTCATTCTCGACGGGACACCCAGCGGGTTGAGTACGATGTCTACGGGAGTTCCGTCCTCGAGCATCGGCATGTCCTCTTCCGGCAAGATGCGCGAGATAACGCCCTTGTTGCCGTGGCGGCCGGCCATCTTGTCTCCGACCTGAAGCTTGCGCTTGATCGCGACGAACGTCTTAACCATTTTGATGACGCCCGGCGGGAGCTCGTCGCCGCTCTTGAGTTTGTTGATCTTGTCCTGGAAAACCACCTTGATCAGCTCTACCTGCTCGACGGTGCTTTCCACGATGCGTTTAAGCTCCGCCTCGACGGACTCGTTATCGACACGGATCTCGCCCCAATAGGGCATGGTGATCTCGTCCAGATCTTCCTCGGTGATTTCTTTCCCTTTGTTGAGCAGGACTCTACGATTGTCGTCGCGCACCTGCGCCGCCGTGCGGCGGCCGACGAGCAACTTTTTCAGCCGCTTCATCGCCCCATCCTGGAGGATACGGATCTCTTCGTGCTGATCTTTCCTCAGACGGCTGACCTCCTCATCCTCGATGACCTTGCTCCGCTCGTCCTTGCCCAATCCTTTCCGCGAAAAGATCCTGACGTTGATCACCGTTCCTTCGACGCCCGGAGGAACACGGAGCGAAGTGTCGCGCACCTCGCCCGCCTTCTCGCCAAAGATCGCGCGCAAGAGCTTCTCCTCGGGCGAGAGCTGCGTCTCGCCTTTGGGAGTGATCTTGCCCACGAGAATGTCTCCCGGCTTGACTTCGGCGCCGATGCGCACGATGCCGCTCTCGTCGAGATCGGTCAGCGCCTCGTCGCCGACGTTGGGGATGTCGCGGGTGATCTCTTCGGGGCCGAGCTTGGTGTCGCGCGAGACGCATTCGAACTCCTCGATGTGGATCGAGGTGTAAATGTCCTCTTTGACCACGCGCTCGCTGATGAGGATGGAATCCTCGAAGTTGTATCCGCCCCAAGGCATCAGCGCGACGAGGACGTTGCGGCCCAGGGCCAGCTCTCCCATTTCGGTCGAGGGCCCGTCGGCGATTACATCGCCCGCCTTGACGTGGTCGCCCACCAGGACGATCGGCCTCTGGTTCATGCAGGTGTTCTGATTTGACCTCTGGTACTTCACCAAGCCGTAGATGTCGACTCCGGTGTCGCGGTGCGATCCGGAAGTCTTGTCGGCCTTAACGACGATCCGTGTCGAATCGACGCTCTCGACGATGCCGTCGCGCCGCGCGACGATGGTCACGCCCGAGTCGCGGGCGACGACTTTTTCCATGCCCGTGCCGACAAGAGGAGCTTCGGTACGGAGCAACGGCACCGCCTGGCGCTGCATGTTCGAGCCCATGAGGGCGCGGTTCGCGTCGTCGTTTTCCAGAAACGGAATCAAGGAGGCGGCAACGCTCACCAACTGGTTCGGGGAGACGTCCATGAAGTCAACTTCTTCCGGGCGCGCCATCACAAATTCTCCACCCTTGCGCGAAGAGACGAGATCCGCGGTAAAGGCTCCGCGGTTATCGATCGGCGCGTTGGCCTGCGCGATCACATGGTCTTCCTCCTCAAGCGCAGATAGATAACGAATCCGGTCGGTCACTCGGCCTTCCTCGACCTCGCGGTAGGGCGTCTCGATAAAGCCGTACTCGTTGACTCTTGCATAAGTTGTCAGCGAGGCGATCAGACCGATGTTCGGTCCTTCAGGGGTCTCGATCGGACAGACGCGGCCGTAATGGGTCGGGTGCACGTCGCGGACTTCGAAGCCGGCCCGCTCGCGGGTAAGACCGCCCGGGCCCAATGCCGAAAGCCGGCGCTTATGCGTGATCTCGGAGAGCGGATTGGTCTGATCCATGAATTGCGAGAGCTGGCTCGAGCCGAAGAACTCCTTCAGCGCCGCCGACACGGGCTTATAATTGATGAGCTCCTGGGGCATCAGGGTCTCGATGTCCTGGAGGCTCATCTTTTCTTTGATCGCCCGCTCCATTCTGACGAGTCCGACGCGAAAGTGATTTTCCACAAGCTCACCGACAGCACGCACACGCCGGTTGCCGAGATGGTCGATGTCATCGACGGAGCCGATTCCGTTTCGAAGCTCCATCAGATAGCGCACGACCTCGAGGATGTCTTCTTTGCGGAGCGTGCCGTGCTCCAGGGGCACGTTGAGCTTGAGTCGGTGATTCAGCTTCAGCCGTCCCACCTTGGAAAGATCGTAGCGGTCGGAGTTAAAAAACAAGTTGTGGGAAAAATTTGTCGACGACTCTTTGGTGGGCGGGTCGCCGGGCCGCAGACGGCGGTAAATTTCCAGGATGGCGTGCTCGATCGCTTTTTCCGGCTTTTTGTGTTCGTCCTTGTCCGATTGATCCAGCCTGTCCTGCAACAAGGTCGTGCGCAAATAAGGACCAACGCGCGACTCGTCGATGAATAGAACCTCGATCCGGTTGATTCCTTTATCCCGCAAAAGATCGAGTTTTTCCTGGGTGATCTCCTGATTACATTCCACCACGACCTTGCCGGTCGCGGTGTCCACGATATCATGCGCGGCGACGCGCCCGATGACGTCCTCCAGGGCGATCGGCACCTGCTTGATCCGCGATTGCTCCATCTGGCGGATCAAAAGACGAGTGAGTTTTCTGCCTTCGCGGACGATCAGCTCGTTGCTCTTGGGATCGCGGACGTCGGACCCCGCCTTGACGCCGATCAGATGCTCCGGCTTGAAGATGAGTTGCGCCTTGCGCCCATCCAGGACAATCGTGTCGGTCGTGTAAAAATAGTTCAGCAGATCTTCCGTGGTCATGCCCAGAGCGCGGAGCAACACCGTCGCGTGGAACTTGCGCCGCCGGTCGATGCGCACATAAAGGATGTCTCTCGGATCGAATTCGAAATCGAGCCACGAGCCGCGATAGGGAATGACGCGGGCGGAGTAAAGCAGCTTGCCGCTAGCATGCGTCTTCCCTTTATCGTGCTCGAAGAACACTCCGGGAGAGCGATGGAGCTGGCTGACGATCACGCGCTCGGTCCCGTTCACCATGAAGGTGCCGTTCTTGGTCATGAGCGGGATCTCGCCGAAGTAGACTTCCTGCTCCTTGACATTTTTGATGCTTCTGCTCTTGCTCTGCGGATCCATATCCCACAGAACCAATTGGACCGTGACTTTGAGCGGCGCCGCAAAGGTCATGCCCCGCTGATGGCACTCGTCCACGTCATACTTCGGCTCGCCAAGATTGTAATTGACGAATTCAAGCGAGGAGGTTTCGTTAAAATCCTTGATCGGAAACACCGACTTGAAAACGCCCTGAAGCCCCGCGCTCTGGCGCTGGTCGGCGGTAAGATTTTTTTGCAGGAACACGTCGTACGAGTTTTGCTGGATTTCAATCAGGTAAGGCAGATCGATGATTTTTTTGATCCGGCCAAAACTGCGGCGAAATCTCAAATTGTTTGCCACTTGAAACGCCATGATACTCCTCTTTGACTAGGTTGAGATCAACGACGATAAATTCCGCCTATTTAATCTCCACCTTTCCTCCAACCTCTTCGACCTTCTTCTTGATATTTTCCGCATCGGCCTTGGAGACGGCCTCTTTGATCGGCTTGGGCGCGCCGTCCACCAGGTCCTTCGCCTCTTTCAGGCCGAGTCCCGTCAGCTCGCGCACGACTTTGATGACCTGAATCTTCTTGTCCCCCACTTCGGTCAAGACGACGTTGAATTCCGTCTTCTCCTCCGCCGCCGCGGCAGGGCCTGCGGCCGCCGCCGCCATCGCCACGGGCGCGGCCGCGCTCACGCCGAGCTCCTGTTCCAGCTCTTTGACCAGTGCGGCGATCTCCATGACGGAACTCTGTTTAATAAATTCCTTGACCTGCTCTCTTGTCACTTCCATGGCTTCCTCCTGTTTGGATATTTCAACTCTGCGATTCTCTTTGTTTGCGAACGGATTCCAACAACCGCACCATCATGCCGGCCGGCTCCTGCATTAAGCGCACAAGCTCGGTCGCCGGCGCCTGCATGAGCGCCAGCAGTTTGGCCTGCATCTCGGGCTTGCTCGGCATCTGGGACAGGACCTTGACCTTGGCGTGGTCCATGAACTGGCCCTCGAAGAGCGCGCCTTTGATGGTCAGTTTTTCGTTCTCTTCGATGAACTTGATCAGCGTCTTGGAAACCGCAATCGGATCTTCATAACCGAAGACCCATCCGTTGGGGCCATCGAGCAGACGGTCCAAGTCCCCGTATGCGGTATCTTTGAGTGCGCGGCGCGCCATCGTGTTCTTGATGACGTGATACTCTCCCGCCGCTTGGCGCACCTCCCGCCGGAGGCGGGTCATCTGTGCCACGCTGAGACCGCGATATTCCGTCACAATAGCCACCTTGGCCGCTTTCAGCTTTTCATGGACTTCCGCCACCGTCGCAGCCTTTTCCGCTTGAATGGCAGTATTTGTCGACAACTCAGCCATGTTGTTTTCTCCAGCGCAATTACGCCGCCAGGGCCCTCACCTGGGACAGATCGATTTTGATTCCCGGCCCCATCGTCGTGGAGAGAGTCACTCCTTGAACGTAGTTGCCTTTGGCCGAAGCCGGCTTGGCTTTCACTACGGAGGTGAGAACAACTCTGGCGTTGTCCAGGAGCTTCTCCACGCCGAACGAGACCTTACCGATCGGAACGTGAATGATGCCTGCTTTATCGACTCTGAATTCCAGCTTGCCCGCTTTGATCTCTTTAATCGCCTTGGCGATATCCATGGTGACGGTTCCGGTTTTCGGATTCGGCATCAATCCTCGTGGGCCGAGTATTTTCCCTATTCTACTGACCACCGCCATCATGTCCGGGGTAGCAACCGCCTTATCGAAATCAAGCCAGCCCTCGGAGATTTTTTTGACCAGATCCTCGGCGCCGACGAAATCGGCTCCGGCATCGGAGGCTTCCTTTTCCTTTTCGCCCTTGGCGAAAGCCGCTACCCGCACCACCTTCCCCATCCCGTGCGGAAGCACGACCGTCCCGCGGATGTTTTGATCCGCCTGCCGCGGATCTACTCCCAAGCGGACCGCCAGCTCGACGGTTTCATCAAACTTGGCCCGCTTGGTCTCGTGAACCAGACGAAGCCCCTCTTCCAATGGATACCTGCTGGTGCGGTCCACTTTTGCCAGAGCGGCATTATATCCTTTGCCTCGACGCTTCATGGTCTCCTCAATAATCCTAGCCTTCGATTTCCAGTCCCAGGCTTCTTGCCGTGCCTTCCACGGTCTTCACGGCGGCGTCCAAATCCTTAGCGGTCAGATCGCGGAGCTTGATTTGAGCGATCTCTCGGATCTGCGCGGGCGTCACTTTGCCGACCTTTATCTTGCCCGGCTCTCCGGAGCCTTTTTCCAATCCGGCGGCCTTCTTCAGGAGCACGGCAGTCGGCGGCGTCTTGATGATGAAAGTAAAAGAACGGTCCGCGTATACGGTCACGATGACAGGAATGATCATGCCCTGCTGCGACTGAGTCGCCGCGTTGAAGGCCTTGCAGAATTCCATGATGTTCACCCCGCGTTGCCCCAACGCGGGACCCACCGGCGGGCTCGGATTCGCTTGTCCGGCCGGGATCTGCAACTTGATTTCTCCGATTACCTTCTTAGCCATGTCAGTTCCGTTCCACCTGCACAAAATCGAGTTCGACCGGCGTTGCGCGGCCGAAGATGCTGATCAGCACTCGAAGCTTTCCCTTCTCCGGGCGAACCTCCTCAACAATTCCATTGAAATCGACAAAGGGACCGTCGACCACTTTCACGCCCTCTCCCACCGAAAAAAGGACGCGCGGCTTCGGCTTGATCGCTCCCTCTTCCATCTGCTGCGTGATGGCCTTGATCTCCTCGTCGCTTACGGGAGGAGGATGGGTGCTTCCGCCGACGAAACCGGTCACCTTCGGGGTCTCTTTGACGACGTGCCAGGTCTCGTCGTCGAGCTCCATTTGAACCAGGATGTAGCCGGGAAAAAACTTTCTCGAAGAGGTTTTCTTTTTACCCTTGACCAGCTCCATCACTTTCTCTACCGGAACCAAGATCTCACCGAATTGTTCCGCCTTGCCCATGCTCCTGACGCGCTCCTCCAGGGCTGCTTTGACTTTTTGCTCGTAGCCGGAGAACGTATGCACCACGTACCATTGCTTAGCCATACAGGATGACCCAGAAATTAGCTGACGATGGCCTGAATGGCCCGGGTCAGCCCGAAATCCACGACCGCCAGAAAAATGGATATGAGCATAACAACGACCAGAACGACCAGGGTCGTCACATAGGTTTCCTTCCGCGAAGGCCAATGGACCTTCCTTATTTCCTGCCAGGCATCCTTAAAAAACTCGACCGAGCGCCGAACAGCATCCGCAATTTTTTGTGTCCATTCTCCCATGAGAATGCTGAACGAGATGAGATGGCGGGTCAGGCAGGACTCGAACCTGCAACAACCGGATTTGGAGTCCGGCGCTCTAGCCAGTTGGAGCTACTGACCCTGCTCTCCTCTACAGTTTCACCTCTTTGTGTTGAGTATGAGCCCGGCAAGAAGGACAGAATTTTTTAAACGCCAACTTGTCCGTGGTCGTCTTCCTGTTTTTGCTCGACGTATAATTTTTTCGCTTGCATTGGTCGCACGCAAATCCGATAAGTTCCCGCATGATTTTCTCCCCGATTCGACGGTTACTGAATAATCTTCGTCACGACGCCGGCGCCGACGGTCTTGCCGCCTTCCCGGATAGCGAACTTGAGCCCCTCTTCCATAGCGATGGGGGTAATCAAAGAGATCTCCGCGCTGATGCTGTCTCCGGGCATAACCATCTCGGTGCCTTCGGGCAGCTTCACGACGCCCGTCACGTCGGTCGTTCTAAAATAGAATTGCGGACGGTAACCGTTGAAGAAAGGCGTATGCCTGCCGCCCTCTTCCTTGGTCAAGACATAGGACTCGGCATTGAATTGCGTGTGCGGGGTGATACTGCCGGGCTTGGCCAGTACTTGCCCTCGCTCCACCTCTTCTCTTTTGGTCCCTCGGAGCAGCACGCCGATGTTGTCCCCAGCGCGCCCTTCGTCCAAAAGCTTGCGAAACATCTCAACACCCGTTGCCACGGTCTTTGTGGTAGCCCTAAATCCAACGATCTCCACCTCTTCGCCCACTTTGACTATTCCTCGCTCCACTCGTCCGGTCACAACGGTGCCACGACCGCTGATCGTAAAAACGTCCTCGACCGGCATGAGAAACGGCTTCTCGATAGCTCTGACCGGCTCCTTGATATAGCTATCGACGGCATCCAGCAGCTTCATGATCGCCGGCTCGCCCATGTCCGAGCTGTCGCCCTCCAATGCTTTCAGCGCGCTGCCGACCACTATCGGCGTATCATCGCCGGGAAAGTTATACTTGGAAAGCAATTCCCGCACCTCCAGCTCCACCAGCTCGAGAATCTCCTTATCGTCCACCATGTCCGCTTTGTTGAGGAATACTACGATGGCAGGAACGCCGACTTGCCGCGCAAGCAGGATGTGCTCGCGAGTCTGCGGCATCGGACCATCGGCCGCCGAAACGACCAGAATGGCGCCGTCCATCTGCGCTGCGCCGGTGATCATATTTTTAATGTAGTCAGCGTGGCCCGGACAGTCGACGTGAGCATAATGCCGCGAGTTGGTTTCGTACTCGACATGGGCAATGTTGATCGTCACGCCCCTTTCCCTCTCCTCAGGGGCCTTGTCGATCTGGTCATAGGCCATAAACTTCGCCATCCCTTTTTTCTCCAGCACTTTGGTGATTGCGGCCGTCAAGGTGGTTTTTCCGTGGTCCACGTGACCGATTGTGCCGATGTTCAGATGCGGCTTCTTGCGCTCAAATTTCTGCTTGCTCATCTCACCCTCCTATTATCCTTTCCCATTCTTATGATTTTCCGTTCATGATTCCGAGGCGCACTGCCTACCAAACTTTGCCGTTTTGTTCCGGGCAAAGCCCAGGAGCGGGATCGAACCGCTGACCTCGTCCTTACCAAGGACGTGCTCTACCGACTGAGCTACCTGGGCACCAGTCGGAAACTCTACACAATTGGAGCGGGAAACGGGACTCGAACCCGCGACCCCGAGCTTGGAAGGCTCGCGCTCTACCAACTGAGCTATTCCCGCATGATGGTGGAGAGGGGTGGATTCGAACCACCGAAGCCTTACGGCGGCAGATTTACAGTCTGCTCCCTTTGGCCACTCGGGAACCTCTCCTGCTCCGTCTTGGAAACAAATCGTTCGATCGTTCACAGTTTTGCTTAACAACGCCACGAGTTTATTTGCACTGGAGCTGGCGATAGGATTTGAACCTACAACCTGCTGATTACAAATCAGCTGCTCTGCCGTTGAGCTACGCCAGCTTTTGAATTCGGAACAGACCCTACCGCGTGCCGACGCGAAACTCTCCTGCTGGCCTCAAATAAATATAATGATAGTCCGTTCAGATAGTATGGGACAACGGCCTTTAGACAGATGAAAACCAAAGGCTAGCTATCGTAAACTCTTATATAAAGCACCTTCACAAACCGATGTCAACTGTTTTTTTGATTTTTGCCTCACAAACCCGCCAGTTAGGCCCGCCAGCTACCCCGATGGCCTGCTCAACCCCCGGCTTCTTTGTCTAACCAGTTCATAAAGGAATATGCCACCCGCCACCGCAACGTTTAGGGAAGCCACCTGGCCCAGCATCGGTATGGATACTAGAAAATCGCACTCGCGCCGGATCAGGGGGCGCAGCCCCTTACCTTCAGATCCAAGGATTATCGCCAATTTTTCGGGAAAAAGCCGGTCGTAAAAACATTCCGGCGCTTCGGCGTCGAGACCCGCAATCCAGCAGCCGGCTTCTTTAAGAGCGAGGATGGCGCGGTTGAGGTTCGAGACTCGATGAATTTTCAAATAGTTAATCGCTCCCGCCGAGGTTTTGGCTACTACGGGCGTCACACCGACAGATCGGTCTTTGGGAATGACGACATGATGAACGCCCGCGCCTTCGGCCGAGCGCAAGAGAGCCCCGAAGTTCCGCGGATCGGTCAGTCCATCAAGAACCAAGACCCGCTCCTCCGTGACGGATCTCAACGCCTGCAGCAGGTCAGCAAACGGCAGATACGAAAAGGGCGCAACGCTCGCCGCGATTCCTTGATGCGAACCGCCGCCGGTCAGGAGATCAAGTTTATGCTCATCCACATAGTGCACCGGCAAGCCCCGGCGCCGGGCTTCCTCGACGACCGAGCCGAGACGCACGCTTTCCCGGCCCTTGAGGATCATGAGCTCAAATACCTGCTCGGGTGAGCTTCTTAGCTTCTCCAATACCGAGTTGACGCCAAAAATGACCGGCGGTTTTTCCGGTTTCTCAATCATTTCATTCTTTTTCCAGGCTTCGTTTTACAAAAAAGGCTGCACCAGTTAACATGTTCACACTGTGAAACGAACGCTGACGACCTATCTCGCCGCAGAGGTGCTTCCTCCCTTTTTGTTCGGCCTCATGGCCTTCACGCTGATTCTGTTGATCGGCCGAATCCTAAAGCTCGTCGAGTTGGTGGTCAACCGCGGTGTTCCCATTCTTCAAATCGGCAAGCTGTTCGCGTTGATTCTACCTACATTTCTGGAAATGACCGTGCCAATGGCGCTCTTGCTGGGAATATTCCTGGGACTTGGCAGACTCTCCAGCGACCATGAGATCCTAGCGCTCAAGGCTTCCGGAATAAGTCCCGTTCAGATTCTTTTACCGATCGGCGCCATCGCTCTAATCGTTTCTTTGGCTACCTTACTCCTGACCACCCAGGTACGACCGGTCGCAAACGCCGCTCTCCGGAAGGCGCTTTACAACATCGCGAAGAACCGTGTCGCAAGCGGGTTGAAGGAAAAAGTTTTCAACGACGATTTTCCTAAAATTCTCATCTACATCGAAGAACTGGTCCCCCCGGGAGAGACCGCCAAGGGCGTGCTTATCGTCGATCGGCGCAAGTCCGACCGCGAGCAAGACATCTTCGGCAAAGTGGCTTTCATATTCTCGGATGAAGAAACCCAAAGCATAAATTTCAAGCTCTTCGACGGCACCGTCTATGAGAGACAACAGAAAAAGCCCGGCTTCAGCCGAACTCGATTCAACACGTATGATTTCAGGCTCGATCCCGAGGACATCTTGGGAGCCAGCCAACAAAAAGATCCCGAGCCCAAAGAAATGTCCCTCCGGCGTCTAAGAAAAGCCATCCAACTCAAAGTAGAACAAGGCTTGAAGCCGACCCCCGAGCTGATCGAATTGCATCGGAGATTCTCTTTTGCCTTCGCCCCGCTCACGTTATGTTTTCTTGCCGTCGCCCTGGTCATGGTACCGACGCGCTCGCGCGCGAGCCGCTCCTGGGGCTTCGCCTTGTGCTTGTCCTGGCTCCTTACCTACTATGCCTTGCTTTCCTTGGGCAAGGCTTTGGGAGAGAGGCAGATGCTTCCCGCAGTCCTTGCCGCATGGCTTCCGAACATCGTCCTTACCCTCATCGCGCTTCATTTTTTCCGCAAGGCGCTGAAAGAATCCCCATTTTTAATCCAAACCAAGCTGGAAGATTGGTCTCTCTTGTTGAAGCGCCGAATGGCGATCTTACGACAGGGAAGAATCATCTGATCCGACCGCCATGGAAAAAATTTCGGCTATCGCTTCCTGGTCTTTCGGCGGCATCCTGGACCGCTACCTCATACGCGGCTTTTTAAAGATCGTCGCCATCGGTCTGCTGTGCACTACGGCCCTTTACTTCATCGTCGATTTTTTCGACCGAATCGACAGCGTGCTCAAATCGGGCGCGACGATGTGGACGGCAATGCGTTATTTCCTTTACAAGTTGCCGGTCCTGATATCGCGTGTTTTTGGATTCGCCGTTCTTTTTTCCACGTTGTTTTCTATCGGCATGCTGTCGCGAACTCAAGAGATCACTGCGATGCGCGCCAGCGGCCTCAGCGTCTACCGGATTTCGCTGCCGTTGTTCATCTCATCGCTCCTGATCTGCGCCCTGAATTTTGTTTGGAATGAGGCGCTCGTGCCCGCCTTCACCCGGGAGTCTCAATACATCTACAAAACCGAAGTGAAGAAGAAAGAACCGAAGAGCCTTCTCGGCACCAAGGACATGTGGATCCGCTCGGAAGAAGCTTTCATCAGCGTTGACCGCTTCGACACCAAGAACAGCGTTCTCGAAGGGATCACCGTGTTTCTTTTGAACCGGGATTTCACATTGAGAGGGTTTATCGAAGTACCGTCGGCGCGCTGGAACGGCACGCGTTGGCAGCCTCAGCGGTCCATCGAATGGGTATTGCGCCCAAACGGAGAAATGGACCAGCGCGAGGGCAACGTCACCCTTCCCATCTCCGAAACGCCTGAAGATTTGAAACTGCTGGCCCGCGATCCGGAGGAGTTCAGCTTCCTTGATCTTAAAAAGCAGATTGCAGATCTTCAGGGAAAAGGCATCGACGCTACGGAGCAGAAGGTCGATCTCCAGGTGAAAATGGCCGTTCCGTTTGTCTCGATCCTGATGGCTGTTTTGGCTATTCCCTTTGCCACCCGCTACAGCCGCGGCGGCGGGCTTACCCTCAGCTTCGGCCTGACCATGCTGATCGGTTTCGGCTATTGGTTCTTGCTCGCCTTTTGCATTTCACTCGGCCATAGCGGCGCCATCCCCGCCTGGCTGGCGGCCTGGATTCCGAACATCACCATCGCCATGGTCGGATTATTTTTTTATTCCGCCGCGGAAGACAGTCCCTAGGGAACCAGGGCCGTTCCCTCGAGGCCTGCGGTCTCCGGCCAGCCGTACATGATGTTCATATTCTGCACCGCCTGTCCGGCAGCCCCTTTGACCAGGTTGTCGATCGCGGTGATCACCACCAGCCGTTCGGTGCGAGAGTCGTAACGGAATCCGATAACGCAGTCGTTCGATCCACGAACGTCCTTGGTTTGTGGAAACGTGCCGGCCGGCAGGATACGAATAAACGGCTCATCCCGATAAAAATTTCTATAGAGTTTCATAAGGCCGATTTCTTCAGGGGTTTTCTTGAGCTCCACATACATCGTGGAGAGTATCCCGCGGTTCATCGGAACGAGATGGGGCGCGAATAGCACGGTAACAGCCGCACCGCCAAGCTCGCCCAATTCCTGCTCGATCTCCGGCATATGCCGATGAACCCCGACGTTATACGCCTTGAAATTCTCATTGACCTCGCTAAAGGAGAGTTCCACGGAGCTGCTCCTGCCCGCGCCGGTTACGCCAGATTTTGCGTCGATCACAACCGTCTCACGAACCAGTTTTTCAGAAAACAATGGGGCGAGGCCCAGCACGGCGCCCGTGGGATAACAGCCGGGGTTGGCGACCAGGCGGGCTTTTTCGATCGCTTTGCGATGGATCTCCGTCAGGCCGTAAACGGCTTCGCGCAGTAACCGAGGAACCTTGTGCGGGCGATACCAGCGCTGATAAGCTTCCGGATCGTGCAAACGAAAGTCCGCGCTTAAATCGATCACCCGCTTTTTGCGCTCCAGCAATCCGGCGACGACGTCCATTGAGGTTTCGTGCGGAAGAGCGGCGAATGCAAGCTCGGAGCGGGAAGCAACTTTGTCGACGCGCAACTCTTCCAATATGAGATCGCAGCGTCCGGCGAGCGAGGGGTAAACGTCGCTCGCCCGCTTGCCGGCATATTGTTGCGAGGTAACGGCGGTGAGTTTAACTCGGGGATGTCGGATCAGGATTCTTAAGAGCTCGACTCCGGCGTATCCCGTAGCTCCGAGAACGGCCACAGAAAGAGATTCTTGCTTGACGGCCGATTTTTTCCCAGGCAAAGATTTCAACGCTTGGAGTATTGAGGACGTTTCCGCGCCTTGTGGCGGCCGTATTTCTTACGCTCGACCGCGCGCGGGTCACGAGTGACAAAGCCGGCTTTTTTGAGCGGGCCGCGGAAGTCGGGACTCACTAGCATTAGAGCGCGGGTGATCCCGTGCCGGATCGCGCCCGCCTGACCCGAAATTCCACCGCCACGTACGTTGATCTCCGTATCGAAATTACCCGTCGTCTGGGTTAACTGAAAAGGCTGCAGCACGACCATCCGGGCCGTCTCACGACCAAAGTATTCTTCGAGGGTCCGGTCGTTGACCAGCATGTCGCCTTTACCCTCTTTTAAATTAACCCGGGCCACCGACGTTTTGCGCCGCCCGGTAGCCGAAAAAACTTTTTGCGCCATTTTAATCCAACTCCTAAGCCCGTATCGTCAGCGGCTGTGGTTTCTGCGCTGCATGGGGATGCTGTTCGCCGGCATAAACCTTCAGTTTGGTGCGCAGCTTTCGACCGAGGCGGCTCTTGGGCAGCATTCCCTTGACCGCCAACCGAACGAGGTGCTCCGGCTTCTCTGCCAGCATCTTCTCCGCAGCGGTAACCCGAATACCGCCGGGATATTCTGAATGCCGATAGTACAATTTTTTCTCTGGTTTTGTCCCGGTGAGCTTGACCTCGCGCGCATTGATGACGATGACAAAATCACCGCCATCTACGTGGCGCGTGAAACTGGGTTTATGCTTTCCTCTCAACACCCTGGCAACCTCGGTTGCAAGGCGCCCCAAAACTTTTCCCGCGGCATCGACGATAAACCACTGTCTCTGCGCCAGGGCCTCGCCTTTTTTCATCTGAAACGTGGCCATATTCCCTCTACCCTCTAAACCTCGTCTGACAACCAGAACTGCAGGTCCCGGCGATCTGGATTAAAAGAAATGGCGGGGCCGACGAGACTCGAACTCGCGACCTCCGGCGTGACAGGCCGGCGTTCTATCCAGCTGAACTACGACCCCGGCAAAAAACTTAAAAGTAAAAAGGCAAGATCTCCGCAAAATTTTTACTTTTCCCTTGGCCTTTTTCCTTGTGCATCTGGTGGGCGGTACAGGATTTGAACCTGTGACCCCCGGCTTGTAAGGCCGATGCTCTCCCGCTGAGCTAACCGCCCCCTTCGGATGAAAACACCAGCCCCTTAATTCCCCACGCCGCTCCTCCTGTCGAGTCGAGGTCATTTTCGATCTCGAGTCAAAGCGAGCGAATCAGCTGAGGGACTCCTTCAAGGTTTTGCCAGCCTTAAATTTAGCGGCTCGAGAGGAAGCAATTTGAATCGCTTCCCCGGTCTTCGGATTTCTGCCTGTTCGCGCCTTGCGGTCGGAGACCGAGAAGGTTCCAAAGCCGGAGATGTTGACCTTATCGCCGTTCTTCAAGGCGCCGACGATATCGTCAAAAAGTCCATTGACGATTTCTTCGGCTTTTTGTTTGGGAAGCTCGGCCTTGCTTGCCACCGAATCGATCAGTTCCGCTTTAGTCATGACTCTCCCGTCGTGAGACGAATCGTCAATGCACAAGAATATGCCGATTCTTATAACAGCCGGCGGGTTCGGGGTCAACCCGGTACGCGAGACAAACGACCCTATTGCGGCAAGATGTGCGCTCCGGGACCTTCCTCTTCCTTTTCCTCAAAGCCGGGCGGCTCGTCCTTGGATTCCGCCGATTCCGGTTTGTTCTTAAAGAGACTCTCGGGGTCTGCCAGAATGAGAGCCTTCTTCAGAACGTCGTCCATATGGGACACAGGGACCAGGTGCACCGACTTGAGAATGGTAGAAGGTATCTCCTCGATGTCCTTTTCATTCTCCTCGGGTATCAGCACCGTCTTGATGCCTCCACGATGAGCCGCCAAGACCTTCTCCTTCAAGCCGCCGATGGGAAGCACTCTTCCTCTGAGGGTGATCTCGCCGGTCATGGCGAGGTCGTGGCGAACCGGGATGCGGATCAGAGCGGAGACCAGAGACGTGGCCATGGTGATCCCGGCAGACGGCCCATCTTTGGGGATGGCGCCTTCCGGCACGTGGATATGCACATCCACCTTTTGGTAAAAGTCCTTTTCCAACCCCAATTCTTCCGCGCGAGAACGCACATAGCTCATCGCGGCCTGGGCAGATTCCTTCATCACATCACCCAACTGCCCCGTGATAATGAGTTGTCCCTTACCGGGCATAATCGT
>JBGQBP010000003.1:0-41222 GCA_041494945.1 Binatia bacterium | reverse complement strand
TGATCCTCTACAAAAGCCACTTCGACGACTTGATCGAAGGCCAGAAGGCGCTCGCGATTCAAGTCATGGAGAATCTCCTCAAGACGCTGGCCAGCTACGTCCGCGCGGAACAGTCGCGCAGCGCGCTGCGCGCCGCCAAGAGCGGCGCCGTGTCGATCGCGGAACAAAGCGCGATTGCCGTGGAGAGGACCCGCCGGTGACTCCGGGAGAGTCCGCCGCCGCAAACGAAGCGGCGGCGCAGCGCTGGTTCCCGCCGCCGTCGTCGATCATCTGGGCGCTCGGCATCGCGGTCGTGATCCTCATCGTCTACGTCGCGAGCGACGTGGCCGTGCTCTTTATCCTTTCCGCCGCCCTGGCCTACGTCCTCAACCCGCTCGTCAAGATGGCCGAAGGAGTCGCCATACGACGCGAGCTGGCTGTGACCGGAATCTATCTCGGCATCGCCCTTGTGCTGCTGATGGCGGCGGCCCTTCTTTTGCCGATGCTCCGCGCCGAGATCAACACCCTTTCATCGGGATCGTTCACGCAACAGCTCGATCAGGCTGTCGATACTCTCCATCGCGAGATCCTTACGGAGTACCCGGCCGCGCGGCAAATTTTGGGCGACCCGGAGGCGCGCAACGAACGGCTGAACGCCCTTATCGAGCATCAGACGGCCAACTTGCCCAACCTTCTCACTCACATGGTATCGATCGTCATTGTCATCGTCCTGATTCCCGTGTTTTCTTATTTTCTGCTGCGCGACAGCCGCAAAATGCTCCAGCTCTTCATGGACCGGCTCCCCGCGGTTCACATCGAAACTTCGGTCGCGGTCTGGTGCGAGATCGATCGCATCATCGGCCGTTACATTCGCGGCCTGGCGCTGGACGGCCTCGCGATCGGCACGATCGCGGCCACGGGTCTCTGGGCGTTCGGCGTAAATTATCCGCTGCTCCTCGGCGCTTTCTCGGGCATGGCCAACGTCGTTCCCTACGTCGGGCCGTTTCTCAGCGGCACGGTGGTCGGCATCATCGCCACGATTCAATTCAAAAGCTTAGCGCCGCTCACCAAAGTCCTGCTGCTCTACCTGGGTATTAAATTTTGCGATATCACGTTAATCAGTCCGATAACCGTCGGGAGGAGCGTTCACCTTCATCCGATTCTGCTGGTCGCCTCCCTTCTGATCGGCGGCCACGCCTTCGGCCTGATCGGCATGGTGGTCGCGGTTCCTACGGTGACGACGCTGCAAGAGGTCACGCGACTTTTGCTGGAGCACCGCCGGCGCCGCGCCGGCCACAGCGCGACGCGCCACACGAGGGTGCTTCCGCTGCAAACTTACGTCTGCTGATATGAGCCGTCCGGCGAGCCCACCGGCACTCGCGGCGCAATGCCATATTTGCGGCACGCTGCTCTCGGGCGCGCTCGCCCGCGTGTTCCGCGTCGCGGGCATCAAGCGCAGCCCGCGTAATCCGAACATCTGCAGCCGCTGCGATACTCACGTCGAAGAGGGACGCCTGGTCGAGATGACGGTGGTTTTCGCCGACCTCATCTTCGTTCACCGAGCTGACCCACGAGCTGGGCGCCCAGCGCACGCACGAGGTCGTGGACGGCTTTTTGCGCGCGGCGAGCGGCATCACATCACCCGGCACGGCGGCTTTATCGACAAATACATCGGCGAAGCGGTCATGGCGCTATTCAACGTGCCGATCCATCACGAGCGCCGCGCCGTCGCCGTATTGGGAACCGCCGTTCTGACTTTCTTCATGGTTGGGTTCGAGATTATCGCGCATATTATCCTCCACTCCGCTTGACAGCGAATTTTCTCTGCCCTAATAGTAGCCGCAGACTAAAGCCGCTCGTTCTCATAAGAGGACGCCATGAAAGTTCGCCGCATCGCCAAATCACTTGCGCTTCTGTTGTTCGCCACGGCCGCCGGCATTTTAACCGCCGGCCGAGCCGACGCCCAGAAGATCAAGATGGGCCATTCCTCGAGTCCGCCGCACATCGAGGAGATCACGCCGTACGTCGCCATCGAGAAGGGCTTTTTTAAGAAATACGGATTGGATGTTCAGATGATCGAATTCCGCGGAGACGCCATACACACAAAAGCCCTTCTCTCCGGCGACGTGGATGTCACCCTTAATATGGGCGCAACCTCGGCGATCGTGAGCGCCTCTCAAGGGGCCAAGATCCGGCTCTGGGTAGTTACCAACCCAATCACCCCCTACCATTTTGTCGCGCGTAAGGAAGCCGGCACCACACTCCAGGCCCTGGTGGGAAAGAGCGTGGCTGTGTCCGGCATAGGGGCTATCTCCTACCACATCCCTCGCATCGTGTTGGAACGGAGCGGCGTGGATCCGGAGAAGCTAAAATATGTAGCCGTGGGGTCGCCAGCGGACCGCTTCAGGGCGCTGGTGGCCGGCAAAATCGACGCCACTGTGGTAACCCTTACAGAGACAGCCAAGCTCGCAAACTATCCAGAGATTGTCGATCTCGTCAACGTCCCAAAGGTTGTCCCCGAGATTCCCTATGATTTCGGCATGGCGCGAGAAGATTATATTCAGAAGAACGCTGACACGATGTATAAACTGGCCAAAGCGACTATGGAAGCAAACAGATGGATTGCGGCCAATAAGGCGGGAACCGTGGAGATAGCCAAGAAGTTACTGCCGGACGAAAGCACGGAGATTTTAAGCAAGGCCTACGACATGGCGGACCCGCGTCTGTGGGGCGTGAACGGAGATATGCCGGAGGCATCATATAAATACACCGTGGATTTTCTTCTTAAGGTCGGCTACATGGAAAAACCGCTTCCCTACGAACAGTTCTTTGATCACCGCTTTGTGGATCGAGCGCTAAAAGAATTGGGCTCGAAGTAACGAGGTAACCAAAATGCAGCAAAGAATCAACGCTCTTCTGGCCTCTGTTGCGCCTCTTCTGTTTATTGCGCTGCCCGCTTTCGGCCAGGACGCAAAACTGGTGGAGGCCGGAAAGAAAGAAGGAGCAAAAGTCGTAATCTACGGCTCGCTCGAGAACGATACTGTTGATGAAATCGCAAAAGCGTTCCAGAAAAAGACCGGAATCGAAATCGACTACTGGAGAGCTTCTGCCACCAAGGTCATGGATAGAGCCCTGAGCGAGCGCCGCGCGGGAAAGTCGCTTTCTGACGTGGTATTGACGAACGATGGCCCGATGCAAATTATGCAGAAGGAGGGACTCTTCGCCAAATATGACTCGCCTTCGGCTCAAGGCTTCCCCAAAGAGGTCATCGACTCCAACCTCGGTCCGAGATACCGAAACGTCATCATCGGCATCGTTTACCACACGGGCATCATCAAGCCCGCGGACGCGCCCAAATCTCTCGAAGATCTGGTGAGGCCTCAATTCAGGGGTAAACTGGTCATGCCTGACCCGAGCCAGCACACGACCACAGCCCAGTGGCTCGCCAGCCTACACAAAGTATTGGGCGGCAAGGAAAAGGCCGACAAGTTCATCCGCGATTTGGCCGCCACCAAGCCTCTCCTGGTGGAGTCCCTCACGCCGTCCGGCGAGCGCGTGACCACCGGTGAGACGCCGATCGCGATTACCTTCCTCAAAAACGTGATCATCCACGGACAGAAGGGAGTCCCGCTCGACTACGTGAGACTAGGAAGGTTCATGGGCGACGGCCATTTTGTGGCTCTCAACGCCAAGGCCGCCCACCCGAACGCAGGCAAGGCCTATATCGACTTTTTCCTGGGCGAAGAGAGTCTGCGTATCCTGGCCAAGGTCGGCGAGTTCGTGAACCGAAAGGGAATCTATCCGCCGCTACCGGACGCCGATAAAATCCAGGTGGTCGAGATGGTGGATCTGGACCAGAGGGGATTCGCCGACAAGATGAAAGAGTACGGGAAGATCTTCTTGCAATAGGAAGAGGCTTGCGGATCTGGCTTTGCTTTCTTGAAGACGCAAGTGAGAAGAGAAACCATGCTGAATTCCATAACCAAGCCGGTCCAAGAAGACGTCTGGGTCAAGTCCACCTGCTTCATGTGCTGGAACACCTGCGGCATCAAAGTGAACAAAGTGGACGGCGTGATCGTCAAGATCGAGGGCGACCCGGACTGCCCCCAGAATTGGGGGAAAACCTGTGCCAAAGGGAACGCGGGGCACATGTCCCTCTACGATCCGAATCGTGTTCTTTTTCCCATGCGGCGCACGAATCCGGTGAAAGGATTCGACGTTGATCCGAAGTGGGAGAGGATCTCTTGGGAGGAAGCGCTCGAGACGATCACCGCGAGACTCAAGAAGATCCGTGCCGAGGATCCGCGCAAACTCGTCATCTCAACTTTCGATACCCGGGGCCAGTCCGGCGTGTTTTGGATGGCGTGGGCGGCGGCCTTCGGAACGCCGAACCAGTGGGGAGGAGGAGCGAATTATTTCTGCGGCAACGGTTTTCACCCGGTCACCTACCTGACCCATGGGACATGGTTCGGCGAACCGGACATCCGCCACTGCCGCTACTTGATGCTGTTCGGGACGCAGAACGGATCGGTGTCCAATCACCTGCCGATGGATCTGGCCGCCAAGATGGCCGATGCCCGGATGGACGGCATGAAACTGATCGTCGTGGACCCGGTCGGAATCAACGCCGGCTCAAAGGCCCACGAATGGGTTCCCATCCGCCCGGGGACGGACGCTGCGCTGGCCCTTGCGATGATCAACGTCCTCCTGAATGAAGAGGGAGTCTATGACAAGGAGTTTTTAACCAAGTATACTAACGGGCCGTATCTTATCCGCGAAGATGGGCACTATCTCCGCGATCACGAGACTGGAAAGCCGCTTATGTGGGATCTGGCGGCGGCGCGGCCGCGTCCGTTCGATGATCCGGCGTTTGGCTCCGTGGCCTTGGAAGGGAGATTCCTCATAGAGGGAAAACAGATTCCAACCGCCTTCACTCTTTTCAAGGAGCATGTTCGACAGCACACCCCGGAGAGCGCCTCCTCGATTACTACTATCCCGGCCGATACCATCCGGCGCCTCGCCCACGAATTCGGCCAAGCCGCGCAGATCGGGAGCACCATAGTCATTGACGGGAAGGAACTGCCGCTACGGCCCGCGGCAGCGAGCTGGTATCGAGGCGCCATCGCGCACAAGCACGGCATGCTGACCGGCCTGGCGATCCAGTTCCTGAATGTCGTCGTCGGCGCCATCGATGTCCCAGGCGGCCATCTGGGAAACAACCCCGTATCACAGACTGCGCCCCTTCATTGGTCGCCAGTGCCCTCAGCCGACGGCCTGATTATGCCCCAGGGGTACGCAAGACGGCGAAAACCTCCCTACCCCGCTACCAAGGTAAAACCTCCCGAGCGCTTCGACCTGCTCGAGCTATGTCCGGTGGCCCCTTATGGCACGACATTTTTCACCGAAGCGCTTCTCGATCCGAAAAGATTTAAGCTCTCCTATTTCCCCGAGATGCTCATAGTCTGCCGCTCTAATCCCTTGATGACCTGCGCCAACCCTGATCGGATGGCCGAGGCGCTCAAAAAAATCCCGTTTATGGTCGCGTTCGCCTGCGAGATGAGCGAGACGGCGGAGTTCGCCGATATCGTCCTGCCGGACGCCCACTACCTGGAACGGCTCGATGCCAATCCGAACGAGCCGACGGAGTTTGTCGGGGCAGGGGAAGGATACTGGTACTGGATGGTGCGGCAGCCGGTCGTCCCGCCCCGAGGAGAGGCGCGCGGCTGGGTCGAGGTTCTCTATGACTTAGCCGATCGACTGGGAATTCGCGGCGACGCCTATGCCCTGCTCAACGCGACGCTCGATCTAAAAGAGCCGTTCGCTTACAAGCCCACGGAGAAGTACAGTTGGGAGGAGCTTGCAAACCGATGGATGAAATCCTGGTTCGGAGCGGACAAGGGAATAGATTGGTTCAAGAAAAACGGGTTCCTTATTACCGGAAAGAAAAAAGTGGAAGAGGCATACACGCGAGTCTTTCTCACTCCCCGGATCCCGCTCTACGTCGAGTACTTTCTGGACGCCGGCGCAGAAGTCAGGAAAGTGACGGAAGACCTCGGGATCAGATGGGATACCGACGACTACCAGGCCCTCGTGAATTGGAAACCCTGCCCGGCCTATGACCATTCCGTTCCGGGATACGATCTCTTCGTCGTCAATTTCAAGCTACCCTTTCATTCTCTGAGCTACACCTCGCACAACGCTCTGCTCGCCGAGCTGAGCGAGAAAAACCCCTATGCCTATTCCGTGCTGCTAAACGCGGATACGGCGCGCAAAAAAGGAATTCGCTCCGGCGACCGGGTCCGACTGGAGACGGAGGAGGGCTATGAAGTCGAGGGGCAGGCCCTGCTAACGGAATGCATTCACCCGGAAGTGGCGGGAATCGCCGGCTGCTTCGGCCGTAAAAGCAAGGCGCTTCAGCTCTCTTACAAAAAAGGGGTTCACTTTAACACCCTGCTCCCTCATGCGACCGAGAGGATCGACTCTCTTTCGGCGGCGTTGGATTCCTGCGTTAGGGTAAAGGTCGGCAGGCTTTAGGGGAAACACTACATGGCACGACTGGGAATGGTGATCGACCTTGCCCGCTGCGTAGGATGCGACGCATGCACGGTGGCCTGTCAGACGGAGAACGGCACGCCGCCTGGAATCCAGTACGCGCCGGTCTTTCGAAAAGAGGTCGGAAAATTTCCCCAGGCAAAAGTCTTTTTTCTCCCAACCCTGTGCATGCACTGCGATGATCCGCCCTGCATGAAGGCCTGTCCCACCAGCGCCATTTCTAAAAGAAAGAAGGACGGGATCGTCCTGGTCGATCAAGACAAGTGCTGCGGCAGCAAGGCTTGCATAGCAGCGTGCCCCTACGGAGCCTTGCATTTCTACGAGAAGAAATCTGGGATGTACGGCGAAAAAATTACGGAGCCGGAAGAGCAGGCTCTGAAAAAATTCACTCCCGGCACGGCGCAGAAGTGCACCTTCTGCTCGCACCGGGTCGATCGGGGATTGGAGCCGGCCTGCGTGGTGACTTGTCCGACTAACTGCCGCATCTTCGGGGATCTGGACAACCCCGAGAGCCGGGTCTCGCAGTTATTGAGAGAGCGAAATTCCGTGGCGCTTCGGCCCGACGCGGGAACGGACCCTTCGGTCCGGTATCTGCCGTAGAGGAAACATGTCACGTCCGGCTAACGTATTCAGCGAAGATTACCGCATCGGCTTCAAGGAGCAGCAGGTGTGGAGCCTTCCCCATGCACTCGAATTTTTCCTCCTGGGGACGGGCGCCGGCCTCTATCTTTTTTCCACCTGGTTCCGCCCTTATTTCACTGGGCAGCTCGTCAGCATGTTGGCGGTCGTTGCCGCCGGTATGTCTCTCATGGCGGACCTGGGCCGGCCGGAACGGCTCTGGCGTACCTTCTCCAACTTGGGTGTTTCATGGATAAGCCGAGGGGCTCTATCGGTTTTCTTTTTTCTCGCCGCCGCCACTGTCGGCATGGCATTACGGCAGTTCCATCTGTCGCCTTCCCTGCCCAGGCTTCCCGCGATTTTCGAGGCCGTCGCGTCGCTCTCCGCCCTGGTGGCGATGCTCTATCCCGGTTTAGTACTCTCCTCCTACGCCTCGATCCCCTCATGGAATTCTCCGATGGTGCCTTTGTTGTTTCTCGTTTATTCCTGGTTAACCGGACTTGCGGCCGAATGGTTGCTCTTTTTCTTCTCTGGAACCAGAGACGAACTGGGTGTATCTCTGGGAATCGGACTGTTTCTCCTTCCGTGCGCCCTTATCTGTCTACTGACTCATCTAGGAGCAATGGCGCGAGGGGGCCTGGCGGTGCGCGAGGGATTTCGATTGCTCACTCGCGGATCTCTCTGCGGGTGGTTCCTTGGAGTCGTCCTGACCGCAGGTTTATTGCTGCCCCTTTTGCTGATCGGCTCGGCGATCATAACCGGAGAGTTCATCCAACTCACTGCACTGGTTTCGTCGATCCTTGTGCTGGCCGGCGGATTTTTCCTTCGCTACTGTATTCTCAAGGCCGGGGTATACCCGCCCCTGTTTTAACGGCAGCGACGACGGAGTGCTTTTATGGAAAGCGCGGAAAAGAAGGATGCCGGGGGAAACCAAACGGCCATTCAGGTTCTGTACTTCGGCCTCGTACGCAATGTAGTCAAAGAGGGAGAAGAGAAGGTGATCCTGCCGGCCGGGGCAACGGTACGAAATTTACTCGAACTCTTGTGTCAAAGACACGGCGAGGCCCTGCGCGACGCTCTATTCACCGTGGAAGAGACCTTGACGGCCAACACGATGATCCTGCTCGACGGCACGAATATTTTGTACGCTAAGGGACTCGACACGGAAATCAGCAACCAGCAATCTCTGCATGTCCTTCTGACAACCACGGCAATGGCAGGCGGTTAGAAAGCTCCGCCCTGCCCTGCTATCTAGCCAAGAGGGATCGGGATCTCCGCAAGAGGAGAAAAATGGCGCACGACGATCTTCGGCGTGAAAAGGTCACCTTCGGTGTGAGGATTCCCAATTCCGGCCCGTTGGCCTCGCCCGCCGCCATTGTGCAAGTCGCGAAAGAAGCCGAACGTCTCGGTTTCGATTCCGTCTGGGTGCACGATCACCTGACCTGGACGGAGGAGATTCACCGCACCCACATCTCCTCGGGATCCGACGAAGCCATGCAAACAAATGACAAGCCGGACTTTTATGAAGCAGTCACCACGCTCTCCTATTTGGCGGGTTTGGTGAACTCGGTAAGGATCGGCATTGCCTGCCTGATGCTGCCCTGCAGGAATCCCATCTACGCCGCCAAACAGGCGGCGACGCTCGATGTTCTCTCCGGCGGAAGGCTGGACTTAGGCGTGGGCATCGGCTCGCCCGCCACGATCAAGTCGAGGGAATTTGAAGTGCTTGGAGTAAACCGAAAGCTCAGAGGAAAAATCACCGACGAATATATCGAGGCGATGAAGGCGGTCTGGACGACTCACCCTTCCTCTTACGAAGGAAGGTTCATAAACTTCAGAGACGCCGAAATATTTCCCAAGCCGCTGCAAAAACCCCATCCGCCTATTTGGGTCGGCGGCTGGACCGAGGCGGCCATGAAAAGAACGGCAGCACACGGCGATGGCTGGCTTCCCGCTTGGCTCACGCCGGAAGCTATCGGTGCCAGGTATCAAGAGATCAAGAAGATGGGCAGGCGATTCGGCAGGGATGGAGATGCGATCCGTCTGGGGATAGAAGTTTACGCCAGCATTGATGAGGACTCCTCGAAGGCAAAGAAAAACGCTCTCGGTACATTTCTGGCAAGTCGCGGCACCTACGAGAGGGATATGACGCTGGAGTATCTCGAAAGCGTAAGCCTCATCGGCTCGCCGGAAGAGATCAGGAAAAAGATTCACGCCTATGGCAAAGCCGGAGTCTCGCACTTTGAGATCAAGTTCATTTATCCGACGATGAGCCGGCACCTGGAGATGATGAGGCTTTTTTCCGAAGAGGTCGTCCGAAAGCTTGACACCGATTGTCTGCTACTATAGTGTCCGCTGGATAAAGCAGTCCCGGTACCGTGAAACCAGATGCCACCCAGTTTAAGTCCCGAAGGAGGAAACCTATGAACGCTCGCTACATCGGCAAGGCAATTTTGCTTCTGTTGTTGTCCGCAGCAGCCGTTATTTCTGTGGCCGGCCCCGCCGACGCCCAAAAGATCAAGCTGGGCTCGTCTTTGAGCCCGCCGTCGCTCGAATCGATCACGCCGTACGTGGCCATCGAGAAGGGCTTCTTTAAAAAGAACGGGGTAGATGCCGAGGTCGTGGAATTCCGAGGGGACGAGACGCATGGAAAGGCCTTATTGGCGGGCGACGTGCAGGTCTCCATAAACCAGGGGGCAACCTATGGTATCGTGGCCGCTTCCAAGGGCGCCCCGATGCGGCTGTGGGTGGTGCCGCAGCCAATAACTCCTTATATATTTGTGGCGCGGAAGGAGGCTGGCACGACGCTACAGGCCCTGGTCGGTAAAACCATAGCGGTCTCCGGCGTCGGCGCGATCTCGTACCATATTCCCCGCATCGTTCTCGAGCGGAGCGGCATCGATCCGGAGAAATTTAAATATGTCGCCGTCGGCTCTCCGGCGGACCGCTTCAGGGCGCTAATCGCAGGTAAAATCGATGCCACCGTGGTGACCACTACTGAGGCGGCGAAGCTGGCGAAATATCCGGATGTTATTGCTTTGGTGAACGTTCCCAAGGTCGTGCCTGAGATTCCCTATGAGTTTGGCATGGCGAAGGAGGAGTACATTCAGAAAAATCCCGAGACCATGTACAGGCTGACCAAGGCCATCATTGAGGCCAACCGCTGGATTGCAGCGAACAAGGCGGGAACAGTGGAAGTGGCGAAGAAGCTTCTTCCGGAAGAGAGTGTGGAGGATTTGGGCAAGGCCTATGATTTGCTCGATCCGCGCATTTGGGGAGTGAACGGAGACGTTTCGGAAGCGTCGTATAAATACACCGCGGATTTTCTCAAGAGGGTCGGTTACCTAGAGACCCCCTTGCCTTATGATAAGTTTTTCGACCGGCGCTTCGTCGACCGCGCGGTGAAGGAATTGGGCGGCCGGAAATAATACCGTGCTTCGTGCTCGTGATTCGTGTTCGTCACGAGCACGAGGCACGAGCACGATCACGATAACGTATGCTTGAGGTCCGGCATTTAAGCAAAGTTTTCTTCGAGCAGAACGACCCGCGCAAGCCCGGGCTGGTAGCGCTCTACGACGTTTCCTTCTCCGTTCGCAAGAATGAATTCGTTTGCCTCTTGGGACCGAGCGGCTGCGGCAAGACGACGCTGATCCGCATTATCGCCGGACTCATTGCCGCGGATAAGGGCGAGATTCTCGTCAACGGCGCGCCGGTGCGAGAGCCGGGGCGCGATCGCTGCATGGTCTTCCAGCAGTTCGGCCTGCTTCCCTGGCGCACCGCGCTGGGCAACGTCGAGTTCGGACTGGAGATCGAGGGCGTTCCGCGCGAAGCGCGGCAAAAAGTCGCCCGCCGCTATCTCGATCTCGTAGGCCTCAACGGTTTCGAGAATTACTACCCGCATCAAATCTCCGGCGGCATGCAGCAGCGCGTGGGAATCGCGCGCGCCCTTTCCAAAGAACCCGACATTCTACTCATGGACGAGCCCTTCGGCGCCGTGGACGCGCAAACGCGCGAGCAGCTCCAGGAGGAGCTGCTCAAGATCTGGGCCAAGACCGATACTACGGTGATCTTCGTCACGCACAGCATCGACGAGTCGGTTTATCTGTCGGACCGCGTCGTCGTCATGCAATCCCGCCCCGGCCGGATCAAGGAAGAAGTGAAGGTGGATCTGCCGCGCCCGCGTTGGGAGGGAGACGTCAAAGCCGATCCACGTTTTGCGCAACTCCGCGCCGAGATCCGCGAATCGCTGCGAACTTAAGTCATGGCTTCCACCGACGAACAAATCATCGCGGAGCTGGGGCTCCGGCGCGAGCGACCCTGGTCCATTTACGATTATCCCAATCTGATCCGCGCCGCGTCCGTGTTGTGTTTTCTTTCGGCCTGGGAAATTTACGGCCGGCGCACCGATCCTCTTCTCCTCACCTATCCCACGGCGGTGCTGTCCGCGGCGCTACAGTTGATCGGCACGGGCGAGCTGCCGCGGCAACTTATGGCGAGTCTGGCGACGCTTGGAGTCGGCTTTGTCCTATCGGTGGTCCTGGGCGTGGGACTCGGCCTCATCATGGGCCGCTCGCGCATCGCGGAAGCCGCGTTCGACCCGCACATGAACGCGCTCTACGCGACGCCGCAGGTCGCGCTGATCCCGCTCCTCATGATGTGGCTCGGCCTCGGATTCACGATAAAGGCCGTGATCATCTTTTCGTTCGCTTTCTTTCCCATCCTGATCAACACCGCGAGCGGCGTCAGAAACGTCGGCGCTGCCATGGTCGAAGTCGGCCGCGCTTACATGGCTTCGCACCGGCAAATACTTTTGAAGATTATTTTTCCCGCCGCGCTTCCTTTCATCATGGCCGGAGTGCGCATCGCCATCGGCCGCGCAGTCGTTGGAATGGTCGTGGCCGAGCTGTTCACGGCGATCACGGGACTCGGCGCAATGCTCACGCTCTACGGCAATCTCTTCGAGACCGCCAAGATGTTCGTCGTCATCATTGTGTTCGGACTCTTGGGCGTAGCCCTGATCCGCGCGACCCAGGCGCTGGAGAACCGGATGGCGCGCTGGAAAGAAACGGAGCGGGCGACAAGATAATTTTGAATGTTGAATGATGAATTTTGAATTTCGGAATACAATATGGCACTGAACGCGCTTGAAGAGACGGCGTTACGCGATCTGGATCTCGCGCGCGCCCGGACTTTTCGCCTCACCGATCACCTCGGCTTGATACGCGGCTCATCGGTCGTCGCGGTTATTCTTTTATGGGAGTTCTTTGGCCGGGACGTGAACCCGCTTTTCCTCTCCTACCCGAGCGCGATCGCGCGCGCCACGGTGCAACTGCTGGCGGCGGGCGAGTTTCAGCGCCAGGCTCTTGGAAGTCTCCAGGTCTATGCCGTAGGACTCTCCGCCGCGCTCGCGCTCGGCATCTTCCTCGGACTTCTCATGGGCCGCTATCGTCTGGCGGAATATCTTTTGGACCCCTACGTCTATGCTCTGGACGCCACGCCGCGCGTCGCGCTCATTCCGCTGTTGCTCCTCTGGTTCGGCCTTGGCGCTTCGGCGCGGATCGCCGTGGTATTTTTAAGCGGTATCTTCCCCGTGCTGATGAACACCTTCAGCGGCGTCAGAACCGTGAGCGCCGACCTGGTCGAGGTCGGCCGCGTTTACGGCGCGCGGGAAGGCAAGATCTTCACCAAAATCATCATCCCGGCCTCGCTGCCGTTCATCATGGCGGGCATTCGCCTGGCCGTAGGCCGTGCGCTGATCGGCATCATCACTGCGGAGATGTTCGCCGCGGTCACGGGATTGGGCGCGCTGCTGATACGCTATTCCAGCGCGCTGGCGACCGACAAGTTTTTCGTTCCGGTGATTTTCCTCTCGCTTTTGGGAGTGATTCTCAGCCGCGCGGTGGAAGCGCTGGAAAGAAAGATGGCGCCGTGGAAAAAAACCGAGCGGGCGCTTTAGCGAGAGAAGACTGAGTCGGGGCGGTTCGCGAACCGCCCCGACAATTTTTTAGCCTTGGTGAGCGGATGATTGTCTGCTCTCGGCCACCTTCGTGATCGCCGTCCTGAGCTCCGGATGGGCATCGAGCAAGCGGCGAAAGTCCGCGGCGTCGAGCGCCAGCAGATGGCATTCTTTCAGCGAGGTCACGGTCGCGCTTCGGACCGTGTCGCGCAAGAGCGCGATCTCGCCGAAGTACTGGCCGCGCCCGAGCCGCACCGCATAGGGCTGAATGTCCACTTCCACTTCGCCCGACATGACGAAGAACATGGCGTCGGCGGGCTCGCCGCGCCGCACCACGACGTAGTGAGCGGGAACGATCTGGGGCTTCAGCAGGCTCGCGATCTCGGCGATGCGCGTCGCGTCGAGCCCGGCGAACAGCGGCATTTTGGCCACCGTGTGCCAGGTGACGACGAAATCGCGTTTGCGGATCTCGGTCGCAAAACCCGTGGCGAGGATACCGGCGGGCACGGCGAACATGACGATGCCGAGGATCATGACGACGCCGCCGAACATCCTGCCGAGCGGCGTGTGCGGTACGACGTCGCCGTAACCGACGGTCGCCATCGTCACGATGGCCCACCACATCGTGTGCGGAATGCTGGCAAAAGCCTCCGGCTGCGCGCGGCGCTCGATCATAAACATGATGCCGGATTCCACCATCAACAACACCGCCATGACGAGGAATGCCGCAAGCAAGGGCTTGCTCTCGGCGCGGATCACCGCCACGAACAGCGACAATCCCGGCGCATAACGCGCCATTTTGAGCAGGCGCAGCAGCTTGAGCACGCGGAGCCAATCCGGATGAACGGGAAGAACCAGGTCTAGAAAAAACGGCAATACGGCAAGCAGGTCGATGATTCCGAAGGGCGAAACGGCGTAGCGCAGCCGCGCCCGCCAGGGCTGTGCGGCGCCCGTGGGATCGCCCTCGGGCGCGACCCACCATCGGAGCGCGTAGTCGAGGGTAAAAATTGCGACCGCGGCGACCTCGATGGCGGCGAATAGACTTCCATAGGAAGCGCGCAGCGACTCCATGGTCTCCAGGGCGACGGCGGCAACGGTCGTCACGATCGCGGCGACCAGGAAAAAGCTTATTATTCTGCGCGCCGCTGAACGGGTATCCGTCTCCACGAGCAGGTCGTAGAAGCGCGACCTCAAATCAGGATTCTTGTCCGCGACCATACTGCCAACTCATTACCGTAGGGACCCGGAAATGTCCAACCTGTCTTCAGGCCGGTCAGAAAGGTCCAGAGGCGAGGCGCGCGAAGGTCCGCGAGCGGAGGCGTACTTACTTCAGTACGTTGACGCGATGCGGGCCGAGCGCAACGAAGCATATGGGCCTTTATGGCCGGCCTGCCTAAGCCCGCGCGGGATCGTAGCCGAGAACGGGCGAAAGCCATCGCTCCACTTCCGCGACGGTCATTCCCTTGCGCTTGGCGTATAATTCCACCTGGTCTCTGCCGATCGCGCTCACGGCAAAATAGCGGGACTCGCGATGCGCGAAGTAGAGGCCGCAGACCGCGGCGGCGGGCAACATCGCGAAGTTCTCCGTCAACGTGATGCCGGTCGCTTTTTCCACGCCGAGCAAGTCGAAGAGAGTTCTCTTCTCCGTGTGGTCCGGGCACGCAGGATAACCCGGCGCGGGCCGGATGCCCTGATATTTTTCGCCGATCAAATCTTCGATGGAAAGATTCTCGCTCTTGCCGTATCCCCAATCGGCGCGCGCCCTCTTGTGCAGGCGCTCGGCGAACGCCTCGGCGAGCCGGTCCGCCAGCGCCTTGGCCATGATCGCGTTGTACTGGTCGTAGTCCTTCTCGAAGCGCGCGGCCAACTCCTGCACGCCGTGGCCCGTAGTCACGGCGAACGCGCCGACGTAATCCGTGAGGCCGCTCTCGCGCGGCGCGACGAAATCGGCAAGCGCCAGTTGCGGCTTCCCGCCCTGGCTCTCTTTCTGCTGGCGCAGAGTGTGGAGTCGCGTAAGCTCCTCGGCGCGCGACGCGTCCGTGTAAAGAATAATATCGTCTCCGTCGCTGTTGGCCGGATAAAAGCCGTACACGGCGCGGGCGCTAAAAAGTTTCTTCTCGACGATTTCCTCCAGGAGCGTTTGCGCGTTCGCGAAAAGCTCTCTGGCGGCGGGCCCGCGCGCGGGATCGTTCAAGAGATCGGGATAACGGCCCCTCATTTCCCACGTGTGAAAAAAAGGCGACCAGTCGATGTAGGGGACAAGCTCCCACAAGGGAAAATCGCCCAGCGTCTTCGGGCCGGTGAATTCCGGCACATGGATGTGCGACTCGTCCCAGTCGACGTGAAGTTTTTTCCGTACGGCTTCCTCGTAGGTCAAGAGCTGAACCGCCGCCTTGGCCTCGTATTGCCGGCGAAGCTCTTGCTGCTCGGCGCGGTTTTTCGCGTCCAGTTCCTTGCGGCTCTGCGCCGTGGCCAGGCCGCCGACGACCGGCACCGCGCGCGAGGCATCCATGACGTGAATCGTCTCGTGCCGGTAGGCGGGCGCGATCTTCACCGCCGTATGGCGTTTGCTCGTCGTCGCTCCTCCTATGAGTAGCGGCAGGGTGAGGCCGCGGCGGTCCATCTCTTTGGCGACGTGGACCATCTCGTCGAGCGACGGGGTGATGAGTCCGGAGAGGCCGATGATGTCCGCCTTTTCTCTGATCGCGGTCTCGATGATCCGGTCCGCCGGCACCATGACGCCCAAGTCGATGACCTCGTAGTTGTTGCAGCCGAGAACGACGCCGACGATGTTTTTTCCGATGTCGTGCACGTCTCCCTTCACCGTCGCGAAGACGAGCTTCGCGCGCGCCTTGCCTTGATCGGCGGCCTTTTTCCCCGCCTCCATGAGCGGCGTGAGATAAACGACGGCCTTTTTCATAACGCGCGCGCTCTTGACGACCTGGGGAAGAAACATTTTTCCCTCGCCGAAAAGATCGCCGACGACGTTGATGCCGTCCATCAGCGGGCCTTCGATGATCTCGAGCGGGCGCTCGTATTTCTTGAGCGCCTCTTCGAGGTCCGGCTCGATGTAATCGAGAATTCCCTTGATGACCGCTTCCGAGAGCCGGTGCTCGACGCTCCCGTCGCGCCAGGCTGCTTGTTCCGCGGGAGTTTTCGCGGCGCCCTTGTAACTTTCCGCCAGCTCCAGCAACCTCTCCGTCGCGTCCGGCCGGCGATTGAAAAGCACGTCTTCCACGCGGCCGAGCAGCTCGTCGGGAATTTCTTCGTAGACCGCGAGCTGGCCGGCGTTGACGATTCCCATGTCCATGCCCGCCTGGATCGCGTGGTAGAGAAACGCCGCGTGCATCGCCTCGCGGACGCCGTCGTTGCCCCGGAAAGAGAAAGAAATGTTGCTGACGCCGCCGGAGATGTGGCAGCGCTGAAAAATCTGCTTCAATTGCTTCGCCGCATCGATGAAATTGATCGCGTACTCGTTGTGCTCCTCAATGCCGGTGGCGACGACGAGGATGTTGGTGTCGAAGATCAAGTCGCTCTCGTCGAAGCCGATCTCCTCGGTGAGAATCTTGTGCGCGCGCCGGCAGATTTCGAGACGGCGCTCCACCGTCGTCGCCTGCCCTTCTTCGTCGAAGGCCATGACGACGACCGCCGCGCCGTAATTTTTGACCAGCCGCGCGTGCCGCCGGAACTCATCCTCGCCTTCTTTGAGCGACAGAGAGTTCACGACGGACTTTCCCTGGACGCATTTGAGCCCCGCTTCGATCACGTCGAAGTTCGAGCTGTCGATCATGATGGGAATCCGGCTGATCTCCGGGTTGGCCGCGATGTGATTCAAAAAAACCGTCATCGCCTTCGCGGAATCGAGCATTCCCTCGTCCATGTTGACGTCGAGGATGTTGGCGCCGCCCTCGACTTGCTCGCGCGCGACCGTCAGCGCGTCCTCGTATTTTTCTTCGCGGATGAGCCGGGCGAATTTGCGCGAGCCGGCGACATTGGTCCGCTCACCGATCATGATGAAATTGGAATCAGGACGGATCGTGAGCCGCTCGAGACCGCTCAGGCGCGTGAAGCCGTCGCGCTCGGCGGGAACGCGGGGACGCGCGCCGCGCACCGCTTCGGCAATCGCGGCGACATGCGCCGGCGTCGTGCCGCAGCAGCCGCCGACCAGGTTGAGCCAGCCTTCCCTTGCCCATGCGCCCAAATGCTTCGCGATCTCTTGGGGCCCCATGTCGTAACCGCCGAACTCGTTCGGCAGGCCAGCATTGGGATAGGCGAAGATAGGCAGGTGCGAGAGCCGCGACAACTCCTCGATGAAAGGCGCCATCTGCGAGGGGCCGAAAGCGCAGTTGATGCCGACGGCGGCGAGATCCGCGTGGGAGATCGAAGTCAGGAAGGCGTCCAGCGTCTGCCCCGACAAAGTCCGGCCGCTCCGGTCCGTGATCGTCACCGAGGCGAGAACGGGCACACGGACGCGGCGCTCGCCGAAAAACTTGGCGATGGCGAACAAACACGCCTTCAAGTTCAACGTGTCGAACGTCGTCTCCGGCAAGAGCAGATCCACGCCGCCGTCCACGAGACCGCGCACCTGTTCGTAATAGGCATCGACGAGCTGGTCGAACGTCGTCGCTCGAAAGGCCGGGTTGTTGACGTCGGGCGAAAGCGACGCCGTTCGATTCGTCGGTCCGATCGAGCCCGCGACAAAGCGCGGCCTCTCCGGCGTCTTCTGGCTCATTGCATCCGCCGCCGCCCGGGCGACCTTTGCCGCCGCGGCGTTGATCTCGTAAACCTCGCTCTCGAGAGCGTAGTCGGCAAGCGAGATGGCGTTGGAGTTGAACGTGTTGGTCTCGATAATGTCGGCGCCGGCTTCGAGAAAACTCCGGTGAATTTTCTCGATCGCATCGGGCCGCGTCACGGCGAGCAGATCGTTGCAGCCCTTGAGCGCCCGGGAGTGCCGCGCGAAGCGCTGCCCGCGAAAAGCCTCCTCGTCGAGCTTGAGCGCCTGGATCATCGTGCCCATCGCCCCGTCGAGGATGAGAATTCTCTCCGAGAGCAATCGCCTCAATGTGTCTTCGATTTTCCCCATTTCAATTCCGCAGAAACTTGGCTTATCAGTGTAGAATAGCAAGCGTCCGAAAGGGTCGCAAACTTGCCGCCTGAGTGCTATAGGGCGCTATGGCTCAGATGGACAGCAAATTTTTTTTGGATCTCGTGCGGACGCGACGCAGCGTCAGGGTCTACAAACGGGGCAAAGTCACCGACAAGCAGTTGGAAATGATCCTGGAAGCGGCGCGCTGGGCGCCCTCGGGCGCGAACACCCAGCCGTGGGAGCTCGTCGTGACGCGCGACCGCGAGAAGATGAAGCGCGTGCGGCAAATTTACGACCGGGAGTGGAAACAGCGGAAGCTCGAAGACCCGGTTCACTACAAGGGCCTCAAGAAGGATTACGTCGGCGACGTGAGCGCGCTCGTGCTTTGCTGCGCGGACCCGCGCACGATGCGCGTCTATCTCACCACGCGCCAGCCGGGCGACCGGGAAAAACTTTTTCAGGCCAGCATCGCGAACTCAGTCGAGCACATGATGCTCATGGCCGCGAGCATGGGATTGGGGACGGTTTGGGTTTCCGTGCGAGAAGAAGTCGAGCCGGAGCTGCGCGATCTGTTCAAAGTTCCCCAGCCGCTGCGCCTCCTCTGGATTATGCCGCTCGGCCACGCCACAAGCTGGCCCAAGGCCAAGCCGCGAAGAAAAGTTTCGGATTTCGTTCACCGAGAAGTTTATGATGCGAAGAAACTAAGGAAGGATTCCGACATCCGGGCTTGGCCAAAAGGCTAAAAAGATAGGACTACTAGGACCGATGGGACAAATAATGAACCACCGAATGAGGTGTCGATATGCCGGATAAACAGGACAAACCGAATCCCGGCTTGATCCCGCCGCACGGCGGCTATCGAGAGCTGAAATCGTATCAGAATTCGGAGATCGTTTACGACGCGACGGTCAAATTCTGCGACCGGTTTATCGGCCGCCGTTCGCGCACGCACGACCAGATGGTGCAAGCCGTGCGCAGCGGCAAGCAGAACATCGCCGAGGGCAGTATGGCTTCGGGTACTTCCAAAAAAACCGAACTCAAGCTGGTGAATGTGGCGCGGGCGAGTCTCGAAGAACTTTTACTGGACTACCAGGATTTTTTGCGGCAGCACGGTCTAACGCTTTGGCCGAAAGACTACGCGACAGCGCAAGCGGTGAGAAAGCTGGTTTACGCAGAAAATAGGTCCTATAGGACGTATGCGGCCTATATTGAAGAGGCTCCACCGGAGGTCGCTGCAAACACACTGATCTGCCTGATCAACCAGACGAACTACTTGCTAGACCAGCAACTGCGCCAGCTAGAGCAGCAATTTCTGAAACAGGGCGGGTTCACCGAGAAACTGTATCGGGTACGAAGCCAAGCCAGAAGAAAAATATAGGTCGTATCAGTCCTATAGGCCCTATACTCGGGAAAGTTCAGATCGTCGAGATCTCGTACTCGTCGTGGCGCAGCTTTTCGGCCGCCTTGATGATGATCTTGTGGTTGATCTCGCGCTCGAGGAAATCGAGGCTGTGGTTCTCTTCGTCGTAGAGGAAGTTGGCGATGTCGGGGTGGAGCCGGACGACGATCCGCTTGCCGTCCTGCAGATGGATTTTTTCCTTCTTGATCGCCCTGAGAATCTCATAGGCCACCGTGATGTTGGATTTCACCCGCCCGTGTCCCTTGCAGTAGGCGCAGGGACTCAACAGCAAATTCTCCAGGCTCTCGCGGGAGCGCTGGCGCGTCATTTCGACCAGTCCCAGCTCGGAAATTTTTAAAATATTCGTCCGCGCCTTATCGTGCTTGATCGCCTCCTTCAGCGCCTCGTAGACCCGTTTTCGGTTGCCCTCTTTTTCCATGTCGATGAAGTCGATGACGATGATGCCGCCGATATTTCTGAGGCGGAGCTGATGCACGACCTCCTGCGCCGCTTCGAGATTGGTCTTGAAGATCGTCTCCTCCTGGCTCCGGCGGCCGACGAACCGTCCCGTGTTCACGTCGATCGCGGTCAGGGCCTCGGTCCGGCCGATGACGAGATAGCCGCCGGAATGGAGCCACACTTTGCTCTCCAGCGCTTGGGAGATTTTTTTCTCCACGCCGAAATGGTCCATGATCGGCTCGGCCTCGGTGTAAAGCGTGACTTTGGACTTGAGCCGCGGCATGAAATGGCCGACGAATTCGAGAATACGGCGGTACTCCTTCACTTGATCGATAAAGACCTGGTGAGTTTCCATGGCGAAAAAATCGCGTATCGTGCGGGTGATGAGATCCAGGTCCTGATGGATCAGCGACGGCGCGCCCGCTGACTCGGCCTTTTTCTTGATGCCGCGCCAAAGCCTCGTCAAGAATGCCAGGTCTTTTTGAATCTCTCTCTTGCTTCGTCCCTCGCTCGCGGTTCTAAGTATGAAACCGCCTTCGTCCGTCGTCATCGAGAGGGCGATCTCTTTTAGCCGTTTTCTCTCTTTGTCGTCGTCGATGCGCCGCGAGATTCCCACGTGGCTCACGCTCGGCATGAAAACCAGGTAGCGCCCCGGCATCGAGACGTGCGAGGTGATGCGCGCGCCTTTGGTTCCCAACGGGTCCTTGGCGACCTGCACGAGGATTTCCTGTCCGTGGGTGAGCTGCTTCTCGATCGGCAGGCGTCGTGAAGGCGGCGCCGGCCGCGGCCGCTCGACGATGATTTCGTTTTCGCCAGCGCTCATGAGCGAAGCGCCGTCCTCCGGCGAGTTGGAAAAATCCGAGACGTGGAGAAACGCCGCTTTCTCTATACCGATATCGACGAACGCCGCCTGCATGCCGGGAAGCACGCGGGCGACCTTGCCCTTGTAAATGTTTCCCGCAATGCCCCGTTCCTGATTTCTCTCGATCAGAAACTCGGCCAGGTTGCCGTCTTCGACGATGGCGATGCGGCTCTCCTGGGGCGCCGAATTAATGTAGATATCCTGTTTCACGAGTCTCTTTTATCTGGGAACGCGTCCGTAAGAAGGGAGATGAATGGCGAGATCTCTCCTCGACCCATGGAGATCCATGAGCGTGACTTTTTCCATTTATATTCCAAACCATGCGGAATTTCAAGCAATAAGAGGCCGTTCTGTTGACTTTGCGCCGTCGGGCCGATATCTTCAACCCAATTCTTACTACATAGTTTCACGCCCATGGACTCTGCGATGTCGGTTCCCACGTATTCGATCCTCAATACCAAGGTGCTGATTCTCAATCGTTCGTACCTGCCCATCCATGTAACCTCGGTGCGGCGGGCCTTTACCCTTTTGTATCAGGGAATCGCCCGCGCGGTAAACGACCAGTATCAAACATTTGATTTCGAGAGCTGGAGCCACCTCTCGGTCTCGATGCGGGACGAGTCGATCGGCCTGGTCAACCGCGTCATTCGAGTGCCCAGGGTGATTCTTTTGATCGGCTACGACCGGGTACCCAAGCGCCAGGTGAGGTTCAGCCGCTACAATATTTACGCGCGCGACAAGCTCACCTGCCAGTACTGCGGGCGGAGGCTGCCGCGGTACGAGCTGAATCTGGACCATGTGATTCCGCGCTCGCGCGGCGGCACCTCGACTTGGGAGAACGTGGTCTGCTCGTGCCACGAGTGTAACCGGCACAAGGGCGGAAGAAGCCCGCAAGAGGCCGGGATGGCCCTCCTGCACCGGCCGTACAAACCCAAATGGACTCCTTTCATGCAGGAAACTTTTAATCTCGCGCGCTATCGGGAATGGCTCCCGTTCCTGAACGCGGTGGATGTTTCGTATTGGAATACCGAACTTTTGGAATAGCCAGGCCCTCCGTCCGACCCTCGGTCTCACGCCGAACCTGCCCAACATCTTGTGGGTCTGAATCCACCCATACCCCGTATATTGTAATTTTTCTTGACAGCCCTTGGAGCTTGAGATAGGAAGTAGACGTGCGTCTCAAAAGCCTTGAAATGGTTGGCTTCAAGTCCTTCGCGCAAAGGACGCTGCTTCAGTTTCCGCAGAGTATTACCGCCGTCGTCGGTCCTAACGGCTGCGGCAAATCCAATATCGTGGACGCGCTCCGCTGGGTTATGGGCGAGCAAAGCGCCCGGCATCTCCGCGGCCACGTGATGGAAGACGTCATCTTCAACGGCAGCGAAAGCCTTGCCGCCACCGGGATGGCCGAAGTTTTCCTGACCTTGGACAACGAGGACGGCCGCGGGCCGGCGGAGTACAGCGGCTTTACCGAAATCATGATCACGCGCCGGCTCTTCCGCTCGGGCGAATCCGAGTACGAAATCAATAAAGTCGCCTGCCGCTTGAAAGACATCATCGAGCTGTTCCTGGGAACCGGGGTCGGAAGCAAAGCCTATTCGATCGTCGAGCAAGGACGCGTGGACGAGATGGTCAACGCCAAACCCGAGGAGCGGCGGGTCCTCATCGAGGAGGCCGCGGGGACCAGCAAGTATAAAGGCCGCAAGCTCATCGCCGAGCGCAAAATGGAGCGCACGCAGCAAAACCTCTTGCGCGTGAGCGATATCGTGCGCGAGATCGAGCGGCAGATCCGCAGTATGGAGCTGCAGGCGAAAAAAGCCGAGCGCTACCGCGCCGTAAAGCAGGAACTGAGAGACAAAGAAGTCGTTTGGGCCAACCTGGTGCGGAGCGGTCTCGCGCAGGAAATCGCCGGTCACGAAGCCGCGTTGAAGGAAGTGGAAGACCGCCTCATCCAGCTCTCCACGTCGCTCGACGCCAAGGAATCCGAAGCGGAGTCGTTGAGACTCTCGCTTTTGGAAATGGAGCGCGCGATCTCGGCCGCCCAGGAGACGGTCTACCAGCGCAAGATGCAGATCCAGAGCGACGAGCAAAGAATCGAATTCCTGAAAAAGGACCGCGTCGATCTTGACGGCGACGAGCGCAGGGCGACGGCTCAGATATCCGACGTGCGGCAGAAGCTCCACACGCTCACCATCGAGATCGACGAGCTGCGCAAGGCGCAGGAACACTTCGTCCAGCTTTCGCTCTTCGAGGAAGCTTTCCTGCGGGACAAGGAGACCGAGCTGGAGACGCTCAAAACCCGGATACGGAGTCTCCATTCCGAGTTGGAGCAAGAAAAATCCGCCCTCATCGATCTCGCCAACTGTACGGCGCATTCGAAAAACGATCTGCTCGCCAAGGAAAAAGAACAGCACGAAATCGAAGCGGAATTGGCGCGCAGCCGCAGCGAAGACTCCTCCGCCGCCGCGGCATTGGAATTGTGGTTGGAAAAAAGGCGGCAAAAAAGGACGGTCCAGAAGGCCGCGGAAGAACGCGCGGGGAAGGTGGCGCATCAGACCTGGCAACTGGCCGAATCGATCCAATCGTGGAGCGCCGCGCGCGACGAGCAGGATAAAAAAATCGATCTTCTCAAAGGAAAGCTCCAGGAGACCAGCTCCCGGCTATCGTCGCTCGAAACCTTGCAGAAGAACTACGAAGGATATCATGAAGGCGTCCGCAGCATCATGCTCAAGCGGCAGAGAGAACCGGCCTTCGACGGGGTTTACGGGCTGGTCGCAGAGGTGATCGAGGCGCCGCAGGCCTACGAGAAAGCGTTGACGGCGGTGTTGGGGGATCGCCTCCAATACATCATCGTCCGCAGCCATGAAGAGGGCGTCGAGTCGATCGATTACTTGAAACGCGAATCGGCCGGGCGCGGCAGCTTCATCCCGCGTGAGCTTACCCGCTACGAGCGCAAGGCCCTGCCGATCGGTCAACCCGAGGTCCTCGCGCCGATGATGGATGTCGTTTCCGTCAAAGACGAGTTCAAGCAGATCGCCGAATACCTGCTCTCCAACGTCGTCATGGTGCGGGACCTCAAATCGGGCCTGACTCTCTGGAACCGGAACGGCTTCACCTGCACTCTGGTGACGCCGGAGGGCGAAGTGATCGATCCAATGGGAGTCGTCACCGGCGGCAGTCTCGACGGCCTGGAAGGCAGCCTGCTGGCGCAACGGCGGCAGATGAAAGAAATGGAGGCCGCGATCGCCGAACTGCGCTCGCAGCTCAGCGTCGAAGAGAAAGAAGCCTGCGAGCTGAAAGCGCGGCTCGCCGAAGCGGAGGCGAGCCGTTCGGGCCTGGTCGAAGAGGGGCATCGTCTCGAAGTGGATAGAGTCCGGCTGGAGCACGATCTCGTGGATGCCGAACAGGAGGTCAGGCGCCTGGAAGAATCGCGCCAGGCTCTGGCGGAGGAGCAAACGCATCTGTCCGGGACTTTGACGCTACTGCACGACGCGATGCAAAACTGCCGGCAAGAGAGCGCCCGGAGCGCCAACGAGAAAACCGAAAGAGAAAAGACGCTGGAAGAGAAGCAGCAGTCCCTTTCGCAACTGGAAGCATCGCTTGTGCAACTCGACACCGAGACGACCCAATCCCGCATTCGCGGCGCGACGCTCAGCGAGAAAAAGGAGCACGCCCATTCGAATCTCGAAAACCGCCTGAACCTCCAGCAGGAGCTGTCGCAGCAGATTAAAACGGCGGAGATCGAGCTCGCCGAGATCTTTTGCAAACGGGACCAGTTGGTCGAAGAAGTCCGCCTGGCCGAGAATTCTCTGGAAGAAGGAAGAACCGCCTTGAGCGGATTGGAAGCGGATCTCCAAACCGAGCGGCAAAAGTACCGCGAGATCGCGGGCGCACTGGCCGAAATCGACGAGAGCATCAAAGAGCTGCGTCCCTCCGGTCAAGCCTGCCAGGAGGAAAAAAACCAGCTCCAGATCGCGCTCTCGGAGAAGAAGTTGGGTTTGCAGCACTTGCTCGAAGGCATCCGGGAAAAACACGATATCGATCTGAGAGAGTCTGTCGCGCCGGAGCCGGACGGCGAACTTTCCCAAGAAGATTTAAAAGGAGGGATCGACGAGCTGAAAACGCGGCTGGACCGGATGGGGGAAGTGAATCTCGCCGCCATCGGAGAGTTCGAAGAGCTCAGCAGCCGCTTCCAGTTCTTGAGCCAGCAAAAAGACGACCTGGAGAAATCCATCGCCGATCTCCAGCAGACCATCGCCAAATTAAACCGTGTTTGCCGGCTCCGGTTCAAAGAAAGCTTCGAAGAGATCAATCAGAAATTCGAAGAAATTTTCCCCCGTCTCTTCCGCGGCGGCAAGGCGCGGCTGGTGCTGACCGACGAGAACGACTACCTGGAGACCGGAGTCGAGATCGTGGTCCAGCCGCCTGGCAAAAAGCTGCAATCGATCACGCTCCTCTCGGGCGGAGAAAAGGCGCTTACGGCGGTGAGCCTGCTTTTTGCGATCTTCCTGACCAAGCCGAGCCCGTTCTGCTTCCTCGACGAAGTCGATGCGCCGCTCGACGACGCCAACCTCGACCGCTTCAACGAGATGATCAAGGAGATGAGCGGCTTCTCGCAATTCACCGTGATCACGCATAACAAGCGGACGATGCAGGCCGCCGAGGTCCTCTACGGCATTACCATGGAGGAGCCGGGCGTCTCCAAAGTCGTTTCCGTTAGAATGTCCTGATCTTTCTCCCGTCTCTGCTTCCAGCATTCGTTGCCGCACTCGCTTACAGGTGCTAAGACATCTTTGACCCAATCGAAAATCTAAAATTGACGATGGCAGCGGATTCTTTTTTTCAGCGGCTAAAAAGCGGCCTCGCCAAAACGCGCGAGGGCTGGGCGCAGCGGCTCGAAGGCCTGCTGCAGGAGCGCAGTTGGGACGAGCAGAGCCTCGCGGATTTGGAGGAAATTCTTTTATCCGCCGACGTCGGCGTCAAAGCGACGCAGCGGCTCTCGGATGCGGCGAACCTTTACGTCAGAGGAAAATCCGTGCAGGAACTTTCTTCGTTTCTGCAAAGAGAGATCGTCCATATTTTGCAGGAAGTCCGGCGCGACCCCAAGCTCCCTCCCTTTTCTCAAACACCCTGGGTCGTTTTGTTTCTAGGCGTAAACGGCGTCGGAAAAACCACGACGATCGGGAAAATGGCCGCCCAATACCGGCAACGCGGAATGAAAGTTCTCCTGGTCGCCGCGGATACTTTCCGCGCCGCGGCGGTGGAGCAATTGGAGATCTGGGGGCAGAGAGCCGGCGCCGAAGTCATCAAGCACCAGTCCGGCTCCGATCCGTCCGCGGTGGTCTTCGACGGGCTCCACGCGGCGAAAACGCGCGGCGCGGACGTCGTGTTGATCGACACCGCGGGGAGACTGCACACGAAAATCCATCTCGTGGAGGAGCTGAAAAAAATCGGCAGAGTCATCGCCCGAGAGCAGCCCGGCGCGCCGCACGAAACCCTGCTCGTCCTGGATGCGATCACCGGACAAAACGGCTTGCAGCAAGCGCGCGTGTTCAAAGAGTCGATGGATTTGACCGGCATCGTGCTCACCAAGCTCGACGGCACGGCCAAAGGCGGCGTCGTAGTCGCCATCCAGGAAGAGCTGGGCATTCCGGTCCGGCACGTCGGCGTCGGCGAACAAGTCGAAGATCTTCAGCCTTTCGATCCGGAAACGTTCGTCCAGGCGCTGTTTGGCCGGAGCTGAGCGTCCTCAAGGCAGTCGGATGAGAGAATGTGCGGCATCTACCTAGACGGCGAGTCGGTGAACGCGCCTTTATCCGCCATCGAGGAAATCGTAGAGCAATATTCTCGCGCTTGACTTCATGATCCGGAGAGTTTAGCTTGAAAGAGACCGAATTTTACAAAGGCAATCCGATGGCGAGCGAAGCGACACAAGCCCCGCAAGAAACCCAAAACCAACCGGCCTTGAAGCTGACCGACGCGGCGATCCGGCAGGTACAGACCATTCTCGCTCGCGAAAATATGTCGGGCTACGGTCTGCGCGTCGCCGTCGTCAGCGGCGGCTGCTCCGGTTTTTCCTACGGACTCGACTTCGAGAAGCAAGAGAGACCGGACGACGTGGTCCTGTCGATGGACGGCCTGAAGATTTTTCTCGCTCCATCGAGCGCCCATCATTTGACCGGAACGGTCATCGACTACGTGAGCAGCCTGCAAGAGTCCGGCTTCAAGTTCACCAATCCCAACGCGAAGAGCACCTGCGGCTGCGGCACGTCGTTTTCCGCCTGAATCCAAAACTCCCCTCCCGCGTTTTTCTTTGACTCTCCTTCTATAACTTGCTAACGAGAGAGGGATATTTTTTTCCGGAGGATTCATTGAAAGCAGTCCGGCTTCATGGATACGGCGGCATCGACCAGCTCCGCTATGAAGAGACCGAGTCGCCGCAGCTCACCTCGTCCACCGAGGTGATCGTTCGGCTCAGAGCGGCTGCGCTGAACCACGTCGACATCTGGAACCGATTGGGGATCACCGGGATGGAAGTCGAAATGCCCCACATTCTCGGCGCGGACGGCGCCGGCATCGTCGTCGAGACCGGCTCCGAAGTCGCCAACGTCAAAAAGGGAGACTCGGTTTGCCTCTACCCGGCGACCGGATGCGGAAAGTGCGAGTTTTGCCTCACCGACAGCGATTTCATGTGCATTCATCTCCGCGTGCTGGGAGAAAAACTCAAGGGGACCTACGCCGAATACGTAAAGCTGCCGGCGCAGAACTGCTTTCCCATTCCGCCGGGATTCTCTTTCGAAGAGGCCGCGGCCTTTCCGCTGGTTTTTCTCACGGTCTGGAGAATGCTCGTCACCAACGCGCGCCTGAGGCCGGGCGATCAGGTGCTGATTCTCGGGATCGGCGGAGGAGTGGCCACCGCCGCCCTCCAGATCGCCAAGCAGATGGGCACCCACGTCATCGTCACTTCCAGCAGCGATGAAAAGCTCGCGATGGCCAAGAATTGGGGCGCCGACCACGGCATCAATTATCGAAACAGCGACTTTGCCAAAGTAACCCGCGCGCTGACCGCCAAGCGAGGCGTCGACGTAGTGGTCGATTGCGTCGGCGGCGACAGTTGGACAAAAAGCCTGGCATCGCTCGCCAAAGGCGGCAGGCTGGTGACCTGCGGGGCAACGGCGGGCACTTCTCCTCAGACCGACGTGCGCCGGATTTTTTGGAACCATCTCAGCATCTTCGGGTCCACGATGGGAAGCCGGGAAGAGTTCCGCCAGATTCTGAATTTTCTGCGCAATACCCAGATCCGGCCGATCATCGATCAGCTTTTTCCGCTGAGCGAGACGGCGGCCGCGCACCAGCGGTTGGAGCGCGGCGAGCAATTCGGCAAGATCGTTCTGCAGATCGCGGAATGATAGTGGACGAATTCACAACAAACCGCTATATAGACTTTCAGCTTACAAATCTGAAATCTGAGATCTGAAATTTGAGATTCCGAGCGGAGCGAGGATATGCGAATCATTGCGGGAGAGGCTAAAGGACGCCGTCTGAAAGCGCCCAAGGGACGCGAGCTTCGTCCGACGGGCGATCGCGTCAAGGAGGCGCTGTTCAATATCCTTCCGCACGATCTCTCGGGACAAAGAGTGCTTGATCTCTTCGCCGGCACGGGAAACTTGAGCCTGGAGGCATTGAGTCGCGGCGCGGAGGAAGCGGTTCTCGTCGATATTTCGCGGGACGCGGTGCAAGTGATCGAGGAAAATCTTCGGGCCCTCAAGTTCGCTGCGAAATCGCATGTCTTGACGGCGCCGGTTTTCAAGTCCCTGCGAATGCTCTCTCGAAAGCAGGAATGCTTCGACCTCATTTTTATCGACCCGCCTTACGATAAAGAGCTGGTCGGAGAAACTCTCAAGGCGATAGCCGCGGAAGGCTTATTGGCGGAATCCGGCGTGGTCGTCGCGGAACACAGCGTGAGAGAAAAAGTCCAAGAGCGTTACGGCGCGCTCGTGCTGTCGGATCAGCGTCATTACGGCGATACAATGCTTTCGTTTTTCGGGCGCAGCGAAGAACAGACGGCTTGATACGAGGGACAAAATAACATGGCGCGAACTAAAATTGCGATCTATCCGGGCTCATTCGATCCGATCACCAACGGACACGTGGATCTGGTAAAACGCACGCTGGGTGTTTTCGACCGGGTCATCGTAGCGATCGCGCGCAATCCGGACAAGGACGATTCGCTGTTCACTCTCGATGAGCGCCTGGAGATGATCCGGGATGTTTTTAGAGGACTCGGAAGCCGCGTCAAGGCGGAGAGCTTCGACGGCCTGCTCGTAAAATACGCCAAGAAGAGCGGCGCCAAAGTGATTATCCGCGGACTTAGAGCGGTCTCCGACTTCGAGTACGAGTTTCAGATGGCCATGATGAACCGCGAGCTCGCGCCCGGCCTGGAGACGCTCTTTATGATGACTGGTCAGGCCCACTTTTATATCAGCTCGCGTCTGGTCAAAGAAGTGGTGAGCCTGGGCGGCGACATTTCCGGCCATGTCCCGCGGATCGTGCAAAAAAAACTCAAAGAAAAATTCGAGTAGGAGAATCGAGTTGTCATGAAGCTGAGCAAGAGAACTGAAGCGCTCAAGCCGTCCGTCACCTTGGCCTTGGCCGCGAAAGCGCAGGCTCTGCGCGCGCAGGGGATGGACCTGGTCAGCTTCGCCGCCGGCGAGCCGGATTTCGATACGCCGCAGCGGATCAAAGACGCCGCCGTCGCCGCGCTCAAAAAAGGCATGACCAAATACACGGACGTGCGCGGCATCGAGCCGCTGCGGGCGGCGGTGGCCGAGAAGTATTCCAAAGATTACGGTCTTAGCTACGCCAGAGAAGAAGTTCTGGTGAGCTGCGGCGGGAAGCACGCGCTCTACAATGTTTTCCAGGCGGTCATCGACCCCGGCGACGAGGTCGTGATTCCGGCGCCGTATTGGGCGAGCTACTCCGACATGGCGCTTCTGGCGGGAGGAATCCCGAAGCTCATCCAGACCAAGGAGGAGAACGGCTTTCGCATTACACCGGAACAACTCGAGGCGGCGCTCGGTCCGAAGACCCGCGCGTTTATTTTGAACAGCCCGAGCAACCCGACCGGCGCCGGTTATTCACGCGAGGAGCTGTTGGCCCTGGCGCGCGTGCTCGAGCGGCACGATTGCCTGATTTTCTCGGACGACATCTACGAAAAGATCGTCTACGGCGACTTTCGTTTTCACAACATAGTCGCCCTGCAGCCCGGCTTGCGTGACCGAACGATCATTTTCAATTCCATGTCGAAGAGCTACGCGATGACCGGCTGGCGCATCGGTTTCGCCGTCGGTCCGGCCGCCATCATCGCGACCGCGGGAAACATTCAGAGCCAGAGCACGTCCAATCCCACTTCATTCGCGCAGGCGGGCGCCGTCGAGGCGCTCTCCGGCCCGCAGGAGGAAGTGGGCGTGATGGCGGGCGAGTTTCACAAGCGGCGCGACGTAATCGTCCGGCGCTTCAAGGCGATGCCGGGCATTACTTGCTTCGAGCCGCAGGGCGCGTTTTATGTTTTTCCCAACGTGCGCTCGCTCTTTGGGAAAAAGGCCAAGGGAAAAACGCTCGCCACTCCGAGCGACGTGGTCGAATATTTTCTCGAAGAGGCGCGGGTCCTCGCGGTTCCGGGAGAAGATTTCGGCTCGACGGAGAATATCCGCATCAGCTATGCGACTTCCCTCGCGGAAATCGAAAAGGGGTGCGAGCGCATCGAAGCGGCGACCCGGAAACTCGGCTGAGCCGGCTTAAGTTCACGCCTTCGGTCTCTGTCCGGTTTTCTTGTAGTCAAAATAATCTCTGAGAATCTGCGGATGGTCGAAAACGATCGCCGCGGGGAGATTTTCTCCGCGGAAGATCTCCGCAGACCTCGCGTCGTCCTCTCCCCTGGGCGTTCCTTCCGCCGTGGCGATAAAAACCGTCGAGATCGTGTGGTGGCGCGGATCGCGTCTGGGATCGGAGTATGAGTGAAATTGCTCGACGAGCTTGACGTCGAGCGAAGTCTCCTCCTTCGCTTCTCTCACCGCCGCGTGCTCCAGACTCTCGCCGTAATCGACGAATCCGCCCGGCAGAGCCCAGCCGTGCGGCGGATTTTTTCTCTCGATCAAGACGATGCCGCGGCCGGCGATCTCGATGATGATATCGACCGTGGGCAACGGATTTTTTCTTTCTTGCTTCGTCACGGGCGTCTACCTTGACTCTGCGGCGCGCGCCATGTAAAGGTATCTATTCAACTTATCGCGGGGTGGAGCAGCCTGGTAGCTCGCAAGGCTCATAACCTTGAGGTCCCGGGTTCAAATCCCGGCCCCGCAACCAAAAATCAAAGGGGGCCTTCACGGCCCCTTTTGCATTTCCACAATCCGCTCATTATTTTCTGCCGCCATAAACTTTATCGAAGAAACCCTCGTTGTCGAGAGTTTTGAGCAGGCTGGGATCGATGATCTCCTCCGCCTTGACCGAAGCCACTTTTGGATTCTGCTCCGCCACGTATTTGAGAACCGTTCTTGTCCCTTCCAAGGTCGGATAAGGCTTTCTATCCAATTCTTCCTGCGCCTCGAGATAAAAATCCTCGGCGTCGTCGATCTTTGAAAGCCGCAAATTCTTGGCAATCACTTCCTTGACCGCCTGCTTATTTTCTTTGTTGAAGACGTAGCCGTACCCTTCGATCACCGCGCGCGTGAAGCTCGCCGCGACTTTGCCCTGGCTAAACTCACGCTTGGCCGCGAGCACGGTGTTTTGATAAGGGATCTTGGCTTGATTGAGATTAAGCAGCCCCGTGTAGCCCTTGCCGAGCATAATTTTCGTGGGCAGCCGCTGCAACATCGCCGCATCGAGGCCCTTGGCTTCCAGAGCCGCCATGCGCTCGGGGTCCAGGCCGGTTTGCAGAATGGCGATGTTGTCGCGCTTGGCGTTGAGACCGAGGTGCTCCAGCGCGATCAATGCCGAGATGTGCGACGAGCCGCCGAAGCGAGCGGTGCCAAGCTTCTTACCGACGAGATCGGCGGCCTTCTTGATGCTCGGCTGGGTGACCAGCGTAAACGGCGATGTATTGCTGAGACCGAGAAACATCACGATCTTCTCGCCGCCCGCGATCAAGCTTACGAGCGCCGCCGGAGCGCCCGCCGCAACCTGGATCTCGCCGGCGGCCAGCATCTGCGCCACCAGCGAGCCGCCGCCGACAAAAATCAACTGGACGTCGAGGCCGTATTTTTCAAAAATCTTTTTGTCCTTGGCGACCCACAGCGGCGTGTTATGCGGCGTCGCCGTCGACACGGCGACTCTTACCTGTTGCCTGGGTTGCGCCGCGAGCGGCGGCGCAAAGACGATAGACAGCAAACCAAGAACGGCTAACAAGCTGACTCTGTTCATTTTGACCTCCCAAGAATAGGACGTACAAGCATAGGACGTATACGTCCTATGCGACCGATACAAGCCTATTTCGCGCCCTGCCAATACGCGCGCATCTCGCTCCGCTCCGTCAACGCGGAAACCAGAAATCCGGCGATGACAGCCCAGAAAGCCGATGTGATGCCGGCAAAGCTGAAAGGGGTCGCGGCAATTACGAACGCGACAAGCGCGCCTAATTTGGAAGTCGCGGGCAACGGAGGTCCAGATTAATGCTTTGACGCTTTCTTCCATCGTGGAACTTTTCTCCGATTCGGAATGCCGTCGCCCAGCAGCGTCCGTCCGCCCAGAGGAAAATTTTTCGGTGGGACGGCGCCAAGGATCATAAAGATCGCGTCGCGACGGGAATCGTTGCCGATCGCTCGATAGACCTGCGGCGCGACGCGCACGATCGTGCCTTGCGGCATGGAGTGCCGCCGCCCGTCGAGGATGATGCTCCCTGTGCCCTTTACGGTTATGAAAACTTCCTCCTGGACTTTGTGGCGATGCACGTACGTCGCGCCCTGGCCCGGCTTGTAGCGGACGAAACTGAAGCCGACGCCCTTGCAGCCCATCGGCCGCGACAGAAATTCCTTCTCTTTGACCTTGCTCAGCGGAAAATAAAGCTTCGTATGTCTCGCCTTGGCCATAAATTATTCCTTTACTTCGGTCCTGCTGTTGACGTTTGCCCCCGCGCCGGATGAAAATAGCGCCTTATGGGAGTCGAACGCAACCGGGAAATCTCACTTGGCTAAACTCAAATCCAACGACACACTGCTTGCTCGCCTCATGCCTTTCGGCCTGGGTCAGGTCAAGCCGCACCATTTTCGTGAGATGGCGGCGGTCGTCTGGGAAAATAAAACCGAGCTGCCGTACGCCTGGAACATCTTGCGCCACGGCGTCTGCGACGGCTGTTCGCTCGGCCCGCGCGGGCTCCGCGACGACGTCATGGAGGGCATTCATCTCTGCACGACGCGCCTAAAGCTGCTCAAGCTCAACACCATGGGCGCGCTCAACGCATCGCGTCTGGAAGACGTTGAGAAGCTAACCCGCCTCAACAACGAGAAGCTCCACCAGCTTGGCCGCATCCCTTTTCCCGTGGTTCGCCGCAAGGGAGAGAAGGGATTCGCGCGCGTTTCTTGGGAGCAAGCGCTCGAGCTTGTCGCGCAGGCGATACGCCGCGCCACGCCGCAGCGCATGGGCTTTTTCGCCACCTCGCGCGGCGTGACCAACGAGGTCTACTACGTCTTTCAAAAGCTCGCGCGCACGCTCGGTACCAACAACGTCGATCTGTGCTCGCGCCTCTGCCACGCGGCCAGCCTCTACGGCCTGAAGGCGACACTCGGGGTGGGCGCGCCGACCTGCTCGCTTGCCGATTTCATCGGCACGGATTTTCTCGCGATCTTCGGCTCCGATATCGCGAACAGCCAGCCGGTGACAACGAAGTATATGTACTACGCCAAGAAAAAAGGCACGCGCATCGCCGTGGTCAACCCGATGCGCGAGCACGGACTGGAGCGCTACTGGGTTCCATCGGTCCCCATGAGCGCGCTCTTCGGCACGAAATTGATGGACGATTTTTTTCAGGTGCGCGTCGGCGGCGACATCGCGTTTATCAACGGAGTCTTGAAGGCGCTGATCGAGATGAACCGCGTGGACCGCGAGTTTATCGCGGCGCACACCGACGACTTCGACGAAGTCAAAGCCGCGCTGCGGGAACAGCCGTGGGAGATGTTGGAGCGGCGCTCCGGCCTTCCCCGCCTCGAGATGGAGCGCTTCGCGCAAATCTACTCGCAGGCCAAGAGCGCGGTTTTCGTATACAGCATGGGGCTCACGCAGCACGAGTTCGGCGTGGAGAACGTCAAAGCGATCGTGAATCTCGCGCTGGCGCGCGGCATGTTGGGCCGGGAGAAGTGCGGCATCATGCCGATCCGCGGCTACAGCGGCGTTCAGGGCGGCGGCGAGTGCGGCGCGGAGCCCGACCGCTTTCCCGGCGGCTTCGAGGTAAACGAAGAAAACGCGCGGCGCTTTTCCAACATGTGGCGCCATCCGGTCCCTTCGGCGCCGGGTCTCAAAGCGCCGCAGATGATCGAGGCGGCGCAGCGCGGCGATTTGGAATTTCTCTACTCGGTCGGCGGCAACTTGCTGGAGAGCCTGCCGGACCGGCGCTTCGTCGCCGAGGCGCTGGCGCGCGTTCCGGTGCGCGTGCATCAGGACATCGTGGTGAACCGCACGATGCTGATCGATCCCGGAGAGCTTGTCGTCTTACTTCCCGGCCAGACCCGCTACGAGCAAAGAGGCGGCGGCACCACGACCAGCACGGAGCGAAGAATCCGCTTCACGCCGAAAATTTACGGCCACCAGATCGGCGAAGCGCTGCCCGAATGGGAGATTCCCTGTCTCATCGCGCATCGCGCAATGCCGAACGGCGAGCTGCTTTTTCCCTACGAAGATACGCAGAGCATCCGCGAGGAGATGGGCCGCGTCATGCCGGTTTACCAGGGCATCGAGAACTTGACGAAGGAAGGCGACTCGCTCCAGTGGGGCGGACCTTATTTATTTAAAGATGGAAATTTTTCTCACATGCCCGACGCCCGCGCGCTCTTCAGCGCGCTGGTACCGCCCGACCGGACCGCTTCGGACGGCCGCTTCTATCTCTCCACGCGGCGCGGAAAACAGCTCAACAGCATGACCTTCGGCTCGACCGACCGGCTTACGGGAAGCAAGAGAAGAGACGCGGTCTTCATGTCGCCGAATGACGCCGAAAAACTCGGTCTCGCCGACGGCGCCCCGGTGATGCTGCGATCGGAGACCGGCGAGATGAGCTGCGTCGTTAAGATCGCTCCCGTCAAAGCGGGAACGCTTCAAGCCTACTGGCCCGAGGCCAACGTTCTGATCGCGCGCCGCGCCGATCCGGTCTCCGGCGAACCGGATTACAATACGGAAGTGGAGATTGAGAAGTGCTAGCTTTGTAAAATCGCCGCGAAGAGAATCCGAATTCCGACAAAGCCAAGAGCGACGGCCAGCCCTCTAATGATCCAGTCGCCGTGAATGCGATCCGACAGGGCTGCCCCGACCGGCGCTCCAATAATGACGCCGATGCCCAGAGCTATCGTCCGCCTCACTCCATGCGTGAAGGCGCCGGTTACAACATGCACGAGCGTGCCGGTAAAGGCCATGACGGCCAAAATAAAGTGCGAAGTCGCGGTGGCAATGTGCACCGGAAAGTTAAGTACGTTCACCAGAACGGGAACATGGATAAAGCCCCCGCCCACACCCAGCAAACTCGAAACATAACCTACCAGGAAGCTCACGCTCACCCCGATTGCAGGATTATAATTAAATTTGTAGGCATGACCCTCGCCGTCGACGAGTTCTCTCGTCGTGTAAGAAAGGGAGTTCTTCATAGCTCGGCCGCCCGGACCGGTTACTCCCAGTTGTGAAGCCGCCTTGGGATACATCAAGAGGTAGATCGACGCCAAAATCATCAAGACCCCGAAGACCGAATCAAAAAGGCTGCGGGGTATATAGGCCGTCGTGAGCGCGCCCAAAATGGCGCCGGGGACGGTAGCCAGCGAAAAAATGAAACCCGACTTGTAGTCGATGCGCTTCTTGCGTCCATAGGCGACAGAGCCCGCCGCGGCATTTAAAAACACCACCGCTAAAGAAATACTGACGATGATTTCGGGCGGCTCTTTGGGATACAACAACAACAGCAGAGGAACCAACACGAAACCGCCGCCGGCCCCGATGAGCGTTCCATAAGCGCCGAGGACAAATCCGGCCGGAATCAGCCACCAATACTGTTCGAACGAGCTCAACACCTCAGCCATTTTGGATTTATCGAACCTCGGATTGCAGCATCTTCGATCTATTGAAGAGACACTTCGGTGAGTGAGACCTACGCCACAAAATTTTCCGACGAGCCGGAGGTCACTCCGTTGCGCTAAAAATTCACTGTAATTTACTACAGAAGAGCGAGGCCCGAAAGTATAGGCGCCCGACTCACCGCATCTGAACGACCACGTCCACCAGCGCCGGCTTGCCCGCTTTCACCACTTTGATCGCCTCGCGCAGCGCTTTGGCGAGATCTTTCGGCTCGGTAATCGGGCCGGCGCCCCAGACGCCGTAGGATTTCGCGTTGGCGGCGAAGTCCACCGCCGGATCTTCGATGCGGATTCCGACGGTTTTGTTTTCCACCGGGCGGTGGCGCGCGATGGCCACGCGCTCCTGGTGCTCTTCGTCGTTGAAGTAAGAACGGTTGCTGCAGACCACGACCAGGAGCGGAATCTGGTGGTGCACCGCGGTCCAAAGAGCGCTGATGGTGAACAGCAAGCAGCCGTCGGGCTGGATGTCGACGCAGAACTTCCCCGAGCCTTTGTGCGCCAGCGCCGCGCCCAACGACGCGGGCAGACCGTATCCGAGACCGCCGCCTTTGTACTTGCCGAGAATCTGGTTGAACTTGGTCGCGGGCATGTAAAGATTTTCCTTTCCCTGCGAGCTGCCGTTGGTCAACACCCAGTCTTCGCCTTTTAACGCCTCGGCAAGCTCCGCGTAGATTCGTGTCATCGCGATCGGCTTCTCGTCCCACTTGGCTTTCAGCTCTTTGTCCAGAGCAGCCTTTTTCTGCTCGTGAATCTTGCCCCAATCGGCGCGCCGCTTGTCGATCTCGCCTTGTGATGCGGAGAACTTCTTCTCCGCCTTCAAACGCCGCACCAGTTCGGGCAGAAAAACCGCCGTATCCGCCATGATCATGAGATCGGCTTCCCGGAGCTTGTTAAAGTCCGTCGCCCAGGCGCGGACGAGCAGATCGTCGAGCGCGACGTTGATGATCTTCGCGTTGGCCGGCATCAAGGGAATCGGCCGCCGGTTTCCTCCCTCCTGCGCTCTCTTGGTCGTGGCGCCTTCGAGATCGGGAACGTCGAGCGCCAGGATAAGATCCGCTTGGGGAATGACTTTGTCGGCTTGTCCGGTAAGATTCAGCGGATGCTGCACGGGAAAATTGAGCCTGCCGAGTTGATCCAGCACCGGCGCGGCGAGCATTTCGGCCAATTCGCCCAGCGCTTTGAAACCGGCTTCTTTCCTGCCGACCCAGTCCGCCAGGATCACCGGCCGCTTCGCTTCAAGCAGCATCTTAATTGTTTTCTCGAATCCTTCTTCCGGCGCCTGTAACGGCAGCGGCGCGGGATAGCGATCCAGCGACACGGAAGGAACGACGCCGTCGAGCTTCTTCTCCTGCACGTCGCCGTCGTAGCAGATGTAAACCGGTCCCTGTGGATCGGTAGTGGCCAAACGGTAAGCGCGGATAAAAGAATCCGGCACCGCTTCGACGCTCGCCGGCTGGTCGTCCCACTTGCAGAAGTCGCGAACCAGATTGCCTTGCACGTTCGCCGTATGAACCCAATCGATCCATGGCCGGCGGTTGGCGGTGTCCATCGGGCCGGTGCCGCCGAGAACGACGATGGGCAATCGGTCGGCCCAGGCATTGTAAATCGCCATCGAAGCATGCTGCAGGCCGACCACGTTGTGCACCGCCGCGGCCATCGGTCTCCCCTTGGCGCGCGCGTAGCCGTGCGCGAAGGCCACGGCGATCTCTTCGTGGTTGCAAAGTATAATTTCGGGCGCGCGGTTGCCGCCGTAGTTGACGAGCGAATCGTGCAACCCGCGGAACGTGGCTCCGGGATTGATCGCGATGTACTCGATCTCGAAAGCTTTGAGTAGGTCGACGATCACGTCGGAGCCCCATTCGGCCCGGGGTTTCTCGACTATTCGCGCTGCTTTGCTCATGTCAATGGCTCCTTATGAATTCATCGGCTGCGGTTGTTTCGTTGGCACCATATTCTAAGAATTTGCCCGTAGCAAGCGAGATGAAGCCTCTTCGCTTCCCGTCGCATTGACGAAGCCCGCGCCGCGAAGTAAGTTCCGCTCAGAAGGAGATCGCGCATGAAAAAAGAAAAGGTCTACGACGACCTCCTGGCCGGCATCGAAGGCGATCGCGCCGAGCTGGTCGATCTCTGCCTCAAGCTCGGCAATATCCCGAGCCATCACGGCAAAGAAAGAAAAGTGGGCGAGGCGGTGCTCGCGTGGCTCGCAGAATGCGGCATTCACGGCTCGCTTCAATTCATCACCGACGAGAGCGTCAACGCGGTGGCGACGATAGCCGGCAGCGGCGACGGGACCAGCCTGATATTCAACGCGCATATGGATACCGGGCCCGAGCTGGGACGCGACGCCACGGAGGCCGACAAGAAAATCGACGGCGCGTGGACGGAGGGCGAGCTCATTTTCGGCCGAGGCGTGATCAACGACAAGGCGCAGCTTTGCGCGTTCATGATCGCGGCGCGTTCGATCAAGCGCGCCGGCATTCGCTTGCGCGGCGATCTCACGCTCACGGCGGTGGCGTTCGAGACCGGCGCGCCGTCGATCGACGAGTATCAAGGCGTCAATTTTCCCGGCGAGGGCTTCGGCACCAAATGGGTCGTCGACCGCGGCGTCACGGCGGACTACGCGCTCGTGGGCGAGACTTCCGGCTTCGGCATCGTCCGCGCAGAGTGCGGCGCCGTCTGGCTCAAGGTGCGGGTGAAAGGAAAAGAGGTTTACACGCCGCGCTTCGAGCGCGGCGTGTCGATCCAGGAAAATCCCAACGCCTTCGCCAAGGCGGCGCACGTGATCCTGGCGCTGGAGGAATGGGCCGTCCGCTACCAGCAGAAAGAAAAACTGGAGTTCGAAGGCGGCGCGATCGTCCCCAAGGCGCAGATCATGAATATCCGCGGGAATGACGAGATCAGTCAGGCGAGCCCCTTCTGCGACATCTACTTGGATATCCGCCTTGTTCCCGGCAAAAAGCCCGAAGCGGTCAAGAAAGACGTCGAGCGTGCGGTGCGCTCCCTCGGCATCGAGTATGAGGTCTCCGCTTTTCAATATTCGCGCGGCCACATCGCCGAGAATGCCGAGGCGCTGATTTCCGCGCTCACCGATGCGCACCGTTACGTCTTCGGGACCGAGCCGCCGCTGCCGCCTTCCGCCGAAGTGAGCATGTGGCGCGATCTCAACGTCTTCAACGAGGTCGGCATCCCCTCGGTTTGCTACGGACCGCCGCGGCAGCGAGACCCGTTCAGCGGTGCGGGCAATCGCGCCATGAAAATCTCCGACCTCGTCGCGGCGACGAAGGTTTACGCGCTCACGGCGCTGCTCGTGTGCGGAGTGTCAGACCGCTGAAAAAGGCCCATCTACGGCGTTGCGCGTCGAAACGCCTCGCTCGACGTACTAGAAGTGTACGCCTGCGCTCGTCGATTTCTCGCGCGCCTTGTAGCTGGGACCTTTTTGACCGCTCTGAAAAGATCATTGACGAATCGTCTTCACTCACGAACGAGGCCGCCTTTGCCGCGGAGGGGGGCCTGCTCCGAAGCAAGCGAGACGTCCGACACTAAAGTTTCTCAAAGACAACGGGCGATTCAAACAGGCACTTCGAGACAGAATAGTAGAGACCCATCGGCTCGCGCGAAGGAGCAGGCCCCCCTCCGCGCGCAGGCACAATGACGGAGATGTTAATTTGAAGTCGGCAAGCACGTGTGTTAATCCAGAACCGGCTGTCAACCCTGAGCGAGGAGGGATTTTATGCCCATCAAAATCAAAAGAACCGGCCATCTGGTATTGCGCGTCAAAGATCTCGAACGCTCGAAAAAATTCTTCACCGAAGTCCTGGGACTACCCGTGGTCGGCGAGGCGCCCAACGGCATGCTCTTCTTCAGTCCGGACGTCGAAGCGAACCATCATCTGCTGGCGATCCGCCAGGCCACCGACGGCGCGCGCATGCCCGATCACGAGCAGGTCGGCATGGAGCACGTCGCGTACGAGCTGGCTTCGTTTGCCGAGCTGCAAGAGGCCTATCGGATTTTTAAGGCGAACAAAGTCAGGTTCAAGCACGTCGTCTTTCACGGCATCACCAAGAGCATTTATTTTTACGATCCCGACGACAACTTGCTGGAAGTTTACTGCAACGTGCCGCCGGAGGAGTATCGCAAAACCGTTAAGAATCCCTATGGGCTTTACGGCGACATCGCAGCCGAGCTGGAAGGGAAAGACCCGCAGAAGCCGGGCACGGTCGCGCCGTAGTTATGGAGCCGCTGCCGAGAGGGGCTAATTTCCAGCGCTGTAAAATGCTCTGGGAAATAGGTCTGCAGATCGCGGGGAATCCCGCCACGCCTTACTACGGCAACCGCGACCTGTGCATCGCCGTCGGCGCGGGTTCGGGCGAAAATTTTCGGCCGTGGCTGCGCATGGCGACGGGATCGCCGCATCTCGCGCATGCCGTCTGCGACGGAAGCTTGGAGCTGGCGATGGTAAATCCCTCCGGGTTTCTCACGCAGGCGTACCGCGGCAGAGGACTTTTTCCCGAGCCGCTGCCGGTCCGCGTTCTCGCGATTTATCCCTCGTGGGACCGTTTTGTGTATGTCTTCCATCCGCGCACCGGCTTGAATTCGCTGGCTGAGATCAAAACGAAACGTTATCCATTACGGTTGTCCATCCGCGAAGACCCGCACCATTCGACGCGCGTCCTGGTGGATCAAACGCTTGCCGCGTACGGCTTCACGCTTGCCGATATCGAATCGTGGGGCGGAAGCCTGCAGCTCAACGGCGGGCCGGGGGATCACAGACGGCTCGATGCGTTGCGCGCGGGGACGATCGACGCGATCTTCGACGAAGGACTGATTCTATGGTTCGACGAAGCGCTCGCCGCCGGCATGCGGCCGGTTCCGCTCGATGAGACGGCGTTCAAAAAATTACAGGCGATCGGCTGGCGCAGGGTGGTCATTCCGGCGGGCCGCTTTTCTCACCTGACATCGGACTATTCGTGCCTCGATTACGGCGGCTGGCCGCT
>JBGQBP010000002.1:0-47954 GCA_041494945.1 Binatia bacterium | reverse complement strand
GTGTTGGTCGCGTTCTTCCCATTGCCTGTCCCGAACCCATCGTTGTCCAGGGAGTACTCAAGCTCCCAGAAGCAATTGTTCACGCAGTAATCGAAAGTCGGCCTGAATCTCCGCCCCATAATCTCGCCGTTAGTGCGGCCGACATGGGAGAGCCCGGATTCAAAGAGCATCCGGAGATGAGCCTCGAAGCTGGCGCGCAACGACCACGACTTGTCCGCGGCCTCGATCAGTATCCCGTTGCCGGGACGATAACTGAACGTCGGCAGCGCGCCTTCGGCCGCGAGCGCGTTCTTCTTGAGCTCGATCTGCTCCGCCTTCACCTGCGTCTGCTCGGTCTTGAGCCGCGCCAGCTCGTCCTCCAACGTCTTGATCCTCTGATCCACATCGGCGGCCCGTGCCGGCAGCGCCACTGCAAAAATTACAGCAAGCATGAAGCCGACGGCGGTAAAACTACATAACTTTTTCATTGTCGCCTCCTCTATTCCTAAACAAGGTCTGACTACATCGAAAAGCCCATTTGGTTAAGTCTAAGGTCGTAATATTATGCCACTACGCACGAATAAAAAATTCTACTGCATCTAAAGTCTTAGGACTTTTAAACCAAATGAGCACCCCTTGTCAAGCGAAAAATACAACTTTTTTTGGTGGGATCTGAACACCCCTGGTAGCCTTATGATTAGAGGGGCTAATCCGGATGGAAGTGAAGGCAAGGAAGACCGGGCCGAAAAGAAGGTAAAAAAGGCCGCCTCTCGAAAGAGGCAGCCCCTGGTTATGCAAGGGGCCAGCTTAGCAGGGATTAACTCTAAGCTTACGCGTCCGTGAAGCAGTTCTTATTGTAAGCAGTTTGGCTCGCCACTGAGGGAGCGGCAATGGTCACGTCAGCAGTTTGATTGCCAGTAATAAGACTCGTCCCGGTATAAACGGGGCGATGCTGGTGGGAGATTTTATGCCGGTTACTATGGCCTGTACACAAGTGAGGCCAGTGTCGTTTCCGGTGACAGTGTTCCGGTTATCTGTAGTGACGCTGGCCCGGTGTCCGGCGTCACCCCTAAGACACCCTCTTTTTTCTCTGGCTGCGCCTATTTTTCTCCTCCCGACGCTTCGCGCAGCTCTTTCAGGAATTCGGGCGCCACCTGGTAGCCTAAACTCTGGGCTTGGCGCACATCCTGCCAGGCTTTTTCGTATTCTTTCTTGGCAAAGTAGATTAGCGCCCGATTGGCGTAGGCCTGACGCATGCCGGGGTCTATCTCCAGAGCCCTGTCATAATGAGAGATCGCCTCGTCATATTGGCGTATGTTCTGATAGACGGTCCCGCGATGGAAATGGGCGAGGGCATATCTCGGATCGATCTCGACCGCCTTGCTGTAGTCGGAGAGGGCTAAATCACTCCGGCCAAAGTTTTGATAGGCGAGCCCGCGATTGTTATAGGCGTCGGCATGCCTCGGGTCTATCTTAAGCGCATGGCTAAAGTCTGAGATGGCCCAGCCGTAGTGGCCCTGCTTGAAATAAACGGCCCCCCGATTGAGGTAGGCGGCGGCATAACCCGGGTCTATCTCCAGGGCGTCGTCGTAGTCCGAAATCGCGTCATCGTACTGCCCCTTTCTCTGATAGCTAAAGCCCCGAAGAAGGTAGGTAGCTGCTGTCTCGCTTAACTCCAGCGCCTTGGTGTAGTCGGCGATAGCCTGGTCATACCGGCCGAGATTTTGATACGCGGCGCCCCGACGAAAATGGGCCGACGGATAGTCGGGGGCTATCTCCAGCGCCGTGGTGTAGTCGGAGATGGCCTGTTCGTACTGCCCCTTGCTCTGATAGGCAACCCCGCGATGGAAATAGGCCATGGCATATCTCGGATTTATCTCCAACGCCTTGGTGTAATCGGCGATGGCCTGGTCGTACCGACCCCCGCCCTGATAGGCAAGACCCCGGTTGAAGTAGGCGTCCGTGTAGCGTGGGTTTATCTCGATCGCACTGGTGAGTTCCGAGATAGACTTGTCGTACTGGCCCTGGCCTATATGGGCGGCGCCGCGGTTGTAATGGGCCTGGGCATCCCTTGCGCTATTTTCCGCCGCGCCGCAATCGCCGATCAATAAAAGCGCCGCCAATAACCCAACGGCGAAAGTAGTTCCCGTTCCCATGTCGATTCTCAATGCAAAACGATCCTCGGATAAGATTCTCTACCAAAACGGCACGGAGAAGAAAAGATCACGCGACAGCGGCCGTGGGACCAGTGAGGAAAGATTTGATTTAAAAAAAGGGCCGCCTCTCGAAAGAGGCGGCCCCTGGTCATACGAGTGGAAGCTTAGAGCTTACTCGTCCGTGAAGCAGTCCTTGTTGTAACCAGCTTGGGTTATTGCTGTTGGAACTGTAAGGGGGACACCAGGCGTGGTATTACTGGAAAATAGCGTGGCTCCAGCCGAGCCCGCGGGATTGCTGGTCGGAGCTTTTAGGCCCGTGACGGTGCCCTGCGCGCAAGCGAGGCCTTTGTCGTGTCCGGAGACAGTGTTTCGGTTATCTATACTGGTCCCTCCCACCACTGTGTCCGCCGTTTGATTGACCAGGGTCCCCAGCGCCGCGATCGCGGCCGATGAGACATCGATACCGGTGCTCCCCGCAAAACTCTTATTTAGGGCTCCACCACACGCGGCGGTTCCAAGGGTGAGACCATCGGGTGTTAACTTATTACCATTAATTGTATTCGCACTCAGCGTGGCATTGGCTCCGTTCCGCACCCGGATTCCTCTACCGGCGCCGCGGACGTTAATCGTGTTACCTATTGCGACGACGTCGGGGGTGGCGGGAATAATGGCGCCACCCGTGCCGTTATGGGCGGGGACATCGAAGGCGGCGGCCAGACCTATGCTTACGTTGGCGCCGTCGCGCACGTCTATGCCGTCACCCCCCTTTAGGGTGTTGCCATCAGCATTGCAAGAGGTGCCTGGAGTCGGGGCAGACGGGTCGGTTGGGTTCGCGCCCGTCTCAATGGTCATCCCTTGAATGGTGGCCTCTGTCGTACCCCCCCTGAAAGTAATCGCAGCCTTCGTCGGGTCCAGAGGTTTCAGCGTCGCCCCACCCGTGCCATCTATAATCACCCGCTGGTTGCGGACCGTGACGTTTTCCACACAGACGCCCGTCACAAATAGGGTCCGACTAGGACTAGCCGCCGCGGCCGTGAGCTTACTCGCTATCGTTGTCGAGGCAGTACAATGGACTGATACCGGCACTACCGCCGCTCCTACGAAAGCTGGAAGAAGCAAGAGAACGGCTCCCAGGATAAATGACCCGATGGACGTACCCGTTATTCTATTCATAACAATGCCTCCTTTAAAAACTTACAATTCCTTTTTTTTGCCTCGAATCAAACAAGCAGCCAACATTCCTCTTGCCTCTTGCCACAGGGCAATCCCCAACAATTTTGCTCTTTGTATCCTATTCGAAAACCCCCTGTCAAGAGGATAATTGAATTTTCTTTTAACGGTCCGGGATTGCCTCCCGCCCAGGTCCTGGTGTAGTGTTCCGAAGACGATCCTTTTGGGTAAAAATGAAGCATACTCACCTGAGAGGCCGACCCATCGTAGGCGGAAGCGCGGGCACTTGGACCGTCCGGGCGGTTTTCCTGATAGGCTGGCTCGGACTGGCGGCCTGCGCCCCAAGAATCGTCCATATCGATCCTACCGAAGGCACGCCCGGAACCGTGGTAAGCCTCTCGATGGAATATCTGGTAGGCTGGCCGCGCGTCGAGATCGGCGGGCAAGTGATGGACTATCCTCGACTGAAGCTTACGGGTTTGAAACCCGACAGGAGAGATGTCCCCGATAAAGAACTGGTTTGGATCGAGGACAAGATTTTGCAGTTTCGCGTGCCCGATCTTCCCCCGGGAGAATACAAGGTCACCATCCACGATGACAAAGGACCGCCGGGGGACATGGTTTATTCTTTTCTGGAGACCACCGCTTACCTGATCTTTCCGCCCGTCTGGCCTTTCGTCCTACGCTCGAACGAAACGTACGCGAACTTCCGGGTAACGGCAAAATAAAATCAAGGAGCGAAGCGCGATGCTTGACTCGATATCGCACGGTCGATAATATGAATAATAAATTTGCAGACCCGCTTACAATCCGCGGCGGCACAACCCCAAACGAAACAACAACGGCAATGCTCCACAGACCCAACCACGAACAAACTCCGGTAAAATCGGCCGCGCCCTTCGGGCTGCGCAATCTGCTTCTTGCTCTGACGCTCCTTGCTGCCGGTTGTTCTTCCCTCCCGTCTCTTCCGTCTCTTCCGTCTCTTCCATGGTCGTCGCAGCCTGCGCAGCCCAACGCCACGGCCGAGACTCTGTACAAGGAAGGCATCGCGTTTTTCAACAATAAACGATACGTCCCGGCCATCGATCGGTTTCAGAAATTGAGGTCCGAATATCCATTCGCTCCGGAAATCGTATCGGCCGAGATGAAACTGGGCGAGGCCTACTATTTCAACAAGCAATATCCAGAGGCGGTGGAAACGCTCAAAGAATTTCAAGCGATGCATCCCAACAACGAGAACATTCCGTACGCCCTGTATATCTCCGGCATGGCGCATTTCGACCAATTCTCATCCGTTGACCGGGACCAAAAGGTGACCGAGATCGCCAAGGGCTACTTTGAGCGGGTCGTCAACAACTATCCCCAGTCGCCTTACGCTGTAAAATCCAAGGAAAAGCTGGCGCAGTGCCTAGAGTACCTTGCCGAGCATGAATTTGACATTGCATCGTTCTACATGCGGGAGAAGAAATACCCGGCGGCACGGGATCGCTTTGAAGAAATTCTGCGCCACTATAAGGACACCCCGACCGCGCCCAAGGCCCTCTATAACCTGGGAGAAAGTTACCGGCTGGAGAAGAACAACCTAAAAGCGTCTCTGGCTTATGAGGCGCTGGTCCAACACTATCCCAACCACCCTCTGGCCAAAACCGCTCAGGCCGAATTGAGCCAATTGGCTCAGGAAAAACGCGATCCGCTTGCGGTCCTGCTCAAGCCCGAGGGAAGAGCGGCAGGGCCTGCCGCGGCGGAAAACAAACAGCAGGCCGGCGAAGCGAAGCCGCCGCTAAATCTGGTGGCGAAAACGGAAGTCGTCGATGAAAAGCCGGGAGACGAAAAAGGGGTCTTGAGCCGCGTGGTCGATAAAATAAACCCATTCTCCTCATCGTCTCCGGCGCCGTCCAATGAAGTCGAGAAAAAGGACCAGAGCGCGAGCAAGGCTGCCGCTGCAAATACCGGAAACAAGAACGAGCAATCCGGCGGCTTTTTCTCTTCGTTGTGGCCTTTCGGCAAGAAGCAGGAAGCAGCCAAGACGGCATCGGCAAAAAATCCCCAACTGGTTGGCGGCATCGACGACTCGCTGAAGCAACGCGGAATCGACGCGAAGCAGGAACTCAAACCGCCCGCGGCAGACCTGCCTCATGAAAAAGAAGCTCCCCCGCCGCCAACCGCGAACCCGACAGCCACGCTCGGCTCAATCGACAGCAAGCTTGAGAAAAAAGGTAAAAACATAAGCGACCTTCCCGCTCCGCCCGAGGCCGCCCCGGCGCTAAAAGTTCCGTTCGACGAAAAAGCCGAGACGGCCACGGCGCGCTCCAAGGCCTCTACCCAGGCGCCGGATACCCGCGCGCTGCTTTCCAATATCGACCAGAAGTTAAAGCGTGAGGGAATCGACCCGGCTAAAGCGGAAGACAAAATCAAGACCGAGAATCAAAAGATCCAAGGGTCATCCAAGACACCGGTGGTCTCGCGTCCGAAGCCCGCTGAAACGATTCAGCTCGAGCCGAGATTGAGCACGGAAAAAAGTCCGTTGTTTCTCCAGCCGAAGGAATTCCAGTCTCAGGAGAAATCGACGGCGCCCGCGGAGCCGGCAAAATCCGAATCGATCGAAGAAACCACCTTGTCCAGCCCTCCGACACCGCCGCCGGCGCAATCGCTGCCCGAACTGGCGGTAAAAGGTCCGCCTCAACCCGTAAAGGAAAAGCCCGCCGAGACGAAGACCGCTGCAAAACCAAAGTCGAGTGACCCGGAAGAAGAATACGTAGATGAGAACAAGAGCGTTCTGGAGCAACTCAAAGAAGACGCCGACAGAATCGGCAAGATTCTAAATCCGTTTAGCTGGTAGACCGCGCTCGTAGCGTAGAGCGCCATATCAAATTGAAAATTGCAAATTTCAAAACGGAAGGACGAATCTTCACCTCATTTTGCATTTTTCATTTTGCAATCTGCATTTTGCAATAAACCGACTCATTTTCTCCACGCACCGAATTTTCTAAACGAAGACCAGAACGACGGCCCCCCGCCCGGCGTAGCCGGAGCTTGCGGCTCCCACGACGGAGCTGCCGCCGCCGTAGCCGGCTTGCCCTCGACGGACTTGCGCCGACTCCGCCGCCACCCGCGCGCTTTCTCCAGAAACGATTCGAAGTAGAGGAAGATGACCGGAGTGATATAGAGCGTCAAGAGCTGCGAGACCAGCAAGCCGCCGACGACCGCGAGCCCCAGCGGGCGGCGCGATTCGGCGCCTGCGCCGTGTCCGAGCGCGATCGGCAGGGCGCCCATGATGGCGGCCATCGTGGTCATCATGATCGGCCGAAATCGCACCAGACAGCCTTCGTAGATCGCCTGGTACGGGGTCTTGCCCTCCTTGCGCTGACCCTCGAGCGCGAAGTCGATCATCATGATCGCGTTTTTCTTCACGATACCGATCAGCATGATGATTCCGACAAAGCCATAGATGTTTAAATCCATATTGAAGATGCTCAAGGTAAGCAACGCTCCCAATGCCGCCGAGGGAAGACCGGACAGGATCGTCAAGGGATGGACGAAGCTCTCGTACAAGATCCCCAGCACCAGATAAACGACCAGAACGGCCATGGCGAGGAGAAGCCACATGCTTCGCATCGACGACTGGAATTCCTGAGCGGTGCCCTGAAAGCCGGTCGTGATGGTTGCCGGCAGCGTCTCGCGCGCCAGCTGATCGACTATTTTCGAGGCGTCGCCGAGGGCTATTCCGGGCCGGAGGTTGAAGGCGATCGTCACGGAAGGAAGCTGTCCGGAATGGTTGACCGACATCGGCCCGACGCCTTGCTTCAAGGTCGCCACCGAGTTCAACGGAATCAACGCGTTCCCCGCCGTCAATGCGCTCTGAGCCGTGTTGTTGCCGGTGTTGGACCGGATGTAAAGCATCGACAGCACGGAGGGATCGTTCTCATATTTGGGATCGAGCTCCATGATGACCTGATATTGATTGGTCGGCGTATTGATCGTCGAGATCTGCCGCGATCCGTAAGCATTGTAGAAAGCTTCCTGTATCTGCCGCGGCGAGAGTCCTTGGGCGGTCGTCCCTAGCGTTGCGGCCTTGTCCCGGTCAACGACGATTTCCAACTGCGGATTTTTGAGTTGCAGGTCGCTGTTCACGTCCTGAAATTCAGATCGGGAGCGCATCTTCTCTTCGAGCAGCGGAGCATAGCGATAAAGCTCCTGCGCGTCGGGGCTCTGTAAGGTAAACTGGTACTGGCTTCTTGAAAGCCGGGCGCCCACGCGAATCACCGGCGGGTTCTGCAACGACACACGCACCCCCGGAACCGTGGACAACCTCGGACGAAGCTGCTGGATGATCTCGTCCGCGCTAAGCTCGCGCTCCGATCGGGGCTTGAGGCGAATAAATATCTGCCCGCTGTTTCCCGTCGAGGCTTGTCCGCCCACGCCGACGCTCGACCTGAAGCCGCCCACGTTCGGATCTTCCGCGACGATCGCGGCAAGTTGTTTTTGCAGCCGCACCATGTCTTCGAACGAAGTTCCCTGGGCGGCTTCGCTGTTGATAATGACCTGACCGGTATCCTCGCTGGGCACGAAGCCTTTAGGAATCGTCGTGAAGAGATGGAACGTCCCCACCACGAGGAGGAGCGAAACCACCATCGTAACCAAGCGATGCCTCAAGGCCCACTGGAGCGTCCAGTCGTAGAAGCTCAGCATGGAGTCGAAGAATCGGCCCACGATCACATAAAAACGGCCGTGTCTTTCCGCTCCGGCAGGTTTCAGAAAGCGGCTGCAAAGCATCGGCGTTAGACTCAGCGAAACGAAGCCGGAAACCAGGATCGCGACGCAGATCGTGACGGCGAACTCACGCAATAACCGGCCGATCATTCCCGACATGAAAAGCACCGGAATAAACGCAGCCACCAGCGAGAAGGTCATGGAGAGAATGGTGAAAGCGATTTCTTTGGCGCCCTTGACCGCGGCTTCAAAAACATTTTCGCCTTCCTCGACGTGACGCACGATATTTTCAAGCACGACGATGGCGTCGTCGACGACGAAGCCGACCGAAAGCGTGAGCGCCATCAGGGAGAGGTTGTTGAGACTGTACCCCAAGAAATACATCACGGCGAAAGTGCCGATGATCGACATCGGTAAAGCCAGGCTGGGGATGATCGTGGCCGAGAGGTTGCGCAAGAAAAGAAAAATGACCATGACGACCAGCGCGACCGTCAGAACCAAAGTAAACTGGACGTCCCAGATCGAATCGCGAATCGCCAGCGTACGGTCGAAAGAGACTTCGAGATCGACGGAGGGAGGAATGTACTCGCGCAGCGCGGGCAGGAGCTTTTTCACTGCATCCACGACCTCGACGACGTTGGCTCCCGGTTGGCGCTGCACGGCCAAAACGACCGACGGCTTGTTGTTGTACCACGCCGCTATCTGGTTGTTCTCGACGCTGTCGAGGACTTTTCCGACGTCGCGCAATTGAACGGGAGACCCGTTCCTGTAGGTCACCACCAGCGGGCGGTAGTCTTCCGCCTTTGTGAGTTGGCCGTTGGATTTCAGCGTGAGGGAGCGGTGCGGGCCATCCAATGTCCCTAAAGGTAGATCGACGTTGCCTCGCTGCACGGCGGTCAGGATCTCGTCGATGCCGATCTGCCGGGAGGCAAGTGCGCTCGGATCAAGCTGAATACGAACCGCGTACTTCTGAGTTCCGAAGACGTCCACCTGAGCGACGCCGGCCACCATCGAAATTCTCTGCGCGAGAATGTTCTGCGCGTACTCGTCGACGGTGGAAAGAGGGAGCGTCTCGGATGTGAGAGAGAGCTGAAGAATAGAGGCGTCGGCCGGATTGACCTTCCTGTACGCGGGCGGGTTCGGCATGTTGGGCGGAAGGTCCCGCAAAGTCCGCGCGATCTGCGCCTGCACGTCCTGCGCGGCCGCGTCGATATTTCGGCTCAAATTAAATTGCAGCGTGATCTGGGTCCGGCCGAGGGTGCTGATGGAGTTCATGGAATCCAGTCCGGCTATGGTCGAGAACTGTTTTTCCAGCGGCGTGGCCACCCCGGAGGCCATCGTCTCGGGGCTCGCGCCCGGGAGGTTGGCGGATACGACGACCGTAGGAAAATCGACCGTCGGCATATCGGCGACCGGAAGCGCGCGATACCCCATCATACCGAAGATCAAAATTCCCGCCATAACCAGCGTTGTCATGACGGGCCGGTGAATAAAAAGGCCGGTGAGGTTCATGATGCCGCCTCTCTTTTCCGCTTTCCTCCCTCTTTGCCGCTTTTGACCTGCTCTTTGGTTCCCTCTTTGGTTCCCTCTTTACTTTCCTCTTTACCGTTCTTGACCTGCACTTTGCTTCCCGGCCCCAACAGGAACTGGCCGTCGGTCACAACGTTTTCTCCGAGCTGGAGTCCCTTTACGACGACCGAATCTCCGTTAAGCGATCGGCTGATAACCACCGGTCGAACCTCGACTCCGAAGTCATCCTTCACCACGAAAACGTGCTGTCCGTCTTGTCCGGTCTGGACGGCCTCCGAGGGAATGACCAGGGCGTCGGGCTGTTCCGACAGCTTCAGCACCGCTTTGACGAACTGGCCCGGCCAAAGCCGCCGGTTCCCATTTGCGAAGGTCCCTTTGAGCTTAATCGTTCCCGTAGTCCTGTCCACTGTATTATCGATGAAGCTCAAGTCGCCTTCCTCCGGACGGTCCTCGTTCTGCGGGATGAGCGCTTGAACTCTGAGTTTCCCGACGTTCAGCCGGTTTTTTATCTCCGGCAAGTTCTGCTCCGGCACGGTAAACGTCACATAGATCGGGCTGACTTGATTGATCGTGACAAGGGCGGCAGCATCGTTGGTTCTGACGAGATTACCCTCGTTGATCAGCAGGCTCCCGGTCCGTCCGGTCACGGGAGAGAATATGCGGCAGTAACTGAGTTGAACTCTTGCGTTTTCAATGGCGGCCTTGTCCGCGTCAACCGAAGCTTCAAGAGCGTCGGCATTGGTCTTGACCTGATCGTATTGTTCCTGGGAGACGTATTGCTTCTTGACCAGCTCCGCGTAGCGTCGCGCCTGCTCGCGCGCATTGGCCAGTATGGCCGCGTCACGCGCCAGGTTGGCGTCGGACTGCTTGAGCGCGGCTTCAAACGGCCGCGTATCGATCGTGAAAAGCAGGTCTCCCTGCTTCACGTCTTGCCCCTCTTTAAAATGTACTTGAGTGATCGCGCCGGTGACTTGAGTTCGTATCGACACGGTGGAGTAGGCTTCCACGGATCCGACGACCTCCAGTTGCACGGGCATGTTCTTCTGGCTTACGCGGGCGACGATAACGGGAACCGCCGCCCGGCCCTCGGATCCCCTTCCGGTCTCAGGCTTCTTTCCCGCGCCGGAGGTGATTTGTCCATAAACGACGTATGCGCCGACGACGATGAGAATCGCTGCCAGCCAACCGTATCGCCTCATAGGTTTCTATCCCGCATGATCGCCGAAACTGAGACTCCATCTAGGGCGTGCCGACCGCTCTCAAGAGCTGCGCTTCGGCGATTTTATAATTGTAAAGAGAGTTGACGTAATCAACCTCCGCGGTAACATACAATGCCTGGGCATCGGTCACTTCGATGATGGAGCCCACGCCGACCTGATAACGGCCGTTGGCCAAATCGAGATTTTCTCTGGCAGCTTGTTCCGCAGCTTTCGTAGCTTTGATCCTTTCTTGGGCGCTGCCAGCGTTAGCATAACCCTGTTCGACCTCCAAGGCAACTTGCTGTTTTTGCTGCTCGGCCGCCGCCCGGATCGCGTAATAGGTGCGCACCGACTCCTCGACCTTATATGTGGTCCTAAAGCCGTCGAAGATGGGGATATTCAAAGTGAGCCTTACTTGCCAGCTTGGTTGAAGCGGAAAAGTGTCAAAGTGACCTAGATGAACAGTACTCCTGCAATCGTTATCTAGATCAAGACACGGTACTACTGCTGTGTGTTCCTGATTACTCGTATTTCTCCGGGCGTAATTCGCATCAAATATAATATCCGGTAAGTGCCCTCTCCGGTTGGTTGCAGTGATCTGGTCTTGGGCTCTCAACTGCGCTTTGAAGCTTAGCAGCTCCGGCCGTATATCGAACGCCTGAGATCTGGCTTGTTCGAGATTGAGTGGAAACGTCGTCACAGCAAAGTTTTGGACCTGAGCCGCCGGTATCGAAGCGACCGCTTGCTCCGGGATATCCGGCAACCCCATGGCATTTTTAAGCGTCGCCCAAGCGACCCTCATCGTGTTTTGCGCCGCGATCAGGTCGGACTGCGCGCTGTACAAGTTCGACTGCGCTCGAACGAGATCGATCTTCGCCCTTGTCCCCACATCAAAAAACGCCTGGGCCTGGCGGACAACCAGGTCGCGATCCCGAACCGTCTCTTCCCTGACTCGAACCAGCGCGATCGCCTGGAGATAGGAATAGTAGGCTTGCTTCACGCCGAGGACGACCGTATCGGCAGTTGTTTTTAGATTATATTGAGTTGCACTCAGCGTGTCGCGTGCCGATTGGACCGCCCCCTCGCGCTTGCCGAAATTATAGAGGGTCATGTTAACGCTTGCTTGGGCCTGAAAAGAATCGAAGGCCTCCGGAGCTACGCTCGTGCTTCCGGACTGAGTTCCGGTTTGGTACTGGCCGTTAAGGCTGAGAGTCGGATAGTAGGCCGCGAACTGCTGTCTCAACACAGCCGTCTGCGCGCCGACTTTTTCCCTTGCCGCTGTTATGCTCGGGTGATTTTCCAGCGCGTTGCGGACGGAATCGTCCACCGTTAACTCTTTTTGCTTCGCCTCGAGGGTCAACGCTTTCTGAGGGCCGGGCTCCGTTTGATTCTCCGGCTCCGCGGCCCGACTGCCGGACGGAAGCCACCCGCCGATCGCCAGAGCGAACGCCAGGGACAACAGGAATCTCAACGCCGACATAAAAACCTCCTCGCGATAGCGCAGACCGTCGCCTTTTATATATCGTTTTCACCGCAAAGCAAAGACGCTTTTATTTGACATTTCCGTTAACCCGTGTGAATACTGAACGGGTATTCAGCATACTAAATCATGATTCACTCTATCCCGTCGAACGCAAGCCGTAAAGAGGTCCTGCAGAGCTTCCGCACCCGCTCGCTCCTGGAGGCGGCCCGGAAGGTGATTGCCGCCGAGGGGTTCGACGCGGTCACGATGGAGCGGGTCAGCGCGGAGGCGGGCATAACCAAAGGGGCGATCTACCTCTACTTTCGCAGCAAGGACCACCTGATCGTAGCCGCCGTCGAGGAGGTGGCCTCGGAGATGATTCGGCAGATCGAGACCCGCGTCGATGACGAGGCCACGCCCTGGGAGAGGCTCTGCCAGACCATTCGCGGGCAGTTGGAGATCATGGAAGCGCAGAAAGATCTCCTGCGCGTGCTGCTCCTCGACCGCCGCCTCCTGCGCGACAGTCCCCGCGGGAGCCAGGCGCGCCGCCTGTTGAAATACCGCGAACGGCACGAGGGACGGATCAAAAATCTGCTCGACGAAGGAATCAAGCAACGGATCTTTCGCGCCATGGATGCGGGCCAGGCCGCCTTTTATATCAACGAGATGACCATCAGCACGGCGGTACGGAGGATGATGGGCCGAAGCGCGCACTCGCTGGAACGCGACTCGGAAGACCTGGTCGGCTTCCTCCGCTTCCTCCTCAGGAAAAGCGCCCGGCAATCCGGAGCGAGCCGATGAGACGATCCCTGGTCACCGCACTATTCCTCGCAGCGCTCCCGCTCTGTGGCTGCGATCGCAGTTCCGCGTCGAAGGAAACCAAAGCGCAGAAAGCCGAGGCGCCCGTGCCCGTGACGGTGACGCCGGTGCGCACGCAGAAAGTCGCCCGGACCCTGGAATTCGTCGGCACGCTTTACGCCAACGAAGAAGTGACCGTCTCCAGCGAAGTGGACGGCAGGATCGCCTCGCTCGCCGCCGATCTCGGCGACCGCGTCGCCCGCGGCCAGACGCTGGCGAAGATCGACGACGCGGAGTTCCGCTTCGCCATACAACTGACCGAAAGCAACTTGAAAGAAAACCTGGCCAGGCTGGGATTGGAAAAAACGCCGCCGAAGGATTTCGATGTCACACAGACCTCGCTGGTGCAGAGAGCCAAGGCCGATACGGACGACGCCGAGCGCGGCCTCGCGCGCATCAAGACTCTCTACGAGCGGCAGCTCATCGCGGCGCAGGATTATGACACCGCGCAGATGCGCGCCAAGATGGCGGGCGCGAACTATAAGAGTAGCACGGAAAAAGCCCGGGCGTCGCTCGCCGCCGCCGCCGCCAAAGAAGCTCAACTGGAAACGGCGCGGAAGAAATTGCGCGACACCGCGATTACCGCGCCGCTCGCGGGCTCGATCAGCAAGCGCTCCGTTTCGGCGGGCGAATACGTCAAAGTCGCCGCTCCCTTATTTACCATCGTCCAGGACAATCCGCTGAAGCTCCGCGGCATGATTCCGGAGCGCTTCGCGCCCGAGATCCACACGGACCAGGCGGTGGATATCCGCGTGGATTCTTTTCCCGATGCGACGTTCAAGGGGAGGCTCACCCGCATCAGCCCATCGTCCGAGGTCACCAGCCGCTCGTTTCTGGTCGAAGGCATGGTGGAAAATCCGGACCGGCGTTTGAAGCCCGGATTCTTCGCCCATGCGATCGTCGCGACGCGCGTCGATCCCAACGCCCTGACCGTCCCGCAGCAGGCGATCGTTTCTTTTGCCGGCGTCAGCAAAGTGTTCGTCGTCGTTCGAGAGCCTCCCGACCCCGAGGGCAATCGAGGGGCGGAAAACAACGTCGCCCGCGAGCGCATCATCCAAACCGGAGTGCGAGTGGGCGCGAACGAAGTCGAGGTCACCGGCCTCAAACCGGGCGAGCTGGTCGTCATATCGGGGCTGACCCGGCTGACCAACGGAGCGGCGGTCAAGGTCTCCGGGCCGGTGATGCCGCGCCAGGAAGAGACGCAACAACCGTGAATCTCGCCGATCTCTGCATTCGACGTCCTGTTTTCGCCACCATGCTGATCATGGCGCTGGTGGTCCTGGGACTCTTCTCTTACCGCGGGCTGGGCGTCGATCTCTATCCCAACATCGATATCCCGACGGTTACGGTCACGACCACGCTCAAAGGCGCCGGCGTCGAGGAGATGGAAACCTCCGTCACCAAGCCGATCGAAGACGCGATCAACACGATCGACGGTATCGATGAGTTGCGCGCCGTCATCAAAGAGGGCATCTCGATCATCACGATCCAGTTCATTTTGGAGAAAAACGGCGACGTGGCGGCCCAAGAAGTGCGCGACAAAGTTTCCACGATTTTGTCCCAGCTCCCGGTCGGCACGGACCCTTCGGTGATTCAAAAATTTCAGGTCGACGCGATGCCGGTGATGAAGATCGCGGTCTCGGGAAAAAGAAATCTGCGCGAGGTCAGCGAAATCGCCAGAAAGCAGATCAAAGAAGACATCGAGACGCTGCGCGGCGTGGGACAGATCGTCATGGTGGGGCAGCAGGAGCGTACGATCAACATCGACGTCGATCCCGACCGGCTCGCCGCGTATAATCTTTCCATCGCCCAGGTCAAGCGCGCCATTCAAGCCCAGAACATCGAGATCCCCGGCGGCCGGATCGACGAAGGCCGGCGCGAGCTCATCCTGCGCACGATGGGGCGGATTGCGAGCGCCGAAGACTTCAACAATCTCATCATCGGCAATTTTCAGGGACGCCCGATCATGATCCGCGACGTCGGCGCCGCTGAAAACGGCGTGGTGGAGCCGCGCAGCCGGTCGCGCCTCGAGGGCGAGAACGCCGTGCAATTGATCGTCAAAAAACAGTCCGGAACCAACACCGTCGAGGTCGTGGACCGGGTAAAAGCGCGCCTGCAGCAACTCCGCTCGTCGCTGCCTCTGGACATCCGCAGCGAAGTGATCGTCGATCAATCGCGCTTCATCAAGGCCTCCTATGAAGAGGTCAAGCTCCATCTGATCCTGGGAGCGCTTTTGGTCGCGCTCACGGTTTTTCTCTTCATGCACGATTGGCGCAGCACGCTGATCGCCTCCGTCGCCATCCCGGCATCGATCATTTCGACCTTCACGCTGATGCGCGTCATGGGCTTCACGCTGAACAATATCACGATGCTGGGGTTGATCCTGGCGGTCGGCATCGTCATCGACGACGCCGTCGTCGTGCTGGAAAATATCTTCCGCCACATCGAGGAAAAAGACGAATCGCCCAGGAGCGCGGCGTCCAAAGCGACGCGCGAGATCGCGCTGGCCGTCATGGCCACGACGCTTTCGCTCATCGTGATTTTCGTTCCGCTGGCTTTCATGGCCGGCCGGGTGGGCCGTTTTTTTTCCAGCTTCGGCACGACGGTGGCGTTTTCCGTCGCGGTCTCTCTGCTGGTGTCGTTCACGCTGACGCCCATGCTCAGCTCGCGCTTTCTGAAGGTCAAGCACGGCGGCAAATCCTCCAGGCAAAGCCGTTTCTATTCCCGTATCGACAAATCTTACGGCTGGATTCTCGGCTGGTCGCTCGGGCACCGCTGGATCGTCGTCGCCGCCGCTGTCGTCACGGTGCTCACGACCGTCCCGCTCTTTTCCGTCATCGGCAAAAATTTTATTCCGAACGACGACCAGAGCGAGTTTGAAGTCGTCCTTCAGACCCCGGGCGGCTACACGCTGGACGAAACCGACCGACTGCTGCGCGAGCTGGAGGGACGCATTCGCAAGCTGCGCGGGGTAACGAATATTCTAACGACGATCGGCGACACGACGGGAAACATAAAAGCCGGACAGGGAGACGTGACGACCGGCGATATTTACGTTCGGCTGGTGGATCTTTCCGGGAGAAACTACACCCAGTTCGACGTGATGGCGGACGCCCGCAAGCTTTTCCAGGAATATCCGGACTTGAGGGTCAGCATCCAGGGCGTCAACTCCTTCAGCGGCGGCGGAGTCCGGCAGACCGACCTCGAGTTCAATCTGCGCGGCCCGAGCCTGGAGCGGCTCCAGGAGTACAGCGATAAGCTCGTGGCGCAGATGAGAGAAGTGCCCGGACTCGTGGACACCGACACAACCTTATCGGTGCGCACGCCCGAGCTGCGGACGGTCGTCGACCGCAAGAAAGCGTCGGAGTTCGGCATTCAGATCGCGGACATCGCCGACACGCTTCAGACATTTGTCGGCGGAGAGCCTATCTCCAAATACAAAGAGGAGGCCGAGGAATACGACGTCTGGCTCAGGGCCGCGAAGAAAAACCGGGACGATTCTCAAGCGATCATGAATCTCACCGTCCCCGGCAAAGATGGACAGCTCGTCAGGATCGCCAACCTGGTGGAACTGCGCGAGGACTTGGGCCCATCGGAGATCGACCGCTACAACCGGCAGCGCAAGGTAACGATCGTCGCCAATCTTTCGCCCACGCTCCCGCTCGGTGAGGCGGTCGAGAAGATCCAGGGGTTCGTCAACGCGCTCGATCTTCCTTCCAATTACACGGCGGATTTCACGGGCAGGGCCAAGGTGCTGGCCGAGACCGGCGCCAACTTCGCCTACGCCTTCGGGCTGAGCTTCATCTTCATGTACATGGTGCTCGCCGCGCAGTTCGAAAGCTTTCTCCACCCGATCACGATCATGCTGGCGCTGCCGCTTACGATTCCGTTCGCCCTGCTCTCTCTCATATTGCTGCGACAGCCGATGGACATTTACGCGATGTTCGGCATGTTCATGCTTTTCGGCATCGTGAAAAAGAACGGCATCCTGCAAATCGACTACACCAACACGCTGCGCGCCCAGGGCATGGAGCGCGAGCGCGCGATCGTCGAGGCCAACCACGCGCGGCTGCGCCCGATCTTGATGACGACGTTGATGCTCGTCTTCGGCATGCTGCCGATGGCGCTTGGACGAGGCCCCGGCGCCGCCTCGCGCGCCTCGATGGCCAAAGTCATCATCGGCGGCCAAGCGCTCTCGCTTTTGATCACGCTTTTGATTACGCCGGTGGCCTATTCTCTGTTCGACGATCTGGGGAAATCCGGCGTTGTCGCCCGGCTCAAGCACAGCGCCAGATCTTGGACCGGGACGTTGAGAGATAGAGCGGTCCATTTTTACCATCTGGTTCGCGCCAACGGCAGATCGAATACCCGCCGGTAACTCCGCACGTTTTAATTTACTGTATGCCAAAGTTATCCTTCGCCGCCACGCTGGGGCGCTCGCTGCGCCATCGCAATTACCGGCTGTACCTCACCGGCCAGCTCGTCTCCGTATGCGGCACCTGGATGCAGCAGATCGCGCAGAGCTGGCTGGTCTATCGCCTCACCGGCTCGGCCACGCTGCTCGGCGCCGTCGGATTCGCCTCGCAGATTCCAATTTTCGCGTTGAGCCCGATCGGCGGAGTTGTCAGCGACCGTTATTCCTGCCACCGCATCCTGTTGCTGACTCAGTCCTTAGCTTTGTTCCAGGCTTTGCTGCTGGCGGCCCTGGCTTTGACGGGCGCGATCGAAGTGCCGCATCTGATTCTCCTGGGCGCGGTCCTCGGCATCGTCAACGCGTTCGATATGCCGGCGCGGCAATCGTTGGTCAATCAACTGGTAGTTCCGGAAGATTTGCCGAACGCGATCGCGCTCAACTCCTCCATGATCAACGCGGCGCGGATCGTGGGACCGGGATTGGCCGGCCTCTTGGTGGCGACTTTAGGCGAGGGATATTGCTTTTTGATCAACGCGTTGAGCTACCTCGCCGTGTTGTGGGCGTTGCTCGCCATGAAACTCCCCCGGCGCGGAGATCAACCGCAAATACATCTTTCGCTCGTTCGCTCGCTCACCGCGGGAGTCCGCTACATCGCGCGCTCGGGACCGATCCGCGCGCTCATGGCGCTGCTCGCGGTGATGGGAGTCTTCGGCATGCCTTACATGACGCTGATGCCGGTCTTCGCGCGGAACGTGCACAACGGCGGCGCGGACACGCTCGGCTTGATGATGGCCTCGGTCGGTCTCGGGGCGCTCTCCGGCGCCCTCTTTCTCGCCCGGCGCGCGGAGTTGCGCGGTCTGGGAAAGATCATCGTGGCGACGACGCTAGGATTCGGTCTCGGGCTGATCGTTTTTTCCGCGTCTAATGTATTCTGGGTGTCGCTCGTGATTCTGCTCGGCGTCGGATTTTGCTGGATGATTTTGATCGCCGCGTGCAACACGGTCTTGCAGGCGCTGGCCGCCGATGAAATGCGCGGCCGCGTCATGAGCATCTTCTCGATGATGCTAGTGGGAATGGCGCCCTTCGGCAGCCTGATGGCGGGATGGCTGGCCGACCGCGTCGGCGCTCCGCTGGTCGTCGCCGTCGGCGGACTTTTTTGCGCCGCCGCCGGGCTATGGTTCGCCCGGCATCTCCCGCGCTTGCGCGAAGCGGCGCTGCCCATTCTCATCGCGAGAGGAATTATTCCGGACCCGCTCAATCCGGCGGAGACCAGCGACGCCGCCGTTACGGCGCGTTAAGGCAGAAAGGTAAAACTTTTTCTATCTCCGGTTTATTTTCTCCAGCTCCTGCTTGGCGCCCTGGAAGGTCGGATTGATTTTCAAAGCCGCCGCGAATTCCGCTCGCGCCTCGTCGCTCCGGCCCATGCCCGCTAAAATCTTCCCCAGTTCATAATGCGCCGCGTCGTCGTCGGGGCAGAGCTTGAGGCCCTCGCGGTAGAGCGCGACGGCGTCGCGCGAATCTCTTCCCGCCTGGGCCTTTTCAAAGCTGCGGAACGCGACGTTGCAAGCCTGGGCTCTCTGCTCTTCCATTTTCTTGGCGTCATTCTCCTCTTCGATGTCCTGCCGCAGCTTTTTGATCTCGGCCTCCTGCTGCCGGATCTCCTCCTGCTGCTTGCGGATGACTTCCGTCTCGCAGCCGAAGAGAATTAGAGGAATGGATACCCATAAGAGTGTGAGGACGCTGCTTCGCTTCATCGCTTCTCTCGCATCTCTTCGAGCGCGAGAAATATTTTCTCCGCTTTGATCGGCAGATCTTTGATGCGCACGCCGACGGCGTCGAAGACGGCGTTGGCGATCGCGGGCGCAACCGGGATCAGCGCGGTCTCGCCGATGCCCTTGGCGCCGAAGGGGCCTTCTTTATGCGGCACTTCGACGAGGATCGGCTCGATCGTTTGCGGCATGTCGCCCAAAGACGGAAGAATATAGTCGATGAAATTCGGATTGATCATTTGCCCGTTGTCGTAGACCAGCTCCTCGAACAACGCCTGGCCCATGCCGGTAATCGCCGCGCCGGTCAACTGCTGGCGGCAGCCGAGCACGCTGATCGCTTTACCGACATCGACGGCCGTGACGTAGCGCAAAAGCTTCAACTTGCCGGTCTCTGAGTCCACCTCGACTTCCGCCGCGCCCGCGCCGACAAACCAGAAGGCCGACGTGGTTTTCTCGCCGCGCTCATCGACCGTTTTGGTTTTGATCTGTCCCTGCCCGACGAGAGTTCCTCCCTGCATGCCGAAGCGCTTGAACATCACGTCTTTGTAATCCAGGACCGACTCCGGCAGGCGAATCTTCCCTTCGGCAAATTCGATCTGCTCGGGTGGGATGCCGTAATTCTGGACGACGATCTGCCTGAGCTGATTTTTCACGTCTTGTGCGGCGAACTGCACCGCCTTGCCCATGTGAAAAGTCGAGCGGCTCGACGAAGTCGTGAGATCGTAAGGAACCACGTCCGTGTCCACGCCGAGCACCTGGATTTTTTCCAGCGGAACACCGAGCTCTCTCCCGGCGATTTCAGCCAGCGTGGTCTCCGACCCCTGGCCCATCTCAATCGTCCCGGCGTAAATCGAAGCGCTGCCGTCCTCGTTCAGCTTCACAACGGCGGATGAAACCGACGGCGTGATCGTCGCTTTGATCAGACACGCAATCCCCTTCCCTCTTTTGATTTTTGATGAAGCAGGCTGTTTTTCCTTTTTCTCCCAGTCGATCGCCTTTGCTACTTCCGTCAAACAGCGCTTGAACCCGATGCTGGTGAGCCGCTCGCCGGTAACGAACGCATCGTTTTCGTCGTAGCCGTTCTTCAAGCGAAGCGCGAGCGGGTCGATCTTCAACGCGGACGCGATGACGTCCATCTGCGACTCATGCGCCCACGCGGACTGCGAAACGCCGAAGCCGCGAAAGGCGCCCGCGGGCGGCTTGTTGGTGTAGATCGACATGGAATCGATCTTGAGGTGGGGAATTCGATAAGGCCCCGCGGCCGTGTAGCCCGATTTCTTCGCGACTCGCGGGCCGATTTCGGCATACGCCCCGGTATCGAGCAGCACTTCGCACTCGCGCGCAACGAGCATACCGTCTTTTTTTACGCCGGTCTTCATCCTGATCACCGCGGCATGCTTGGTGATCGTGTGAAAAACTTCTTCGCGCGTGAGGACGACTCTCACCGGCCGCCCCGCTTTCAGCGCCAGCGCGACGGTCAGCGGCTCGATCTTGGGATAGACTTTGCCGCCGTAGCCGCCGCCGAGATACGGAACGATGACCCGCACCCTGGAAACCGGCAGCTTGAAGATATTCGCGAGCTGGGTCCGCACGACGAAGGGATTCTGCGTCGTGGACCAGACGGTCATGCGTTGTCCGGGCTCGACCAGAGCGATGCACGCGTGCGGCTCCAGGAAAGCGTGCTGCGCGGCGGGCAGCGTGAACGTGTCTTCGAAGATATGGTCCGATTCGGCGAAGCCTTTTTCGACGTCGCCTTTGCGCAATTTGAAATGCGTGCAGATGTTCGTTCCCTCGACCGGCCGGAGATCCGCGAGATCGGCGAAGCCGGACTCCGGCACCTTGATCGACTCGTGCACCAGCGGCGCGCCTTTTTTGAGCGCACCGTGAACGTCGAGGATCGCCGGCAGCTCCTCGTACTCGACTTCGATACCGGCAAGCCCCTCTTCCGCCGCGTCCACGTCGAGCGCCGCAACTCCGGCGACCGGATCGCCGACGTGGCGCACTTTCTCGACGGCTACGATCGTCTGGTCTTTAAAGACCGGACCGTAATAAGGGTCGATGCCTTGATGATCGAGAATATCGTCCCGGGTGAGCACCGCGACGACGCCGGGAACTTTCAGCGCTTTGGACGCATCGATGCGGACGATGCGCGCGTGCGGATACGGGCTGCGGAGAATCTTCCCGTGGCAGACGCCGGGAACTTTCATATCGGCCAGGTAACTCGCCCTTCCCGTCACCTTGGCCAGGTAGTCTAAACGGCGCGGCGATGGTTCGATGCGATTATCTCTCATTTGTAACATCTCGCTTATGCGTCATCCTGAGCAAAGCGAAGGATCTCTCCGACTCCTCTCAATGCGAGATTCTTCGTCGCCTTCGGCTCCTCAAGAATGACAAAATACAATTTTCTTCAGGACACGGCTAAAGTTCCGCCGCTTTTTTTACCGCTTCCATAATCTCTTGATAGCAGCCGCAGCGGCAAAAATTACCTGCAAGATAATCACGGATCTCCTCTTCACTGGGATTTGGATTTTCGTCAAGCAGCGCCTTGGCGGTCAGCAAAAATCCAGACGTGCAGTAACCACACTGGAGCGCGCCGAGATCCATGAACGCTTCTTGAAGCGGGTGCAATCGATCTCCGTCGCTAAGCCCTTCGGCGGTTAGAATCTCGCGGCCGTCGGCGTCGACGGCTAGGAACGAGCAGGCGCTGATCGGTTTTCCGTCGACGAGCAACGTGCAGGCGCCGCAAACCTGGATGTCGCAGCCGAGCTTGGCGGCGGTGAGGCCCAACTGATCGCGCACGGCGTCGAGCAGAGTCGCGCGCGGCTCGACCTCGAGGGTTCTCTCCATGCCGTTGACGCGCAGATGAATCTGCTTTTTCATGAGTTTTCGATTAACTGTTCCGTTCACCCTTCGACGAGCTCAGGACGAACGGAACAGATAGGATATCAATATTTTCCGTTCATGCTGAGCCTGTCGAAGCATGCGCCGCGCGCTCGTATGCGCGCTCGTACGCGCGCCGGACGAGCACGCGGACGATTCCGCGCTTGAACTTCTCCGAGCCGCGGAGATCGGAGAGCGGGCTGCATTCCTCCGCCGCTGCCGTAGCGGCTTGCTCAACCAACTCCGGCGAAAACGTTTTTCCGGCGAGAAACTTCTCAGCTCTGTGTGCCCGCATCGGCGTTGACGCCACGCAGCCGAGGGTGATCCGTACAATCTCGCAAGATTTTTTGTCGGCTCCGAGCGAGACACGCACGCAAACGCCCACGCAGGGCTTGTCCACCACGGAGCTGCTTGAGAATCGGATGTATTCGATGCCCGAACGGGCGGGAAGCGGAGGAACGGCTACATGAGTCAAAATCTCGTCCTCGGCGAGGCTCGTTTGATAGAAATCGAGAAAAAGTTTCTCCACTGAAATCGTTCGGCTTCCGGACGGACCGGCGATTCCGACGCGCGCGTCGAGCGCAATAAAAACCTGCGCGAGATCGGTGAGCGGCTCGCCCGAGGCGAGATTGCCACCGATGGTGCCGACGTTGCGCACGCGGATGTTGGCGACTTCGCGCTCGACTTCGTGGAGTATCGGAAATTTCTCTCGCGCAAGCTTTGAGGTCTCGAGCTCGCGGTGCGTCGTAAGCGCGCCGATGGTGAGCCCGGCGTTGGAATCGAAGCGAATTCCTTTAAGCGCGCCGATTTTTTTGATGTTGACGAGGGCTTTGGGCTGGAGCAGCCCTTGCTTCATCACGATGCTGAGATAGGCGCCGCCCGCGTAGGGCCGCGCTTCCCCTGCATATTGTTTGAGCAACGCGCAGGCTTCGGCGATCGTGGCCGGCTCGAGGTATTCGAAGTTTCTCATTTATCCTTGAGATACTTCACTTTGTCGACGCCGGGGATTTCCACTTTCTCAAAGCGCCAGTGCTCTTTCATCGGCGCGGTGGCGTCGATTCCTAACCCGGCGGTGACGCGATTCTCCGGACAAGAAGGGTCGAGGGTGGAACAGGCGATCCGCGGAACGATGATGGCGTCCTTGTCCGCCTGAAAGCGCGTGGCCATCGCCCACTCCACCTGCATCGGATCGAAAGGGTCGATGTCGTGGTCGACGACGATCACTTGCTTGAGACCGATCCCCATCGAAAGCAGCGCCAAAATCACATTGCGCCCTTCGTTCTCCGCGCGCTTTTTTATCGATACCACGACGTGGTGGCGGAACGTGCCGCCGGGAGTCATATTGACGGCGCGCACTTCCGGCACGATCTTTTTCACTTCGCGATACACCACGGCGGCATTCCCGTATTCGATCAGCGTGTGGTTCTCCGTCACCGGCATGCCGGTCAGCGCCGTTTGGTAGATCGGATTTTTTCTCATCGTGATCGCGGTGACTTTCAGCACCGGCGCCTGCTTGGCCTCGCTGTAACAGCCGGGATACTCGCCGTACGGCCCGTCGGCGACGCGCTCGCCGGGAATCGTCACGCCTTCGATGACGATTTCGGCGGAAGCCGGCACTTCGACGTCGATCGTCTCGCATTTGATGAGTTTCACTGCCGCGCCGCGCAGCCCGCCGGCTACGTGGTACTCGTCGATGCCGTACGGCACCTTGGCCTGTGAGCCGATGACGAGCGCCGGCTCGACGCCGATCGCCGTCGCGACTTCCAACCCGCGATTTTTCTCCTCGGCCTTTAAAATCATTCTGCCCAGATGATGATCCGCCGGCGCCCAGAGCGACAATTTGTCTTTCCCCAGGACGAGCATGCGGTGGATCGACAGATTACGAATATGCGTCTCCGGATCTTTGCCGACTTGGACGCCGATCGTGACGTACGGGCCGCAATCTTTGCTCGCGTGAGTGACGATAGGTAATTTGCTCAGGTCGACCTGGGCGCCGGTCCACTTGATTTCTTTGACCGGCCCGCTGGAGACCGTTTCCGGCGGGATGCGCTTGTCTTCCAAGGTCAGGTAGCGCTCCAGCATTTGGTCTTGCGGTACGCCCAGGCCCAACGCCACCAGCTTTCGGGTCGCGAACAAACCGCCCAAGACGCGCCAACCGGGAAATCCTTTGACGTTTTCGAACAGCAGCGCGGGACCTTCGACGTCCGAAGTCTTGCGGATGCCGGCGGCAATGTTGAATTTCACATCGACTTCTTCCTTGACGCGAAGGAGTTGCCCTTGTTCTTCGAGGTGGGAAAGATAACCGCGGAGGTCTTCGAACATAACGCCTCCTTAGATGCTACTTTTCAAAAATAGCAATGCGCAGCGGCTTGCCTCTGCCGCCCTCGGGGCACGCGCTGATACCGACGAGACAATCCATCTCGGCGCGGAGATCCATGCGATCGCCGCCCGGCTTGGGGCGCGTCATCGCATAGCGCATGCTGCCGGTCTTGCCGTTGATCACCATCGTCTGAAAAATATTGAGCGGGCTCGGTACATCTTCTTTGGCCACTCCGTAGGGCTTCAGCGCCTTGGCGAGATTTTCCCAGCAGCCGTGCTTGGGCGCAACGACCTTTTTTCTGCCGAGCTTTTTCCAGGTCGCGCCGTAGATGGCGAAGATTTTATCACCCCACTTCTTGTAGAAGGAGGTACTGCACATCCCCTTCTCCATGTCGTGGGTTCCCGCGTAAGTGTCTTTCACGATCGTCATCATCACGTTGTTGTATTTCGAGATCAGCACGTCGCCGGTCGTGACGTAGATTTTCCCCTGGTCTACTTTCGTCCGCGCCTGATCGAAGCGCTCGCGCACGTCGCGCAGATTGAAGACCACGAAGTCCGCCGTCGATTCGCCGGTCACGCGAATGATCCGGCCTTTTTTCACGACGAACGTCTTGCCGCTGTTTTTTGGAATTATGTATTCGGTTTGCGCCATGATAGACTCCCGGCTGAATAACACCGTCATATGTCATCCGATAGGCTCGATCAAGCGCGAGTGAGCAAAGCGACCGTATGCGGCGGGCAATCGGATGGATAAAATTTGCCCATTCTCATACCGCTGTGAACTCCGTATTTCAGGTTGACACGCCCGGTTCGATGATGGAGAATCGCCCCGGTTTATGGAACACGCCGATCAGAGCGCCGCAGCGAGCACGACGGGCGCCAACCGCTTCGTCATCCAGGTCGAAAACGTCACCAAAGCTTTCCAGACTCCCGACCGGGGCACGATGGTCGCGCTGGAAAACATCACCTTGAATATCCCTTACGGAGAATTTATTACGATCGTAGGGCCGAGCGGCTGCGGCAAATCGACGCTGCTGAAATTAATAGCGGGGCTGACGCCGATATCCGGCGGGCGTATTTTGTACCAGGGATCGGAAGTGCAAGGCTTGAATACCAAGGTCGGCTACGTGCCGCAGGAGAGCAAGCTTTTTCCGTGGCTCACTCTGGAAGAGAACGTCGCGTTCGGCCTCGATTCGAAGCGCTATTCGCGGCCAGAGCGCGAAGAGCAACTGCGCTATTTTATCGACCTCGCCGGTCTAGCCGGATTCGAGAAGTATTATCCCGCGCAGCTCTCCGGCGGGATGGGCAAGCGCGCTTCGATCATTCGCGCGCTCGCCTATGAGCCTCCGGTGATTTTGATGGACGAGCCTTTCGGCCCGCTCGACGCGCAGACGCGCATGGTGCTTCAGGATGAATTGCTGAAGATCTGGGAGCAAAAGCGCCAGACGATTGTCTTCGTCACGCACGACCTGGTCGAAGCCGTGGCGCTCGCGGACCGCGTCGTGGTGATGACGCACAGGCCCGCCAGCGTGAAAGACGTGATTCAGGTGCCGATGGCCCGGCCACGTAATATTTTCGAGATCCATCGACAGGAAGGCTTCGACGAGGCCTACGGCCGGTTGTGGAATATTTTCCGCCACGAGCTGAACATCAAGGATTGAGGAAGGTGGGATGGGACGCGACATGAGCCAAGAGCAGAGTCCGACCGTTACCGCAAACACGGCCGCGCACGCAAGCAGTTTTCTTTGGAGCCGGCGGCTATGGGTGACCTTTCTCCGCATCGGCATCATCGGCGGGTTTTTCCTATTGTGGGAGATCGCTTCGGGAAATTGGATCGAGCCCTTTCTCATCAGCAGCCCGAGCCGCATCTTGACGTCGATGATCGCAGGCTTCCGCTCCGGCGATTTGATCCAGCACACCTGGGTCACGTTTCAAGAAATCGCCATCGGATTTCCCGTGGGCGTAATCCTCGGGATCGCGCTCGGATACGCCTTCGGCCGTAGCCGACTGTTGGCGGAGATCTTCGAGCCGATCATCATCGGCTTGAACGGCATTCCGCGGACGGCCCTCGCGCCGCTCTTCATTGTCTGGCTCGGCATCGGCATCTGGTCCAAGGTCGGCGTCGTCTTTCTGCTCACTTTCTTTCTGAACTTCTTCAACACCTATGCCGGCATGCGACAGATGGACCAGGAATATATCGACTTGGCGCGACTCATGGGGGCCGGCCGGTGGAAGCTCACTTTCAAAGTCATTCTGCCCGCGATCTCGCCCTACATGTTCACTGGGATCAGAACGAGCATTCCTTTCTCCGTGATCGGCGCGATCGTCGGAGAATTCGTCGCGGCGACCGAAGGGGTCGGCTTTTTCATTCGGCAAGCAGCCGGACTTTTCAGAACCGCCGATGTGTTTGTCGGCATCATCGTTCTCATGCTAATGGTCATCGCCATGGACAAGGTCGCCGAGTTGGTCGAAAGAAGAGCGCTTCAATGGCAGGCCCACAGCGAACATGTAACGATTCAAGGTTAGATGAGGAGGTCTCACATGAAAAGCCGGAGATTTTCGATTGCACTCATTGCGGTGCTGGCCTTTTTGTTCGGTAGCGGGTTAGAGGCCCGCGCGCAGCAGAAAGAAATGCCCGAAGTCAGCATCATGATCGCAGTGCCCAACTTTGCGTTCGGCGCGATCTGGGTCGCCGAGCAGCTTAAATATTTCGAAGCCGAAGGCGTGCGGGTCAAGATCACGCCGGCGCCGAGCGGCTCGGTCTGTTTGAACGCGGTGGTCGGCCGCTCGTCGAATTTCTGCGCCTCCACTTCCGAAGGGCTCGTGTTGGCCCGAGTCGAAGGGGCGCCGGCGATGGCGATTCAGGCGCACAACCGGGCGATGACGTTGAGCGTCGTGCTGCGCAAACCGATCGTCGATAAGCTCGGCCTCACGCGTGAAAGCCCGATCGACGCGCGGCTCCAAGCGCTGACGCAATTGGGCACGATCGGCGCGACCGGCCCGGGGGCGGCCTCGGAGCAGATCTTTAAATTCCTGGTGAAAAAAGCCGGCGGGATTCCGTCGATACTCAAGTTCGTTTACATCGGAGCGCCAGAGCTTCCGGCGGCGCTCATGAACAACGTGATCGACGCCTACGCGCTCTCGCCTCCTTCGGCCGAGGTCACCGAGCCGAGCGGCAAAGGCTACGTTCTGATCCCGCTCGGCAAAGGCGAAGTGCCGGAACTGACCGATTATCACTATGAAGTTCTGATGGTCCGTCCGGATTACGTCGAGGCCAATCCGAAAATCGCCACGGCCGTCGCACGCGCGATCTCCCGTGGCGGCGCTCTTTTCCGCACGAAGTCTGAGGCCGCAAAAGCGGCGCTGCGCAGCCATCGACTGTTCACGCCGGACAAGCTCGACAACGCAGTGTTCGAGCTGTCCTACGCGATGGTCGCCAATGCTATGCCGGCTTGGGGCGACATGAACTCAAAAGGATGGCAGAAGGTGATCAACTTCGCCGCCGGCTCCGGAATCATCAAAGACCCGTCGAAAACGCCGTCGGCGGAAGAGGGAGTTCTCTGGACGAATAAGTTCGTGGGAAAACCGTAGCAGGTTCCCTCACCCTCGCCCTCTCCCGTCTTGCGGGAGAGGGCGAGGGTGAGGGTTCTTAAGGCCGGATTTTCTTTGTAGGGGCAGGCCTATGTGCCTGCCCTTCTTTTTTGGGCGACTACACAGGGTTGCCCTTACAAATTTTTTATTTTATTTTCGCCGCCAGCGACTCGTAGCTCACGCCTTCGCCGTTGTCCTGGCTGACGGGAAAACCGAGGCTCGCCCACCCCGGCGCGACGATCTGCCCGGATTGATCGCGCATGCCGCCGAAGCCCCCCTGTACGCTGGAGACATCCTGATAGCCGGCTTCTTGCAACAGCCGTGCAGCCGCATCGGCGCGCGGACCGGCCTGACAACCGACGAGGATTTTTTTGTCTTTAGGAAAATGGCCCTCGACGACCTTGACGAAGTCCTCGTTTAGCATCATCCCCCGGCCCGGATCGGGAAAAGCGACGGGAATGTTCACGGCCTTCGCCGGATGTCCGGCGGTAAATTCGCGCACCGTGCGCACGTCGATGTAAATGCTGTCGGGATCTTTTTCGAGCAGGCCATGCGCCTCTTGAACCAAAATCTGCTTGATGGCCATTGTTAAACTCCCTTCGCCTTCGGCGAATTGCAAAATGAAAACTGCAAAGTGTAAAAGTCAAAATCTCTGAAGACTCAAATCCGGAAACTTTTGCATTTTGAAATTTGCAATCTGCGTTTTGCCTTTAATGCTACATTCCCACTATATTATATCCCGCGTCGACGTGGACAACTTCGCCGGTGACGGCGCTGGACAGATCGCTCGCGAGGTAGAGCGCCGTGCGCCCAACCTCCTCGGCGTCGATGTTCCGCTTGAGCGGCGCGCGCTCCGCGGCGTAGTGCAGCATGTCTTTGAAGCCGGCGATGCCCGCCGCGGCGAGTGTCTTGATCGGTCCGGCGGAGATCGCGTTCACCCGAATGCCCTTCGGCCCGAGATCGTAGGCCAGATATCTCACGCTCGCTTCGAGCGCCGCCTTGGCCACGCCCATGACGTTGTAATTGGGAATGACTTTCTCCGCTCCCAAATAAGTCATCGTCAGGATCGAACCTTTGCGGCCTTCCATCAACGGCGCCGCGTGGCGCGTCAAAGCGACCAACGAATAGCTGCTCACGTCGAGCGCCAGGTGAAATCCCGCGCGGCTCGTTTGCACGTAAGGGTTGGCAAGATCCTCCCTGTTGGCATAGGCGATGGCGTGGACGAGGATATCGAGACCGCCCCACTCCTGCTTCAATGTTGCGAAGACCCGCTCGATCTCGTCGTCTTTGGTCACATCGCACGGCAGGATGATCTTCGCGCCGATTCCTTCCGCCAGCGGCCGGACGCGCTTCTCGAGAATTTCTCCCGCATACGTAAATGCCAACTCCGCCCCCTCGGCGTGAAGCGCCTCGGAGATCGCCCAGGCGATGCTGCGCTCGTTGGCCACGCCGAAGATCACGCCCCGTTTCCCATCCAAAATTCCCATAACTTTTTCCTTTTTACTTTTTCCTTTTTACTTTCTCTTCGAGTCCTCTCTGCCAGAGAACTTCTTTTTCTCCGCCATGCTTCGCGACCCAGCGCGCCAGAACGAAGAACAAATCGCTCAGGCGATTGACATACTTGAGCGGCCACTCGCTGAGATCTTCCGCGCGCGACAGCCGGAGAATCTCCCGCTCGGCGCGGCGGCAGACGGTGCGGCACTGGTGGAGAAACGCGCCGATCTTCCCGCCGCCGGGAAGGATGAACGATTGGAGCGGCGCCAGATCTTTCTGGCAATGGTCGATGGTCTCTTCGATCCGCTTCACCTCCGCCGCGCCGACGCGGTACATGCCCGCGTAAGCGGCATCCTCCGGCGTCGCCAGCTCGCTGCCCAGATCGAAAAGCTCGTCCTGAATCTTGGCGAGCACGTCGTCCAGGTAGCGATGGGCTTCCCCCTGATCCAACTTGTCCGCGTTGAAGGCGCGCGCGAGGCCGATGATGGAGTTCATCTCGTCGATCGTCCCATACGACTCGATCCTGGGAGAATCTTTGGCGACGCGCCGCCCTCCGACTAACGCGGTGTTCCCCTTATCGCCGGTCCTAGTGTAGACGCGCGTGATCCGAACCATAAGCCAGCCGGCGTGAACTCAGTTCTTCGTCGTTTGATATTTCCAGTAAAAATAAGCGGGGATACCTAGGCTCACGATGACAAGACCCCATAGGGACTCCACTGGTTTATGAGTCAGGGCTCCCCAGACGATCCATAAATGGGCGAGAATAAATACGACCGGCACGATCGGGTAACCCCAAAGCTTGTACGGCCGATTGAGCTCCGGCCTCTTCCATCGGAGCACGATGACCGACCCGACGGTGAGCGCGGAGAAAAGCGTGATGATGACGCTAACGAAGGTAAAAAGCGTGCCGAAGGTCCCGGTGATGATGAGAAAGCTGGCCCAGATTGCCTGAAGAACGATGGCGCCGACCGGCGTGCCAAACGTCGGATGCACGCGGGCGAGGCTCTTGAAGAAAACACCGTCCCGGGCCATGGCGTAGTAGATCCGCGGGCCGAGCATCGTGACTACGTTTAAAGCGCCAAGCACCGAGACCGTGATGATCGCCGTGATCCAGGCTGACGTTTGATGACCGAATAGCGCCGTCGTCGCCACTTCGGATACGCGAAGCGCGCCCTTCATCTCGGTCACGGGCACGGCGTAGATATAGATAACGTTGACCGCGAAGTAGAGCGCGATCACGATTAAGTTTCCCATCAACAACGCGCGCGGCAGATTTTTCTCCGGTTCCTTGACTTCGCCGGCGATGTAAATGATCGCGTTCCACCCGGAGTACGCAAAGATCGCGGGGATAAAGGCGGCGCCGAACACGCTGAACTTGGCGATCGCCCCCCAGTCGAATAGCGGCTTAAAATGCTCCGTGCTGCCTTTGCCGAATAAAACTCCCAGCACGATGATGCCCGCCAGCGCGCCGATCTTAAAAATCGTCAATACGTTTTGGGCGATGGTTCCCTGCTTGACCCCGAGGCAATGCAGCGCCGATATCAGCGACACGATCGCGATGGAAAAAATCGTTCCTACGGTGACATTGAACGATAGACCCAAAAACCCGGTGGAGAACAGCGCCTCCTGCGACCCCAGCGCGGGAAAGAAAAAGGCCGCAAATCCCGTAAAGCTCACGGCCAGGAAAGCGATGGCGCCGGAGAATGTGACCAGGAACGAAGACCATCCTGAGAGAAAGCCCATGAGCTTGCCGTAAGCTTCTCTGATGTAGATGTAATCTCCGCCGGCGTAGGGCAGGCTTGCGGAAAGCTCGGCGCAACTCAGCGCCCCCGTGAGAGCTAAAAGCCCGCCGAAGGTCCAGACCAACAGCACGCCCCCGGGCGAGGGAAGAGTTTCGGCAATAGCGCCGCTGGCGAAAAAGATGCCGATGCCGATCATGTCGCCGCAAATGATCATCACCGCGCTGAAAAGTCCCAACTGCCGCCGCAGCCCGGTCTGTTCCATGACGGGCATTCATAACAGGTTCAGACGCATGCAGGCAACTGTCGGGCGCTTCTTTCTTCGCGCAAAAATCCGTGCTAAGCATTGCCACAGTCTCGCTTCAAATCACAAAAATAGGAGGCCCCGATTGGATTGGAAAGAGCCGGAGATGTTCGAGCCGGCGCGGCACGGCAACAAGCCGTTCTCGGTGCGCATCCCGTCGCTGGTTGTCAGCCGGGGCGCCAAAGACCGGCTCAACTTTTTGACCGCGATGTGGTTTTCACCCATGGGCGCCGAGCCTTCGCGCATGGTGGTGTCGATTCTCAAGAGAACGCTCACTTACAAACTGATTCTGGAGCGCGGCGAGTTCGTCATGAGCGCGCCGACGGACAAGATGATGGACGTTGTCGTTTTTGCCGGCTACATCTCGGGAAACGACGTGGACAAGTGGAAGGCCACCGGGCTCACGCCGGTCAAGCCGTCCAAGGGTTCCGTGCCGCTGATCGGCGAGGCGATCGGCAACGTGGAGTACCGGTTGGTGCAAGTCATACCGTTCGGCGAGGAACTGGATCTGTTCGTCGGCGAAGTCATGGCGACTCACATGCGCAAAGGGTGTATGGAAGGCGAGCTGTTTCGCGAAGACTCCGATCCGCTGCTTTACATGGGAACCAAGTACGATCCCGCCGGCAAGCCGATGGGAAAATTCTACACCCACATGAGCGGGGTCGAGCGCGCCAACTACGATTCGCCGCTGCTCAAGGAATACCTTCGCAAACCGAAGGTTAAAGATAGAAGCTGACAGCGGACGACCCTCTTGACAGCGACGCCTTATCTTCATAGCCTTCGCTGTGAATTTCGCGAGGTCTGATGAACGCCTGTAACCGAAACAATCTTGGGTCGCTCGCCCTATCTCTTCTCCTCTTGGCTCTCGGTAATGACTCGGCCTTCGCGCAGGCCGACCCCACGGCCAAGCTTGTCGAAGGCGCCAAAAAGGAAGGCAACCTCTCCTGGTACACCTCGATGAACGTCAACGAATCGAAGCCGCTGGCCGATGACTTCGAAAAACAATACCCTTTTATCAAAGTGGAATTGTTCCGCTCCAGCGGCGAGAAGATTCAAAACCGGGTGACCACCGAGACCCGCGCCGGCATGTGGATTTTCGACGTCGCCGGTTTGAGCGAAATCGGCACGCTGATCGAGCACAAGTTGATCGCGCCGTATTACTCGCCCGAAGCTAAAAGCTACATCAAAGAATTCAAAGATCCGCAAGGCCGTTGGAACGCGGTATATCTCAACTACTACGTTCCCGGCTACAACATCCGGCAGGTGGCCGAGAAGGACGCGCCGCAGCGGTGGGAGGATCTTCTCGACGCCCGCTGGAAGGACAAGATCTCCATCGACCCGGAAGAATATCCCTGGTACGTCACGCTGCTGGCCGCCTGGGGCAAAGAAAAAACGAACAAGTACATGGGCGCCCTCGCCAGGCAAAACATCCAATGGCGCAAAGGCCACGCCCTGATCGCGCAGCTCATGGGCGCGGGCGAGTTTCCGCTCGCGATCGTCTACGCCCATCGCGTCGAGTCGGATAAAAAAAAGGGCGCCCCGCTTGAATGGGCCAACACCGTCGATCCGATCGTCGTCTCGGTCCACTCGGTCGGCATCAGCGCCAAACCCAACCACCCGAACGCTGCCAGGCTGTTTATCGACTTCATTCTCTCCAAAAATTCTCAGGAGAAAATCCGCTCCTTCAGCCGCGTGCCGGCGCGCGCGGACATCGAGCCGCCCTCGCCCAAAATGAATCAATCGAAGCTCAAGCTGCGCGTCGTGCCGCTCGACACGGCGACGCGCTATAACGAGTACGTCAGGGATTTCAGGAAGATATTCGGCCTTTAAGGAATCGGCCGAAAAGGAGAATAAAATGAGTCGGAGCAAAATCGCGCTCGCTGCCGTCCTATTGTCGGCTCTACTCGCGTTTACGGCAGCCCGGACATTTTCCGCTTCGGCGCCGTTGCTGCCGAAAGCTACGCTGGAGGATCTCAAAAAGGTCAAGCTCGATCCCTCGATCCTGTCGAACATCGATGCAGAGCTGAATGTCCCGCAGAGCTGGATCGACGGGGCCAAAAAAGAGCGCCATCTGCGTATTTTCTCGACCTTCGATCCACCGCAGGCAGACCAGTTGTTGCGCGCCTTCAAAGAACGCTACCCGTTCATCGCGATCGAATACAACCGCGCGAGCCATGAGGACCGGGCGATCCGGACTTTGATCGCCTACAAAAATAAAAAGAGCGTCACGGACATTCTGACCGGACTCGGCGGGAGCTTCTTCATGTACAGCGAGATCGGCGCGATGGAGGACCTTAGAAATATTCCCAATTGGAAAAACAATCCTGTCGGGACCGTCGACCCGCAGGGCTTCTGGGTGGGCATGCACAACCGCTACTGGTGCATGGCTTACAATACAAAACAGATCAGCAAGGCGGACGCGCCCAAAAAGTGGGAAGATTTCCTTACCAATCCCAAATGGCGCAACGGCAATCTCGCGATCGGAAACCGCCCGCAGCTCTGGGCGCTGCAGCTCTGGAAGGCCAAAGGCGAGAAGTGGACCAAAGATTTTCTCACCAAGCTCTTCACCGACGTGAAGCCGCAGTTGCGCCGGGAGGGAATGAACGCGATGCTGGAACTTTTGGCCGCCGGAGAATTCTACGGCAGCCTTCCCTCGGCGGAGTATCGCACGTATCAGAAGACGCTGGACGGAGCGCCGGTGAACTACGCCTGTCCCGAGCCGGTGCCCGCGGCCGTTTCCGAGATGGCGATCCTCAAAGGCTCGCCCAACATCAACTCCGCGCGGATCTTCGTGAACTGGTTCCTCAGCAAAGAGGGACAGATCGCCCAGTACGTCGCCGACTACGCTCCGCCGGTCCACAAGGACCTGCAGCGTAAAGAGCTGCTGCCCTTCGCCGATCAGATCGTGGGCAAGGAGATCGCCTTCAGAGACCCGGCTTTGGAGCTGGAGGTCCAGCCGAAGCTGCTCGAAGTGTGGGACGAGCTTTGGCTCCGGGCCGGAGGAAATCGGCGCGGCAAATCATAATGGTAGGCGAGTCTCTCCGACACCATCTTTGGCAGCACGGCATCTTCCTTCTCATCCTGTTTCTCGTGCTGGCGCCGCTCTCTTTTCTTATCCTGGGAAGCTTCAGCACCGCCAGACTTCCCGGCGATTTCTCTCTCGACAAAATGGGGCTGGTGAATTACCTGAAGGTCTACACCGACCCCGGAACCTACGAGCTATTTACCAACACCGTAATCTACGTCGCGGGCAGCGCCTTGGTCGGCATCAGCCTGGCGGTTTCTCTCGCCTGGCTGGTCGAGCGCACCAACATGCCGGGGAAAATTTTTCTCTACGCCGGCGTGCCGATGACTCTGGCCGTGCCCGGCATGCTGCAGGCGATGGCGTGGGTCCTGCTGCTCAGCCCGCGCATCGGTTTTATCAATCAGCTCTTGAAAGATCTCTTCGGCCCGGATGCGCCGGTGATCGACGTCTATTCGCTCGGCGGCATGATCTTCCTCGAAGGTCTGCGGCTCGTGCCGACCGCGTTTCTCATGCTGGTGCCGCTCATGCGCAGCATGGACCCTTCTCTGGAAGAAGCTGCGGCGGTCTCCGGCGCGCGGCCGCTCTCCACGCTGCGCAAGGTCACGTTGCGGCTGCTCGCGCCCGCGCTCGTGGCGGTGATGATCTACCAGGCGATGACCGCGCTGGAAGTTTTCGAAATTCCCGGCATTCTGGGACTCCCGGCCGGCATTTACGTTTTCAGCACGAAGATCTACGCCATCGTACGCACGGCGACCTTCATGCCGGTTTACGGCCAAGCCAACGCGCTCGCCATGGTTTATCTCTTCATCGCCGTCGGGACGACCTTCCTCTACACGCGCATGATCGGCCGCGCGGAGCGTTACACGATCATCACGGGAAAAGGTTACCGGCCGCGCCAGCTCGATTTGGGAAAATGGAAAATCCCGGCGCTGGCCTGCGCTCTGTTGTTTTTGTTTCTCTCGATCATGCTCCCCTTTCTAGTGTTCCTTTACGCTTCGTTTCTCCCGTACCTTCAAGCCCCGTCATGGAACGTCTTCAAAATCATGACGCTGAAAAACTACCGCTTGCTGGCGGAATACGGCGAGGTCGCCTCGGCGCTGAAAAATACGGTTCTGATGGTCGGAGCTACGGCCACGGCTACCGTGGTGCTCTCTTTTATAGTCTCGTTCATCGTCATACGCAGCAAGTTCTGGGGCCGAAAGCTCCTCGACCAGATGGCCTTCATGCCGCACGCCATTCCCGGCATCGTCATGGGCATCGCCTTTTTCTGGCTCTTTCTCAAACTGGATTTCCTGCCCTTGTATGGAACTATCTGGGCGATCTCGATCGGCTTTACGATCAGCTTTCTCGCCTACGGCACGCGCTCGATGAACGCCGCGCTGCTCCAGATCCACAAGGAGCTGGAAGAGGCGGCCTACGTGAGCGGCGCCCCGCCGTGGCGCACCATGTGGCGCATCTTCGTGCCGCTCTTGATGCCGACTCTGATGGGAGTCTGGATCTGGGTCGTGCTCCACGCCGTGCGCATCGCGGGCATGCCGCTGATGCTTTACGAAGGCCCCAAAAATCAGGTCCTGGCGATCCTCATCTGGAACATGTGGGATGAAGGTTACGTTCCCGCGGTGGCGGCGATCGGAACGCTGTTGATGTTGGTGCTGCTGGCCCTGACGGTGGCGGTCCGGCTGTTGGGCTTTCGCAGGCAGGCGACTCAGGTGGTGGGCGGATGATCCAAATTCAAAATCTCCACGTGCGCTACCAGACCGAGCGCGGCGAGGTCTACGCCGTGCGCGGCATCGACCTCGACGTCAAGCAGGGGCAGTTTTTTACGCTGCTGGGGCCCAGCGGCTGCGGCAAAACCACCACGCTCCGTTCGGTCGCCGGTCTGGAAAGACCGTTTGAAGGCGAGATCGTCGTCGGCGATCAGCCGGTGCTCTCCTGCCGCCGGAAAATTTACGTCCCTCCATATAAGAGAGACATCGGGATGGTGTTTCAGTCTTATGCCATCTGGCCGCACATGAATGTTTTTGAAAACGTCGCGTTCCCGCTGCGCGAGAGCAAGAAGAGATTTTCCAGCGACGAGATCCGCACGCGCGTGCGCAAAGCGCTCGCCATGGTGCAGTTGGGCGGGCTGGAGGACCGCCCCGCGCCGTTTCTCTCCGGCGGCCAACAGCAGCGCCTGGCGCTGGCGCGGGCGCTGGTCAAAGAGCCGCGCGTGTTGCTACTCGACGAGCCGCTCAGCAACCTCGACGCCAAGCTCCGGGAAGAAACGCGCTTCGAGATGCGCGAGCTGGTAAAGCGCCTCGGCATCACGACGCTCTACGTGACGCACGATCAATTGGAAGCGCTGACGATGTCCGACGTCATCGCGGTGATGGACAGCGGGCGCATCGTTCAACAGGGCACCCCGCTGGAGATCTACGGCGCGCCGCAGGACCGGTTTGTGGCGAATTTCATCGGCCTCAGCAATTTTCTCGAAGGGCGCGTCAAAAGAACCGGGCAACCGGGGGACGTGGAGACTCCCAGCGGCACGATCAAGTGCGTTCTTCCCGACGGCATTGCCGCCGGGGAAGCCGTCGTGGTGGTGATTCGTCCGGAAGACGTGAATCTCGACGCCGGCGCGGTGGGCCAGAATGAAAATGTTCTCGAAGGCAAGATCGAGGCGATCGTTTATATGGGCGACGCGTTGGAATGCCAGGTGGCGGTGGGAACAAAGTTGATTCGTTTGAAGCTCCATCCGTCCTCGCCGGTGGCGCGCGGCAACACCGTGCGTCTAAGACTGCCCGCCGGGAGCTGCCGCGCCGTGCGCGCTTGAAGGCCGAGAGCGAGTTATCTATAGTCGATTCATCTTAAGATTTGTGGTAGGAGGACCGCCATGAAGCTAAAAAGAGTGGACCATCTTGCTTTGGTAGTAACCGATCTGGATCGTTCGGTGAAATTCTACCAGGAAGTTTTCGACGGCGAGGTCGGCCGCAGCCGGGGACAAAACGAAAAAGATAAAGCAGCCAAGCGCTCGAAGCACACGCTTGTCACGGTCGGGAACTTCGGCTTCGATCTATTTCAAATGGAACCGGGAGATCCGCCCAAGACCGACACGCGCCATCTTCACTTCGCCTTCGAGATCGACCCGGCCGACCTGGACAAAGTTCAGGAAGAGTTAAAGCGCATGGGCGTCGCCTACGACGGCCCGAAAGGCCATGGCGGCGGCACCGGGCTGTCGATCTATTTCCAGGATCCCGACGGCTACCAGCTCGAGACCACGGCAAAGTTCGAAGACCGGGCCGCCTATGAGGCCGAGATCGCCAAACGCGGCGCGACCTACGGCGGCATGGGCAACCAATATCAGTGGAAGAACAACTGATCATGGCCGAGCTTTACCCTTATCCACGTTTTTCCTTGGCCGAGAGAGACCGGCGCTGGCGCGCCATGCGCGACGCGATGCGGCGCGAGCGGATCGACGTGATCGTCACGCCGCAGAACACCGGCCACTCGATGGACTATCAGGCCAACACGCGCTATCTCACGCACGTCGGCGGCGGCGGCGACTCGGATATCGCCGGCGTTTTTCCGCTCGACGGCGAGGTCACGGCGATTGCGACCTCGGCCGCGCCGCGCTGGCCGAACGTGCAGGAGTGGACGAAAGACGTCCGTGAAGCGCGGCGCAACTACGGCCGCGTCATCGTCGAGCGGCTCAAAGAGCTCGGCGTCGAGCGCGACCGCATCGGCATTACCGGTCTCGGCGACATCGAAGGAACGCGCACGCCCGAGGGAACGATTCTCTACGGCACGTGGAAGCAGATTCGCGAAGGCTTCCCCAACGCGGAACTGGTCGATGCCACTTCGATCCTGGCGGAAATCCGCTACGTGAAGAGCCCGGAAGAAATCGAAGTCCTGACCAAATCGATGGAGATCATCGAGCTGGCATATCAAGCGGAGATCAAGGCGGCACGGCCGGGCGCAAAAGATTGGGACGTTTGGGCGGCGACGCAGTGCGCATTAATGATGAACGGCTCGGAGATGCCGGTCCACTGCAACTGGGTCTCGGGCAAAAATTCCGTGCGCACGCTCACGCGCCCCAGCATGCGTCTGCTGGAGAAGGGCGATCTCATCATCAATGAGATCGAAGCCAACTGGACGGGTTATCGCTCGCAGGGAGTGCAGCCGGTTTTTGTGGAAGTCGCAGATCCGGTGCACCTGGAGCTGATCAAAGTACAGCGCGAAGTCTTCAAGCGAGTCCTCGAAAGCCTAAAACCCGGCGTCACCGTCGGACAGCTCGCCGAGCTCACGCAAAAAGCGGGCGCCGAGGCCGCGCCGAAATCCGGTCCGGCGGCGAACGCAAAAACGGAGCTGACGATGCACGGCCGCGGCGCCGGCGACGACGGCCCGATCATTACCTCACACGCGCGCAGCCCGAAGCAACTCAGCGTTGCCCTGCGCGAGAACATGGTCTTCATCTGCAAGCCGTCCGCAATCACCGCCGACGGAAGCTCCGTCTGCACATGGGGCGACACCGTCGTCGTCACCGCTGGCGGTGGACGACGGCTGGGCAAAAGACCGCACGACCTGGCCGTCTCGCGCGGCTGAGCGCTACAATGAATAAAGACACGTCGTATGACCGCGCGCTTCGGGCTATCGGCCAAGCCCTCGAAGGCCAGGAATTTAAAGTTGTCGACGTCAAGAGCTCCGGCGAGACTTATATTGTAAGCGGAGATCCGGATAAGGTTACAGCGCTCCAAGCGTTGCTGGCGAAATGGCAAGGACGCCGGCTCATACGCAACAGCGCTTTCAAAATAAGCTACACCATCGACGATATAGCGAAGCTGGAATATAAGGGGAGAAAAAGGCGCAGCGCCCCCGATAGGACCCCGGATTTTCACAGACTATCGACTTTTCTGCGTACCGTAGGAGCCTATCTCGACAGGAAAGACGCGCGCTTGTTACAGCTTCAAAAGAACCGAAAAACGGTAACCCTTGTTTACCAAGCGGATCAAGGTCACCCCGAGATAGAAGAACGCAGCGTGGCATCCTTCTACCGTCTTTTTTCAGAGATGCATCGGAGAAGGAAAAAAGGCGGAAATTAATATTCGGAGCTAACGCGCAGGCGCGCGCAGCCTCCGGCATCTCAGCAGTATAAGAATAGATCCCGCTACCAGCATCCACGCGAACCAATCGCCATATCGCACGTAAGGCGTTTCGCCTTCCATAATTTCAACTTTTGCCGTCAGCACTCCGGGAGCAAAGAGCGGGAGCGTGTCGAGCATCTCGCCTTTTGGATTGATGATCGTCGTCAGGCCGGTATTGGTGACGCGCACGAGGCTGCGTCTCGTCTCGATGGCGCGCCACTGCGCGAGGCGCGCGTGCAGCCAGGGAGCAACGGTATCGCCGAACCACGCGTCGTTCGTAAGGTTGACGAGCAGGTTAGCGCCCTTCTCTTTGACAAATCCCCGCGCCAACTCGGGCATGATATCTTCGTAGCAAATGAGCGGCGCGACTTTGATGCCGCCGGGCAGATCGAGCGTAACCGGACCGGCGCCGCGCGAAAAGCCTTCTCCGACGGGCGGCATGCCGGGAACTTTCGAGAGGATCGGCGCAAAGGGAATGTATTCGCCGAAGGCGAGCAGCACCTGCTTGTGATAGCGTCCGTGAACCTGCCCCTCGGAATCGATCAGGAAAGCGCTGTTGAACGCCTTCATGTCGGGCGAGTCCGGCATACCGATGAAGCTCCGCGCGCCGAAGACGAGCGAGCTCCCCGGCGGCAAAGTCGGGACGATTTCCGCGGGCAGTCTCTCCATATCTTCCGGCACCCAGTCCTCGATCGCGCTCTCCGGCCATAGATACAATTTCGCGTTCGGCACGTTCCCTGTCAGATCGAGATAGGATTTCAAATTGCTCTCGAGATAAGCGATATTCCACTTACGCTTGATATCGATGCTTCCCTGAACCGCGGCGACATCGAGCGTGCGTGCGGCGCTCATCTCCGCCGCCACACTGTTCAACCTGAAATGGCCGTAGATAAGATTGCCGATCAGCGCGACGCTCAGAACGGCGGCGCTTACCATGAAGCTCCGGGGTCCACGCTCCCGGGAGAAGCAGACGGCATAAACCAGCGAGTTAAACCACACGAGGAGAAAACTCACGCCGTATAGCCCGATGAGATCGGCCGACTGGATGAGCGTGAGAAACTGAGACTGGCTGTTCGCCAGGTGCCAGGGGAAGAGCTGCGGGAATAAAAACTCGATGGCCACCCAGAGAAGCGCCGGAAAAAGCTGTAGCGGACCCAAGCCGCATACGAACGTAAGCAAACCGAAGAGCGCGATCGAAAGAGAAGCGAGGACGGCAAAAAGCAGCAGAACGATTTCGCTAAGACCGTGAGGAAAGCCGCCGAAGACTCTCGCCGTATGCTCGATCCAATAAAAGCCCAATAAGTGCGCCGTCGCGCCGAATAGCCAGGCGAGAAAAAAAGCCTGCCGCGGGCGCCGAACTCTCCCAATGGACCAGAGCAGCGGGACAAGGGAAATCCACGTCAAGGGAAAAAAACTAGGATAGACAAATGGCGCCGCCACCATCGCGCCGCTCAACACGGCCGGTGAAAACAGCAACAACAAGCCGCGCACCCGGCCTTGATCGCGTGAAGCAGTCGTCAAATCGGTCTCCGATATCTCATAAGGCATGGCACAAAGTCTAAAGGCTAACACATGAAAGTCGGAGAGTGAAACCTATCGTCCTTTTCCCAGGAGAAGTGTTGACAGGCAGATCCTTCATGTATAAAACTTCAATTTGTAAAGCATTCGATGGAGGGGCTATGAAACCATGGCGATGTATTTTCCTTGCGACCGCATGTTTTTTGCTCGCGCTTGAGAGCTTGGCCTTCGCGCAAGCCGCCGGTTCGAAGACCGAGTGGGACAGGACTCTGGAGCTGGCAAAGAAGGAAGGCAAAGTCGTCGTCTCGATTCCGGCGAGCGCCGAGCTGAGAAAGCTCGCGGAGGAAACCTTCAAAAAACGCTACGGAATCGATCTCGAACTTGTGCCCGCGCGCGGCAGCGTGATCATCCGAAGGATCGCCGAGGAATCGAAGGCCGGCGTGCGCAATTTTGACATTCACATCGGCGGCTCGAACTCCGTCGTCAGCGGCCTGCTCGACGAAGGCGTTCTGGAGCCGTTCGAGCCTTATCTGATTCTGCCCGAAGTTAAAGATCCGAAAAACTGGTGGGGCGGCCATATGTGGGTGGACAAGGCAAAGCGTTACATTTACACCTTTCAGGCCTATCTCACTGAGAGCATGTGGCGCAACGAGAGCCTCGCCAAGGCCGAAGAGTTCCGCTCCTACGACGATCTGCTCAATCCCAAATGGCGCGGCAAGCTCGGGATACTCGACCCGCGCACGCCCGGCGCCGGCGATTCGAACTGGGCGTATATATGGTTGGTGAAAGGCGAAGACTACCTCAAGAAGCTCGCAGCCCAGAACCTGGTCATCGGACGCGACCAGCGCGTGCTGGGCGAGAGTCTCGCCAAGGGAAAGATCGCTGTCGTGATCGGCCTGACCTACTACTCGCTCTTGCCGTTCGTCAACGCCGGTCTTCCGGTCAAACCGGTTCCTCCTCTCAAAGAGGGAACTTACGGCACCGGCGGCAGCGGCAATATTGCGATCATCAAGAATCCTCCCCACCCGAACGCCACCAAAGTCTTCGTCAATTGGCTTCTCGGAAAAGAAGGCCAGGAGATCACGACCAAGGCGTTGGGCCAGGCCACGCGCCGTCTCGATGTGGAGACCAAGTGGCTGAGAGAATACGGCGTCATACCGGCAAAGGACAAACTCTCGGTCAAGGATTACCTGGAAGTGGAAAACCAGTCCGAGGAAAAGTTGGAAAAAGTTCGCGAGCCGGCGATTAAGTTCGCCAACAAGATACTGGACTGAGGTTTTAATGCAGCCTTACTACTCTGATCTTCGCGCATTTCTTGTCGATCTCGAAAAACGCGGCAAGCTCTACCGCTGGTCGCGCCCAGTCAACAAAGACAGCGAGCTGATGCCGCTCATGCGCCTGCAATATCGCGGGCGGTCCGACGAATCGCGCCAGGCGTTTCTGTTCGAGAACGTCACCGGCGCGAAGGAGAACCGTTACGAGATGAAGGTCGTCACCGGCATGTACGGCTCGTCGCGCAGCATCATCGGGCTTGGCCTGGGCTGCGAAGACCCTCAAGAGATTTACGAGAAGTGGCACCACGCGGTGACGCACCCGATCGCGCCCGTTGTGGTCGAACGCGGCCAAGTCCAGGAGGAAGTCCACACCGGCGCCGAATTGGAAAAGATCGGCTTGACCATGCTACCCGCTCCGGTGGAGGAGCCGGGCTTCAGCGGCGCCATCCGCGTGACCGGGCCCTTCATCACGAAAGACGCCGAAACCGGCATGCGCAACGTCGGCATGTACAGCGGCCATTTTTACGGACCGGACCGCTTCCTGGCGGGCATCGCGCGCATCCACGACGCCATGCTTTATCATTTTCCCGTTGCGCGCCGGCGGAGCGAAGCTTTGCCGGTTGCCGTATGTTTGGGCGCTCTTCCCGACATCGCGTACGTCGCCGCCGCGAATATTCCCTATGGCCTCGACGAGCTTTCGGTCGCAGGCGCGATTCGAAACCGGCCGGTTGAACTGGTGCGCTGCAAAACGATTCCGCTGGAAGTGCCCGCGGAGGCGGAAATCGTTATCGAAGGCGAGCTTTCGACCGAAACGTCGGCCCGAGAGATGGCCTTCAGCGACTATCCCGGCTATTTGATGGCGGAGCACGCCAGCAAACAGGTGGTCAAGGTCACGGCGATCACTTGCAGACGCGGCGCGATCTTTCCTGCGATTCTCGTGGGACTGCCGCCCAGCGAGTCGAACGGGATCTCGCGCACCTGCCGCGAGATGATGCTGGACAACTATCTCAAGTACGGTTGCGGCATTCCCGAAGTGTTGGAGGTGAGCTGTCCGGAGATGGGCGGCGGCTGGAACTGGTGGGTCATTCGCATGAAGAAGAGTCATCCGAGCAAACCGCAGCAGGTGCTTCATGCCGCGGCCAGCATGGGCACGACCAATAAAGTCATCATCGCCGTCGATGAAGACATCGATCCCAAAGATCCTGAGATGGTCATGTGGGCGATGAGCTTCGCCATGCAGCCGCATCGCGATGTCCAGATCACTACCGGCCGCGTGCCGCTGCTCGATCCTTCGGCTCATCCTTTGATGACCAAACCGGAGGACCGCAGCTTTCCGCCGCCCGTCGGCTGCTCGGGAATGCTGATCGACGCGACGCGCAAGGGTCCCTATCCGCCCGTCGGCCTGCCGAAGCGGCGCTTCATGGAACAGGCGCTGGAGATTTGGAAACAGGAAGGATTGCCGGAGCTGAAATTGAAAACTCCGTGGTACGGCTACGCGCTCGGTCTCTGGACCGCAAAGGACGATGAACAGGCCGAGGCGGTGGTGGGCGGTGATTACTTTCCTTCTGAGGCGAACAAGACAAAGTAGAGTCATGCCCGATACAACGTACGAAGCGTGGATCAAACGAGAAGGCATCCCGATCGTCGAAGCCTACGGCGTTGAAGACGTCGGCGAGCTCCCGCTGAAGCCGTGGGCGCGTACCGGCGGCAAAGGCGCGTTCATCCAACTCAGAGGCATGGAGGGCTTTACCGGGATGTACGTCGGCGAGATTCCGCCGGCGGGGGCGCTCAATCCGGAAAAACATCTCTACGAAGAGCTGATCTACGTGCTTCAAGGCGCCGGCTCGACCGAGGTCTGGAGCGGAAACAATGAAAAGGCGAAGCTCCACTTCGAATGGCAGCAAGGGAGCCTGTTCGCCGTTCCGCTCAACTGCTGGCACAGGCTCCATAACGGCAGCCGGGAGCCCGTCCTCCTTCTCTCCGTCACCAGCGCGCCGATGATGATGGATCTATTGCACGACGAAAATTTTATCTTCGGCTGCGATTACGCCTTCGATCAGAGATTCGACGGTAGGACGGATTATTTCGTCACCGCCAATAAGAGAGAAGAACGCGGCGGATTCGTGTCTTGGGAAACCAACTTCATCGCCGACGCGCGCAGCGCGCTCGTCGATCCTTCGGAAGCCAAAGGCTCCGGCGTGCGCATCACGAGCTTCGACATGGGCGGGAGCACCCTGGTGGGACACATCGCCGAATGGCCGGTCGGCCGTTATCACAAAGCGCATTTCCATCAGGGCGGCGCGATTCTGTTAATCCTACGCTCGGAGGGCTATACGCTGATGTGGCCGCAAGAGACGGGCGAGCGGCCTTATCAAACAAAACGCCAGAGCCAGATCGTCAAAGTCGATTGGCGCGAAGGCAGCGTCGTCAGCCCGCCGACCGGATGGTTTCACCAGCACTTCAACACAGGAAACGAAAAGGCGCGGCAGCTGGCGTTTCGCTATAGCGGGCAGTCGGGCAAATATCTTCTCGGCATCGGCAAGGCGCTCAATCGCGAGGGCGTGCGCACCAATACGCGCGAGGGCGGGACCTTGCTCGAATATGAGGACGAGGACCCTCAGATCCGGCGCGACTACGAAGCGGCGCTGAAAAAAACCGGCGTCGCGATGGAGATGCCGCCGCTCGCCTATCGCGGTTTGTAGAACGAAAGAGACTACATGACAAAAAGATTTTTTCTCCTCGCGGCAATTTTGATCGTGATCGAAGCGGCTTTCACTTCCGCCCCGTTTTCCCAAACCGCCAAGCCGGCGTGGCAAGTGGCGTGGGAGCGGGCGATCGATCTGGCGAAGAAGGAAGGCAAGATCGTCATCTCGATTCCGGCATCGAGCGAGCTCAGACAAGCGTTGGAGGACGGCTTCAAGAAGCGCTTCGGCATCGCCGTCGAATCGGTGCCGGCACGCGGCCCCGCGGTCACAAGAAGAATCATAGAGGAGAGCAAGGCCGGCATCAGCTATTTCGACGTCCACATCGGCGGCAGTGAATCGATCGTCACGGGCGTTCTGCCGGAAAATATTATCGAGCCGATCGAGCCGTACATGATGCTGCCGCAGGTCAAAGATCCGAAGAACTGGTGGGGCGGACATATCTGGATCGACAACGCGAAGCGCTTCATTTATGCCTTTCAGGCCTATCAGACCGAGAATCTCTGGTACAACACCGATCTCATGAAGCCGGAGGAGATCCGCTCTCTCGACGATCTTCTCAATCCCAAATGGCAAGCAAAGATCGGCATCCTCGACCCGCGCACGCCCGGCTCGGGCGCGTCGATGTGGTCGTACCTGCGGGACGTGAAGGGCGAAGAGTATCTGAAAAAGCTCGTCGCACAGAAATTGCAGGTGGGGCGCGATCAGCGATTGCTCTCGGAAAATCTCGCCAAGGGAAAGATGAGCCTGGTCATCGGGATCACTTATTACTCGGTCGCTCCGTTCGTCAAAGCCGGTCTGCCGGTGAAGCCCCTGCCCACCCCTCGCGAAGGCATCTACGTGAGCGGCGGCAGCGGCCACCTGATCATCATCAAGAACCCGCCGCATCCGAACGCGACCAAAGTCTTCGTCAATTGGTTGCTCGGGAAAGAGGGCCAGGAAATTTTTTCGCAGGCGCTGGGTCAGGCGACGCGGCGGCTCGACGTCGACACGCGCGCGCTCAAAGCCGTCGGCGTGACCGCTGCCAAGGACGCGATCACGTTAGATCAGTATTACAAGCTGGAAAATCAGTCGGAGAAAAAAGTTTACGAGTCGCGCGACCCGGGCGCGGATCTTGCGCGCAAGCTTTTGGATTGAAGGAGATAAAATGAGTTACACGGATTTACGCGAATGGATCGAGCAAGTCGATCAAATGGGCGAGCTGTCGCGCATCGACGGCGTGGATTGGGATCTCGAGATCGGCGCGCTGACCGAAGTGGCGGGACGCGGCACAAACTGCTCGGCCCTGCTGTTCGACCGCATCAAAGACTATCCCGCGGGCTACCGCGTGCTGGTGGGCATGATCGAATCGCTCAAGCGCGCGGCGCTGACGACCAATCTGCCGATCGACATCACGCGCGACGAATTCATCGCGGCGTGGAAGGGGCGTCTCAACAGTCCCACATTGATTCCGCCGCGCTACGTCGATCACGGTCCGGTGCTCGAAAATGTTTTTACCGGAAAAGATATCGACATCTTGAAGCTGCCGGTGCCGCGCTGGCACGACCGCGACGGCGGACGCTATATCGGCACGGCGCACGTGGTCATCACGCAAGACCCGGACGAGGGCTGGATCAACATGGGCGTCTATCGCGTGATGGTCCACGACCGCGACCATCTCGCGCTTTACATCTCGCCGGGCAAGCACGCGCGCATTCACCGGCAAAAAAATTTCGACCGCGGCAAGCCGCTCAAAGTGGCGATGGCTTTCGGCGAGGACCCGCTGCTTTTTCTGCTCGCGGCGCGCGCGCTTCCGTGGGGGTCTCAGGAGCTGGACTACGCCGGCGGCATTAAAGGCGCGCCGATCGACGTGATCCGCGGCGAGTTTACCGGCCTGCCGATTCCGGCCGCAGCGGAAGTCGCGATCGAGGGCGAGGTCTCGCCCGAGGAGTTGAAGGAAGAAGGGCCGTTCGGCGAGTGGACCGGTTACTACGCCAGCGGCGAGAGAAAAGAGCCGGTGTTGAAAATCCAATCCTTCATGCACCGCAACGATCCGATCATCACCGGCGCGCCGCCGTTTCGCCCGCAGGCCGGCGCCGATAGTTGCTCCGCGTTGCTGCGCGCGGCGTTTATCTGGGATTCGTTGGACAAGGCGGGCGTGCCGGACGTGCGCGGCGTCGCCTGTCATCAGAATCGCTTCTTCACGGCGATCTCGATCAAGCAGCGCTATCCGGGCCACGCCAAGCAGGCGGCAATCATCGCCGGCCAGTGCCAGACCGGCGCGTACTTGAGCCGCTATTCCGTCGTCGTCGATGAAGACATCGACGTTTCCGACATCAACGACGTTCTCTGGGCTATCTGTACGCGCGTCGATCCGGAAAAATCGATCGACATCGTGCGCCGCTGCTGGAGCGGGCCGCTCGATCCCATCATCCCGCGCGCGGAAAAAGGTTTCAGCTCGCGCGCCATCATCGACGCCTGCCGCCCGTACGAATGGATGAAAGATTTTCCGCCGGTCTCCGGCGCAAGCAAAGAGCTCAAGGAAAAGGTTTTGCAGAAGTACGGCCACGCGCTGAAGAAGTGAATCGATCGTCAGGAGTGGACATGAGAGCAAACCTGACTCGTGGTTGGATGGTCGCAAGCATTTTTCTGCTGGTCGCGACCGCATCGGCGCAGACGGGCAAACCCGGCGCGCCGGCCGAGTGGGAAAAAATTGTCGAAGCGGCCAAAAAGGAAGGCACGGTCGTCGTCTCGACGCCACCGAG
>JBGQBP010000001.1:0-57759 GCA_041494945.1 Binatia bacterium | reverse complement strand
TGAAGCCCGATGACGCGCGCTGGCGAGGCGCCGAGAGCCAGCGCCGCCTGGATGAATTCCTTTTCTCTCAGCGCCAGGATTTCGCCGCGCACGAGACGGGCGTAGCCGGTCCAGCCGATCAGGCTCAGCGCCAGGACGACGTGGTCCAAGCCCGGACCGAGGACGGCGGTAAACGCGATGGCGAGCAGGATGCCGGGAAACGCCAGCAGCACGTCCACGAGGCGCATGAGCGATTGGTCCACCCAGCCGCCGAAGTAACCGGACACGGAACCGACCATCAATCCGATCAAGAGTGAAATTGTCACCGTGGTGGTTCCGACCATGAGCGAGATGCGGCTGCCATAGATGATGCGGCTCAGCACGTCGCGGCCGAGTTTGTCGGTGCCCAGCGGATGATCTCGCGACGAGCCGGTGAGATCGTTTTCTAAATTTTGTTCGCTCGGATTGTACGGCGCTATAGCCGGCGCGAGCGCCGCCATGCAGACGAGAGCGATGAGAATCGCGGCGCCGATGAAAACAATCGCTCTACTTGTCATAGGCGATTCTCGGGTCCGCCAGACGATAACAGATATCCGCGAGCAGATTGACGGCCAGGTAAGCAACGGCGATCACGAGAACGCAACCCTGGACGAGAGGATAGTCGCGCGTCTGGATCGCCAGCAGCGTGAGCCGGCCGATTCCCGGCCAACTGAAAATCGACTCCGTGATGATCGAGCCGGCGAGCAGCGAGCCGAACTGGAGTCCGACGATGGTGATGACGGAGATGAGCGAGTTCATGAGCGCGTGCTTGAGCCAGATGCGGCGCTCGCTCAAGCCTTTGGCGCGCGCCGTTCGGATATAATCTTCGTGGATCGTCCGGAGCAAGCCCGAGCGGATCATACGGGTTAGAATTGCCGCCATCGCCATGCCGAGCGTCAGTGCGGGGAGGATCAGATGAGCGACGCCGCCGCGGCCGGAGACCGGCAACCAGCCCAGCTCGATCGAGAAAAAAATCATCAGCAGCGGGCCCAGCCAGAAGTTCGGCATCGCCATGCCGAAAAGCGAAAAGAAGAGCGCGCCGCGATCGATCCAGGAGTCGCGCCGCGCCGCTGCTAAAATTCCCAGAGGAAAAGCCAGCAGAAACGCGACGGTCATGGCGCCAAGCGTCAGCTCGAGAGTGGCGGGCAGGCGCCTCAAAATTAATTTGCTCACGGTCGCCTGGTTATAAAGCGATCGTCCAAGATCCGCCGTAGCGAGTCCGGCCAGAAAATGGAGGTATTGGCGCGCGAGCGGCTGATCCAATCCCAGCTCCCGGCGCAGCGACTCTTTGTCGACGCTGGCCGCAGTTTCTCCCAACATCACCTCCACGGGATCGCCGGGGACCGCGTGGATCAGGAGAAATACCACCGTCACCGTCCCGAGCAGCGTGGGGAAAAGCAAAAGCAGGCGATGGAGCAGGTAGCGCTTCACGACGCGGGCTTCGCAGAAGATAACGAGACCTTCTTAAGCGAGATCAACTTGCCGTCCGGATAAAGATCGAAGTTCCGGACGGCGGGCTGCATGACGGCGACGTTCTTTCCCCACCAGAGCGGGATGTACGGCAGATCGTCCGCGAGAATCTCTTGCACCCGGCCGTAGATGCGTTTGCGCTCGTCCAGGATCGTAGTCCGCCTCCCGCGCTCCAGCAACGCGTCCAATTCCTGATTGCGGTAGCGGCCACGATTGCGCCCGTTGGGAGGCACGCTGCTCGAATGGAACAGATCGTAGTAAATGTCGGGGTCCTTCGTGCCGACCCAGTCGAGCGAATAGGTGTGAAAGTTGCCCTTGCCGATGTCGCCGTAAAAAGTTCCCCATTCGAACGCGCGCACTTCCAACTCGATGCCGACCCGCGCGAGCTGCTCTTTCAACGCCTCGGCGATTCTCTTTCTCAGGTCAAGCGTGGTGGTCTTGTAAGAGAGCTTGAAGCGCGCGAGCGGGCCGTCGCCGTCGGGATCGGGAAAGCCGGCCTGGTCCAACAGCCTCTTGGCTTCTTCGGGATTGTATTCGAGACGTTTGACGCCGGGCTCGTAGGCCCAATGCTCGGGCGAGAGCAGGCCGGTCGCGGGAATGGCCAGGCCCTTGAGGATGTTGCGGATGATCGCCTCGCGATCGATCGCATGGCCGATCGCCTCGCGGACCTCCCGCCGTCTCAAAATAGGGTGATCGAGATTCATCGCGATGTACTGGAAAATATTTCCTTGCTCGCTCAAGATCGCGGCCCGGGTATTTTTTTTCATCCACGAAAGCATGTCGGGCTCGAAGTAGTTCTGGATAAAATCGACGGTGCCTTTTCTAAATTCCAGCACGCGCACGATGGCGTCGGGGATGATCTTGAATACCATGCCGGAGAGCGGCGGCGCTCCCTCCCAATAGGAAGCGTTGGCTTTGAGAACGACTCTTTCCCCCGGAGAGAATTCCGCCAGCTTGAACGGGCCCGAACCGATTAAAGTCCATCCGCCGGCTGCGCCATCCGCCGCGGTCGCTTCCGGGACTATGCCTAAAGTGAGCTCTTCCATAAAAGGCGCGAAAGGAATCGCCAGGCGAAAGCGCACCTCATACGGGCCGAGCTGGTCCACGCCTTCGAGAAACCTAAACGCGCCGCGCTTGGGAGAACGGTTGGTTGGATCGAGCACGGATTCGTAAGTGTATTTCACGTCCGCCGCCGTAAGAGGTTTGCCGTTGTGAAAAGAGACTCCCTTTCGTATTTGAAAGACGTAGGTGCGCTCGTCGATCGCCTGCCAGCTTTCGGCCAGCTCAAGTTCAAGGCGGGAGTTTTTATCGGGCCTGACGAGGGAATTGAAGATGAGCGCGCTGATGCGCTCCGAATCCGCGTCCATCGCATAGCGCGGGTCGAGGTGGGTCGGGCCGCTCTCCAGGGCTACGACCAGGGTATTGGGGAGCCGCTCGGATTCTGCGGACCTGCGGCAGGCGCACAAAAGCGCCGCCGGGCAAAGGAAAATAAGGAGGAAGGGGATTTTAAGATTCACTTTACGAGGAATGTACTTTGACAGCACCATAGCTCTTTTGGTACAATGCGTCAATTTTATATGGCTAACCACCGATCCGCAAAACTGCTCGTCTGCCTGTTCTCGGCTCTGGCGCTCTCGGTCTGCCTTGGGCGGCCCGGCGCGTTGTCGGCGCAAGAGGATGCTTTCCCCGTGCTCCCCGGATTGGAGAACGCGGTGGAATTTTGGCGGCTCGTATTCACGCGTTACGGCACCGGGGAGGTCATCTTTCACGACCGGCAAGATCCGCTGAAAATCTACAAAGTCGTCAATATCGACGACAACAGCAACGCGCGCAAGCTCATCAAGCAGGAGATCGACGCGATCGGCCAGGCGGAAGGGTTTGCGGTGGCCGAAGAGCGGGTAAGGGCGCAGCGAGGCGTCAAAGAACGCTATGCTGCCGGGCTCGCGCTCTCGCGGCGCTATCTCGATCAGATGCAGAAAATCATGCGCGAAGAAGGGGTGCCGGAACAAATCGCGTATTTGCCTCTCGTGGAATCCTCTTTCAATCTCAACGCCCGCTCCAGTGTGGGCGCTTTAGGGATGTGGCAGTTCATGCCTTCCACGGGAAAGAAATTCATGCGCGTCGGTCCCACCTTGGACGAGCGGAGAGATCCGATCGAATCGACCCGCGCCGCCGCGCGGTTCTTGAAGCAAAACTACGAGGCTCTGGGCAACTGGCCGTTGGCGCTCACCGCTTATAATCATGGCCGGGAAGGGATGCTGCGGGCCGTCTCCGACGTGGGCTCCAGCAACCTGGTCGATATCATTCAGCGCTACCAGGGCCCGTCGTTTGGGTTTGCTTCCAAGAGCTTCTACACGGAGTTTTTAGCCGCGGTGGACGTGGCGCGGAGAAGCGGAGAATTTTTTCCGACCCTGGAGTATCACTCTCCGTTGACGCTCGAAGAGCTGACTGTGGGGCGGAACGTCTCGATCACGGCCTTGCTCAAGCCGACCGATATTTCCCACGCGCAATTTCTCGAATGGAACCCGGCGGTGAGCTCCAAGGTCAAAGACCTCCCCGGAGGCTACCGCGTCAAGGCGCCGCCCGACAAGCTCGAGAGTCTCATTGCCGCGTATAAAAGAATCGTCGGCTCATCGCCCGCCGCGGCCACCATCGTCGCGGCTTCGAAAACTTCACTCAATTGGGTTCTCCATCACGTCGCCCCCGGCGAAACCCTCTCCAAGATCGCCCGCAACTATCGAGTCTCGATCGGCTCGATCCAGCAAGCTAACGGCATGAGCAACGCCCATCGTCTCGCCATCGGCCAGCAGCTCAAGATTCCGAAGAAGGCGTGATTAGAAATCGGCGCTTGCCGATCCTTATCACCTGCATTTAAACCGCTTGCCAGATTCCCCGCTGTTCGCGTAAAATGGCAGAATTACGTCTTCAGAGACGTTTCCAATATGCCGACACCCGAAGACCAAGCGCGCGAAAATATCGACCGCATGTTCGCCAGCGCCGGCTGGGAGGTTCGCAATCTCAATGAAGCGAATATCTCGGCTTCTTGCGGCTTGGCTATCCGTAACTTTCCGTTGAGGACAGGTCACGGCTTCGCGGACTACCTTCTCTACGTGAACGGCAGCGCGGCGGGAGTGATCGAGGCTAAAAAACGAATGGGTAATTACATTTCCAGCACAATAGCGATATGAGCGACCAGCCAAACACGCAACCTGCACGCGACCGATTGAGAAAGCTTTTTGAATTCCTTAAAGCCTACACAGATCTTCGCTATCCGCCAGTTCGGAATATCACTCAACAGCCGTACTTCTTGTGGCTGAAAGACTTACCTTCCCATTCTTCCGTGGAGCTGCATTGGGATATGGGTAAATCTAGCGATGACACGGACGATAAAGATATCGTGCTGCATTTGAGTCGTCCCTCCATTACGAAGTGTCCGTCACCCCCTCCAGCTTTGCTCGCTTGGCTCAAACCAGGTTGGCAGGAGCATCCTGGAAAATTAGAGGTCCAGTCAACGCGCAATGTTATCGGCGAAGACGGGAATACACGTATTGAACAGTTTGAATCAGATGCTGGTCGGTTGTCGGTTTTTCACACATGGCAGCAGCAACGCGAGCAGTGGGTAATAAACGAGCGCCCGGCGAGAGAAACTCTGACTCTCTTTGAAACCGTTTATGAATGGTATGGCGTCCTAGAGCGAGAAGGCGAGAAGATTGAACTGCTAGTTGGCGATGGTCTTTTCTATTGTTCGGATCCGGCCGGCGACTTCCGACATCCCGTCCTGTTACAAAAGCTGGAATTGGAATTCTATCCGGAAAAGCGGCAGCCACAGTTTATTTTCCGAAAGCGTGATCAGCTTCCGGAACTTTACATGGAATTTCTTCGCGCCATTCCCGGAGTAAACCATTCGCAACTTGCCAGATGTGCGGACGAGCAGAAAAAAGCGGAATTTGCGCCCCTCGGAGCCGAGGACACTGACGGTTTCCTTCGACGGCTGGTCCAAGGACTTTTCCCAACAGGCGGCACAGTCGTTGAGAGTGGCCTGGCGCCCGCTAGTAAAAGTGTGGTGTCATCGTCGCAGCCTGACTTATCCTTCTTTAATCAGCAGAAAGCCAACCAAGAGCAGAGCGGCCCGGTTATGATGCGCCAGCCGGTGATTTTCATGCGGGCACGGCGAACTGGACGGGGTAATGTCTTTGATTTGGTGCTGGAGGATATCGCAAGCCGTGATGTTTTTCCGCCTTCGCTGCTTCAAATCCTTGGGCTGGAGGAGAGGCTTGTCGCTCAGGAGGAATCTCACTCCGGCGGGCTTTCGTTCGGGAACGAGGATGACGATGTTCTCTTGAGCAAGACTGCCAATCGCGAGCAGCTTGAAATTGCCAAACAGCTCGCTCGTAGGGATTGTGTCCTCGTGCAAGGGCCGCCCGGCACTGGAAAAACGCACACCATTGCGAATCTTCTCGGCCATTTGTTAGCGCAGGGCAAGCGCGTGCTCGTCACCGCCCATACACCCAAAGCGTTGCGCGTACTTAGGGAGAAAGTCGTCGAGCCACTTCAGCCGCTTTGTATCAGTGTTCTTCATAACGACAAGCAGAGTCAGGAAGAGCTTCAAGCGTCGGTGCAGAAGATTCACGTTCGCCTGGGCGACGATGACCGTCTTCTCGAACGAGACGCACAGCGATTACGTGGAGAGCGAACGCGTATCCTTGAAGCGCTGCGTGACGCGCGTAAGCGACTTCTCGATGCAAGACAAGATGAAGTGCGGGATGTGGTCTTCGGCGGAAAATCAACTCGCCCTATTGACGCGGCCAAGCACGTGAAGCAAGGGACCGACAAAGATGACTGGATTCCCAGCCCGGTGAATCTCGGCGAATCTCTGCCTCTATCCCACGCGGAAGTGGTAGCGCTTTACCAAACCAACGCTCGCGTCGCTCTTGCTGACGAACGCGAATTGGCACGTAGTCGGCCAGACCTGAGTACATTGCCGACGCCGAATGAATTTCGGAGCGCCGTTGAGGAAATGACTGTGTTGGCTGGCCAGAACCTTCGCCTGCGCGAGGAGCTTTGGGACTCTACGCGGGAACCGAACGACTTAGCCGAGTTTGACCGTATGTTAGAGCTGGCTAGCAAGACGATAGATTTTCTCCGCGATAGCGCCCCTTGGCAACTGGACGCTATTCAAGCAGGGCGAGACGGCGAGCAGGCCCGCCGTCTTTGGGAATGGCTGGCGGAATTGATTGAGTCCACTTGGCGTGAGGTGGGGGAGTGTTATGCTCTGGTCATACAACACGGCCCGGAAGTTTCCGACCCACGCCCTCCGCATGAACTGTTGGCGCTCGTTGACGAGATCATTCAACATCACGAAGCCGGTAAGTCATTTGGTCTGGTCGCGAAGCTGAGCAAACGCCATTGGTTTGCGTTCAAAGAAAAAACTCGTGTTGGCAACCGGTCTTTCGAGTTGAACAATTCGACTCACTTGCGTGCAGTACGCGCACGGCTGCGGATGAGTCAGCTTCGCTTAGAGCTGGTTGCACGCTGGGAACAACTGATGGCTCGTCAGGGTGCTCTCGCGTGTTCCGAACTGGGCGAAAAGCCAGAGCAGGTCTGTAAACAGTATGTGCCGCAAATCCAAGATTGTTTGGAATGGCACGTCGTTACATGGCAACCGCTCGAAGATGAGTTTCAGCGCCTCGGCTTTCAATGGTCTGTATTCCTAGACTCAACTGCACCAGAGGCGGGAGAGAACGCGGAGCTTCGCCGGATCCGTCGTGCGGTTCTCGGCGACCTCGGCCCGATTCTTCAATCGCGGACCGGTTGGCTTCGTCATAAGCGACTTCTGGCAAAATTGCGTGCATGGTATGAGACGGTACCAGAGTTAGGTCAGTCCGAAGCACAAGCGACCCAGCGGTTGCGCCAAGCCATGCTCGATGCGTCGCCCCTAGACTATCAATCGGCATACGAAGAACTTTTACGATTAAAGAACTTGGAATTGGACTTGGTAAACCGGCGCGAATTTTTGGCTCGTCTCGCTTGCTCGGCACCCGCTTGGGCGTCGGCGATTGAGAATCGACTGGTACAACATAGTAAGCCGCAGCCACCGGGCGACCCCTACTCCGCTTGGGAATGGCGGCAGCTTCATGATGAGTTAGAAAAACGGGCGAGCGTGTCGCTCGACCAATTGCAGCAACGCATTGAAGCTCTCTGCCAACAACTTCTTGACGTCACCGCGCACCTTGTCGAAAAGCAAACGTGGATGAACCAAATCCGTCAGGTCACGTCAGAACAGCGGCGTGCGCTCGGACATTACGCATTGTACCGTGATAAGCTGACAAAGAGCCGGAAGGGTGTCCTCGATCAACACTTCCTCCAAGCAGCGCGAAAAGAGATGGAACTGGCGAAGCAAGCCGTTCCGGTGTGGATCATGCCGCTTGCCGAGGTGGCAGAGACTTTTGACCCACGCAACACTCGTTTTAACGTCGTGATCATTGATGAAGCGAGCCAGTGCGATCCGACAGCATTGTTTGCTCTGTATCTTGGATGTCAGGTAGTCGTGGTTGGCGACAAGGAGCAAGTTACACCAACGGTTTTTCAGGACAAGACCGAAGTTCTGAAACTTATCAACACCTACTTATCAGGTGTGCCGGGCCACTTGGCTTATGATGGCGAAACTTCAGTTTACGAATTGGCCGAGCCGTCATTCGGCAGCGTGATTCGGCTGACCGAACACTTCCGCTGTGCGCCCGACATCATCGCCTTTAGCAACGATCTCTCTTACAAAGGCGAAATCAAACCGCTCCGCGAGGCATCCTCAGTTCCGCTTAATCCGCACGTAGTTCACTACCGAGTTCAGACCGGACACGAGCGTGGGGACAACGTGAATGAGGTGGAGGCCGAAACCATCGCGTCGCTGATTTGTGCCGCCATTGAGCAACCGGAGTATGCAAAGAACGACGAGGGCAAGCCCACGACTTTCGGCGTGATATCACTTGTAGGGAATAAGCAGGCTTTGAAAGTAGACAGTGTGTTGCGGCAACGGGTGGAACCCGCCGAGTATCGGCGGAGGCAAATCCTTTGTGGAGATTCGGCACAGTTCCAGGGCGACGAACGCGATGTCATGTTCTTGTCAGTGGTAGACTCTCCACCTGAGCAGCCGCCGCTGCCGATGCGCCAAGAAGGGTCGAAGAGGATTTTTAAAAAGCGCTTCAATGTTGCTGCAAGCCGAGCACGAAACCAGATGTGGGTCGTTCACAGCCTCAATCACGAAACTGACCTGCAAGCTGGAGATTATCGCCGCCGACTTATCGAGCATTCTCTCGACCCGGAAGCATGGGAGCGCGAGTTACTGGAGCGTCTCGCGAAGGTCGATCCGCGTTCCAAGGTGTTTGAAGGGGCCGTTCTACGCCGTCTAATGGAACGCGGCTACAATGTCATTCCCCAACATCAAGCAGGCGCGTACTACATCGACTTGGTTGTCGTCGGAAATGGACGACGGTTGGCGATCGAATGCGACGGGGAGCAGTTCCACGGCCCCGAAAGACTCCAAGAGGATCTTGAACGGGAAGCAATTCTCATAAGACTTGGTTGGACGTTTGAGCGGATTCGCGGCAGCCTTTTCTTCCGCGACGAGGACCGAGCGTTGGAGCCGGTGTTCCATAGGTTAGAGGCTCTTGGAATCCTGCCAGAAAACAAAATTTCCGCTGAAGAAAGTCCTGAGACAGGAAGCAACGAACTCAGGGAGCGTATCATCCGACGGGCAGAGGAACTACGGAGACAATGGCAACCGGAAGAATCTCCCAGTCCGGATGAAAATCCTCGCGAAAGCGCAAACAATTTTACGGAGAATAATGACAGCAGGCCAAAGCCAAAGGCTGACGGTGAGACGTTGAAGCCACACGCTAGTTCATTTGCACATGATGGCTTTACTCGCCCACACGACAACCCCTCTTCCCCTCCGCCGACCGATGATGACGTAGAGTGGATGATCAAGAAAGGACCTGGCACTTTTCGCCGATTGCGCACGTGGGCATCAAAAAACGGCAAGCTGCAAGAAGCCGACCGCAAGATTCTCTATTGGGCTGCGCACGATCTGGAAAAAAAGAAAGAGCCGTCTCCATCAAATGCCCGTAAGGTAAGACGCATTTTCGAAAAAGCGGGGAGGGAAGGCTTTGGTGAGAACTAACGCTATCTTCCTGGCTCAGAGACGAGAGCCTGGAAGACTCCGACAATCTTCCCGATCCCAACGTTCTCTTCCAGGAAATCGTCGTCCTTCGACTCGCTCAGCCTCGCTCAGGACGACCCCGAGCCAGGACCTACGGGCGGCCCGTAGAACGCGTCGAGGGGTCGAAGACCTCGAAGCCGCCCTCGAACAATTCCGTGAAATCGCGAATGACTTAGGAAAAGAAAGCCTAGAGCCCGAAAAGAGTTGATAGCTGGTCCCGGCCCCTCTTCGACCCAAAGCTATCTTCCGACTAACAGCAGGATCCCTGCTAATAGCGCCAGAATCCCCATCGCCTGAGAGGGGATTCCCAAGCGCATCAGGGATGAAAGGCCAGTGAGGATAAGCCAGATTGCCAACAGAACGATTCCGATCGATATTGCTCCGATAGTCATTTGACTCCTCCCTTCTTTCGCCTGATCCATACAACGCCAAGGAAATAAATACAATTGAGCTGGCCCGGGTTTGACGAACATCTTAAAAGGGGACAAATTATCTTGACGGCTGTTTAGTAACCAGACGCAGGGACTTTAAATGTGCGGCCGTTTTTCACAGTTCAAAGAGTTCCGCGAGATCAGGTTGCGGTTCGATCCCGATCAACATCCCGCCGAGCCGGATGGTGTCTGTGATCGTGCGCGAAGGATCGAAGCAGCGCAGACTTAAAGGAACCTTGCAATTGAAGACTGTATAGAGTACCATTTTTAGTACTGAATGGAGACCCGAAATGAAGACCATAGCGGCCAGAGAGATTAAACGGCGGGGCATACAGGCAGTCGAAGATGCGCTCAAAGAAGGTCCCGTTCACATCATCAAAAACGACCAGCCGACGTTTGTCGTCTTGGATGAAGAACATTACCGCGAGTTAGTAGAAGCCCAGGAAGAAGCCTACGTAGCCAGAATCAAAGCCTCGCTCCAGGATGTCAAGGCCAAACGAGTGCGTCGCGTCACTGCCAAGAGGCTGATTGAGGAGCTCGGTCTGGAAGACTGATGTACGCGCTGGTCACGACCCATCACTTTGACCGCAGCGTAGCCAAATTTAGTCGTGCCCACCCCGAACTTAATAAACAGCTAGGGAAAATCTTTCGTGACCTTGAAGCGGATCCTTTCCAACCTCACCTGCGGTTGCATGCACTCAAGGGATCTTTGGAAGGTCTGCACGCGGTAAGTTTGACTCACGCCTACCGTGTCACCCTGATGCTTAGGACACCAAAGAAGCAAATTATTCTGCTCGATATTGGGAGCCATGAGGAAGTTTATCGTTAACGACCTCCCGGCTCGCGATATTCACACGGCCCTGGAACGGATGCGTGACTGGTGGAAAAGAGCAGGCGATGAAAAAAACTAATTTCGACTCAATCCTGGGATTTTCACGCTACCACACCCTTTGATTTCTTCTTCGCTACGTACTTCTTCATAGCAAGGCGCTTCTTTTTTCTCTTGCGCCTCCACAAATCTTTTCGAGCGTCCTGCTTCATGCTTATTCTCCTTATGCGCCAGGATAAACCGGCGGTTTGTTTGCGGATGGGAGTTCCGTACGGCTAAGGGTTAGCCACCCACCGTCCCTTCTATATCGCGCGGATGAGGCGATCAAGTGGCCGGGCGCTCTCCGCTGGTGGTTACGACGCTCAATCGCAGGATTGAACTGAATTCTCCTACAATCCTATTTTCCAAGGCTTCACTGAAGCGTCGAATCAATTCAGGGAGTAGAAAAGGAGACGCGAACCTTTCTTATGTCTGAATAACCCTTCGGACATGTGTAGGAGTCTGCGCGCTCCCTGGTCGCTGTTTCGGTCAGGAAGGTCGGATGCTATCGGTCGAAGTAACGTTCTTTGTAGAAGTAACGTTTATTGTACAGGTGCGAGACGGCCTCTGCGCTTTTTCGACCCAAGTGCGTCGATGTCGCCGGGAAAACATGGCACCACGTGTCTACCCGTTTTCGCTCGGATACCAAGGTTATCCATGCTCAGTTGTAGTGGTACGTGAATTGCTTTGACAGGTTTCATCAAAAAATAACCCTGAAAAAGGGACAAGGAGGAAAAGATATGACAGGTAAGGCAATGACGGTGTTTTTAGCGGTAATGTTCGCTTCGCAGGTGGCGCTCACCGCGGTGAGTTTTGCCAAGGGTCAAAGCAGCTTCACGGTAACCCATTTCAAGGCGAAGCTCGCTCCGCCTTTGGGCGCACCCGGCGAATGTGAGGGTGGGGCCAAGTATACGAAGAAGGTCAACAACATCACCTTAGCCGCGGCGGAAACATTCACGGGCGAGGTGGAATGTCCAATTTTGACGGATTTGGTTACAGCTCAGGACGACGTGTATGACATGCACCTGGCTCGCGGTGGCAGTGATTACGCCGTTTGCTCGCTGGTGATTAAAGAGTTCGAGTTCGAATATCAATCCAATCCGCTGGTGCCGGCGGGAGTGGATGGCGAGTACGGCGTCAATGTCGGCGAAAAGTCCCCGCCGACCCCTGCGACACTGACCGCAAAAGTCGGCGGCTGCACGCTGCCTGACCTCGTCACACCCGCGTTTCCCGTCGTGGCGGCAGGGGATACGGTCAATGTTTTTCTACATCCTGATACGTTAACACCGCTGTTAACCGGAATCTTCGTGGTAAGTTTCGGCGATTAACTGCCGTCGTTTCGTATGCCGGGGCGGACGCCGAAGCGCGTTCGCCCCGGTTTTTTTTTGCCCGCAATTGGCTAAGTCGGCAAGGGCGGACAGGGTAATCAAGTAACCACGCGGCGATGTCAGGATTGAATTGAATTCTCCTACAATCCTATTTCCCCAAGGCTTCTAAATTACAAATCGCTCATCAACCGCGACAAGGCCAGCCTCGATATTTTCTGGCTTAGAGACGAGAGCCTCGAAGTCTCCGACAATCTTCCCGATCCCGACGTTCTCGCCCAGGAGATCTTCGAAGACCTCGAAGCCGCTCTGGAACAATTCCACCAATCCTCGCGGATCTAGATACCGAGTTGATTGCACTGAAGCGTCGTTCAATCCGATCTTAGACGGCGATAAACCTTTCCTACGTTGGTTAGCCGTTTTCATTCATTCCTGGTTGGCATCGTGTTCCGGGAGACTTAGCGTTTTGGTTTCACGTTCTGCACGATGCTTGCGAGGCAGCACCATAAACCAGGTAATTTCTTCAAACAGACGAAGGTATCGCTCAACGACCTTTGACTCTTCTATTTTTCTACGCAACGCATACAGACCTTAATTTTGGTCAAATTGATCCTCGTCTTGTCAAAGAAACCAAAGGATATCCCAAGGTAACCAAAAGTTCCCCTTTTTGTGAACGCTTGGCAAGTTTTGTCACTCCCCAGGGACGAGCTGTTTCTTGCTCTGGTTCACAATCTTAAATAGAAACAACAGGTTATACGCTTTTTGTCGTCTCCGGTATGCTGTTTGCTGCTAGATATCGCCGGGGAATTGTCTTTATGTCTAGCGTTTCTTCCGAGCTTGAGTTTCTAACCCTCAAAGAAGCGGCACGGATGCTTCAGATTTCCAAGCGAACCGTTTTTAGAATGATTCATCAGAAGAAAGTGCCGGCAATAAAAGTCGGAGGCCAGTGGCGCATTCGAGAAAGTCAATTTAAAAAATGGATTGAGGCCAAAGAGGATTTCCTTTTCAAGGCTTAAGGCAAGTTCGATGACGCGATTTTCCTTTTCAAGTCTTCGTGTCCGTTTGTTGCTTCTCGTTCTCGTTTCCGTTGTCCCGGCATTAGGGCTGATCCATTACACGGCATCAAAACAACGGGAGCAGGCTGCCCACGACGCACAAGAGGACTCGCTAAAACTGATTCGAGCGCTCTCAGCCGAACATGAACGACTAATTGAGTCAGGGCATCAGCTCCTGGTGGCTCTGGCAAAGCTTCCTCAAGTTCTCAAATACGATAGCAACGGCTGTAGCAATCTCTTCTCCGACCTCATAGGGAAGTTTAAGGTATTTACGACGATTGCAGCGGCGAAACCGAACGGCGATGTATTCTGCAGCGGTACTCCCGGCGCTCAACCTGTTAACTTTTCAGACCGGCCATATTTTCAACAAGTCCTTAAAATGCGAGACTTCACAGTAAGCGAGTTTATAATCGGCCGCTTCAGCAAGAAGCCCATTATCACGCTTTCCTATCCTTCTCTTGATGCAAGAGGTCATGTGCGCGCGGTTCTGGTTATTGGGCTGAATTTGTCGTGGTTCCATCGAATCGTAGCTGAAGCGCGGTTACCCGAGGGATCGAGTGTCACTGTGATCGACCGTAAGGGTGTGATCTTAGCTCGCGATCCCGATCCGGAGAATTTAACCGGAAAGAGTGCGCCTGAGGCCTCTATTGTTAAGACCGTCTTGGCTGGACGCGAAGGCACAACTGAGGCGGCTGGGTTAGATGGAGTCCCATGTCTCTATGCGTTTACTTCGCTCCGCGGCATGCCTAAGAGCGGGACGGTATATGTCTGGGCAGGTATACCTAAAAAACAGGCGTTTGCGGACGTCGACCGGATAGTTGCCGTGAACCTTGCAGGACTTGGACTCGTTGTTGTCCTCATGCTGGCTTTTGCATGGACTGGCAGCGATATATTCGTGCTTCGGCGGATCAATGTTTTAGTCAATGCGACAAAAAGACTTTCTGCAGGTGACCTCGGTGCGCGCGCTGGAGGATCTTACGATAAGGGAGAACTCGGACAATTGGCCCGCTCTTTTGATGCAATGGCCGAGTCGCTTGAAAGGCGCCACCAGCAGCTGAAAGCTCTGCACGAGATCGATGTGGCCATTGCCTCAACTCTGGATCTCCGCACCGTCTTGGATGTCCTGCTTGATAAGATTGACCGTTTTCTCCCGTATGCCGTTACCACGGTCAGATTGTTAAACAGAGAAACCGGCGAGTTGGAATCCTTTGCCTGTAGGAATGTCGATGAAAAGGAATGGAAAGAAATGACCGCGAGATCCAGAGGTGGGATTACCAGAATGTTGCCGGAAAACAACGTTCCTCTGGTAATCCGGAATGTTCAAACAGATCCACGGTCACTATCTTCTAAGTTTGTCCGTAAATATGGATTGGTTTCCTTGCTGAGGGTTCCCTTGACCGCTAAGGGCGAGGTTCTGGGAGTTCTCAGCTTCTTTACAAAAGAGGAGCATGAATTTACCAACGAAGAAATCGAATTTCTCACCAGCCTGGCAGGCCAAGCAGCTATAGCGATCTACAATTCTCAGTTCTACGAGGAAATTAGAGCTGCTAAGGAAAAACTAGAAGCGGTGAACCAACGCCTCGAAAGGTCGTTGAAAGAACTCTCCGGTCTTTATACGGCGCTCACTCCCTTAGGTCCAGCAGAATCCATCAATGGGATTATGGACGGAATCATTGAAAGGCTTAGAGCGGCAACCGGGGCCGACGCGGCTTTGATCCGTCTGCGCGACAATTCCACAGGGAATTTCATCCTAGCCACTCAGCGGGGCTTTCCGGATTTCTACCTGGGCACGACGGCTATGACGGACGCCAGCAGCGCGGTAGCTCAGGTGTTTGAGACGGACGAACCCATCATCGCAGCCGATATCGCATCCGACCCTCGCTTGACAGGGAAGGTCCAGCTTAAAGCGGGTCTTCGCTCCTGCGCGTTTCTTCCCTTGAAAGTACGCAACGAGATTCGGGGAATTATTCACCTGGCCAGCCGTGAGGTGGGTCACTTCGACGAGAGTCAAGAAGAGCATCTGATGGCCATCGTGCGCCAGATGGGTATAGCGTTAGAGAACCGGGATCTCTTCGATAGTCTCAAAGCCTCTAGGGATGCTCTAGAGAAGGCAAACAAGGTGAAAGATGAATTTTTAAGCGTCATGTCGCACGAGCTCAGAACACCGCTGAACGTGATCATGGGCTATACGGGTATGATCAAGGATGGAATGTTAGGGGAGATTAACCAGAAGCAGGTGGAGGCTTTGAGCAAAGTGATAAGCCGCTCGGAGAACCTATTGAAGATGATCAACGAGATATTGGAGACGACCAGCATCGAGGCTAAGGCGGTGAAGGTAGAGAGTTCTGAGGTTAATCTCCGTGAGTTCCTAGACGATCTCAGATCGGATTCCGAGATCCCCTTGAATGAAAAGGTTCGCCTCATTTGGGACTATTCCCGCGACTTGCCGGTTGTGAAAATCGACAGGGAGAAGCTCAGACATATCCTTCAGAATCTTATTAATAATGCCATAAAATTTACCGCTGAGGGTCATGTTGCTGTAACAGTCAAGTATCTTTCAGGAGCAGGAGTCCTAGAGTTCAAAGTTGCAGACACGGGAGTAGGCATTCCAGAAGAAGCACTGCCGTTGATCTTTGAGCGGTTTCGTCAAGTAGATAGCTCGGAGACAAGACGCTACGGTGGGGTGGGTATGGGGCTTTATATTGTTAAGAAGTTTACCGACGTACTGGGAGGGACAGTTGAGGTGGAAAGCGAACCCGGCAAGGGGTCTGCTTTCACCGTTCGCCTGCCAGTGGAGACCGTTGAAGAAGTTGAGCGGGGAGTTACTGAGGTAAGACGCGCAACGGGCTAGCCATCGGGCACTGCTGCTTGTTTCCAAACTTGTACGTGGGATTTTATTTAGAGGTGTTCATGCACGAACGGATTCTTTTAGTGGAGGACAATCCAGACACAATTGATGTGATGCAGCTGGAGCTGGAGTCTCTTGGTTACGAGGTCACAGTGGCGAAAAATGGCGTGGAGGCCGTAGAGATGGCTATCTCTGAACTTCCTGACCTGATTGTCATGGATATCCGCCTGCCTAAAATGAACGGACTCCAAGCGGCCTCTCTGATACGGAATGATCCAAAGACTAAAGGCATCCCTATATTGGCAGCTACCGTAAACGCCTTGCCGGGAGACAGGGAAAAATGTTTAGGAAGCGGATGTCAAGGTTATATCGCCAAACCGTTTACGCACAGGGAGTTGGGGGCTGCGATTAAGAAGCTGCTGCAGGAGTTCCCCGGGGAAGTGATACTGCAGTTTAAGAAAGACGGCCACTGATTATTTTTGGGACCTGTTCTGTAGAAATCTTTCCATAGCGTCTTTCTAGATCCTAGGTTGAGTTGGCTTCGATAAAAATACTTCCATGCCGGTAACCAGATGCTTCAGCCGATCGGCTAAAGCCGGCGGCTGAGATCAGGTGTTAACCCTTTAATTGGATTGAATTCTCCTACAATCCTATTTACCAAGGCTTCACTGAAGCGTCGATCAATTCAAGGATTAGAAAAGGAGACGCGAACCTTTTCGAGGCTTCTAAATTGCGAGTCGCTAATCAACTGCGACAAAGTCAGTCTCGACATCTTCTGGCTTAGAGACGAGAGCCTCGAAGTCTCCGACAATCTTCCCGATCCCGACGTTCTCGCCCAGGAGATCGTCAACGACCTCGAAGCCGCTCTAGAACAATTCCGGGAAATCGCCACTTTCTCCTGCACCGACAAAGAGTTTGAGCCCACCTGGGCTTAGGGTATAATACCCTACTCTTATGGATATCGTTCTCCTCAAGGCGACGGCGCTGTTGTATCTGATCGCCACGGGCACGTTCATCCTTTATGTCGTGCTCCTCAAGGATCTTTTCTCGCGGGCTTCCCCGCTGATTCTGCTCGCCGGATTTTTATTGCACACGGCCGCGTTGGGCATACAGATCTCACAAAAAGGTTTTCCTCCTGTTACGGAGTTGCACGAGGCGTTTGCCGTTTACAGTTGGGTCATCGTCGGAGTCTATTTATTGGTCCAGCTCAAATATCGCTTGACGATCCTCGGTTGTTTCGTGGCGCCTTTGGCGTTGCTCATGTCGCTCGCCGGAATCGCATTCGGGGCCGGGGGCGGAGAGCTTCCGCCCGGACTTAAAACCTACTGGCTGCCGGTTCACGTCACGCTTGCGTTTCTCGGCAACGCGGTATTCGCCCTGGCTTTTGCCGTGAGCGTGATGTACCTCGTCCAGGAATCGCGGCTTAAGAGCAAGAGGACGACGGCGCTCCATAAGCCGCTCCCTTCGCTGGAACGGCTGGACCGGCTGAACTACATATTCCTCGTTTGGGGATTTCCCTTGATGACGCTGGGAATTCTTACCGGCAGCCTATGGGCCGGCGTCTACTGGGGGAATTACTGGTCGTGGGACCCGCGCCAGATCTCCTCCACGATCACATGGCTGGTTTACGGCTCGCTGCTTCAAGGACGAATCACCGCGGGCTGGCGCGGTCGAAGGGCGGCGTTGTTGACGATTTTTGGATTTGTCGTTTGGTTCGGCTATTTTCTCTGGGGCGACGCGCTGTTTCCCGGCAGGCACATGGGCAGCTTCGAGTAATACGTGAACAAAGAGATTGTCATCGTCGGACTTAATCACCGCACCGCTCCCGTGGAGATGCGCGAGCGAATCGCATTCGATCAGTCCCTTTTGGGCGAGACGCTCCGATGTCTCCGCGCCTTGGGGTCGGTGCACGAGGGAGCGGTGCTCTCCACCTGCAATCGGGTGGAAGTGGTCGCGGCGACGTTCGACAGGGAAGCGGCGTTTCGGGAGATCAAGAAGTTTTTGTTGGAGCGGGAAGCCGCCGCCGGCCAAAGCAACCTGGAAGATCATCTCTACGCGTACGGCGGCGGCGAGGCGGTGCGCCATCTGTTTCGCGTCGCGTCCAGTCTGGATTCCATGGTCGTGGGCGAGCCGCAGATTCTGGGCCAGCTCAAAGATTATTACATCGCCGCTAAAGAGGCCGGCAGCGTCGGGATGGTCCTGCACCGGCTTTTTCACCGCTCGTTTTCGGTGGCGAAGCGGGTACGGACGGAAACCGGCATCGCCAGCCGCGTGGTCTCGGTAAGCTCCGTGGCGGTGGAGCTGGCGAAGCGTATTTTCGATCGTCTGGAAGACAAGACGGTCATGTTGATCGGCGCGGGAAAGATGGGCGATTCGGTCTGCCGCCATTTGCAGGGAAACGGCGTGAGCAGTTTGATGGTGACCAACCGCACTTTCGAGCGGGCAGTGGAGGTCGCGGCGGAATTCCGCGGCAACCCGATTCACTTCGAAGATCTCCCGCGCTATCTCAAGCTCGCCGATCTCGTGATCGGCTGCGCCGGCGCGCCTGAATTTCTGCTCAAGCCCGATGCCGTGGAGGAGACGCTGAGGGAGAGAAAGCAGAAGGCCATGTTCTTCATCGATCTCGGCGACCGGCGCAATTTCGACCCGGCCATCAACCAGATCGCCAACGTCTACCTCTACGACATCGACGACCTTCAGGCGGTCGCGAGTGAAAACCTTAACGGCCGCGCCGGCGAGGTGCGCAAGGCCGACGAAATAGTGGAGGAAGAGGTGGCGGGTTTTTTGCGCTGGTTGGATTCCCTGGATCAGGTGCCGACCATCGTCGCCTTGCGCCAGAGGCTGGAGGAGATCCGGCGCAGCGAGTTGGAGAAATCTCTGCGCACGAGCCTCAAGGGTCTTTCGGAAAAAGAGCGGCAGGCGATCGAAGACATGACCTCGGCGATCATCGGCAAAATTCTTCACGCGCCGATCTCGCGGATGAAAAGAACGGAAGACGGAGAGGAATCTCTCTACGTCGAGGCGCTGCGGAAACTGTTTGGCCTCACAAATAAGTAGTTCAAAATGAAAATTGCAAAATGCAAATTGCAAAACCGCTCGGATCTCTCCTTCATTTTGCATTTTTCAATTTGCACTTTGCATTTTGCATTGATGGGTGAGCCATGAACGCCATCCGCATTGGCACACGGGGGAGCGCGCTGGCCTTGGCCCAGACGAATTGGGTGAAGCGCAAATTGGAAGAGCGTTATCCCGAACTGCGTGTTGCAATCGTTACGATCAAGACCAGCGGCGACAGGTTTCTCAACGCGCCGATGAAAGCGATCGCCGGCAAGGGAATCTTCGTGAAAGAGATCGAGGAGGCGCTGCTGCGAAAGGAAATCGATCTCGCGGTCCACTCGATGAAGGATCTGCCGACCGAGATGACGGCGGGGCTCGAGATTGCGGCGATTCCCGAGCGGGAAGACGCGCGCGACGTGCTGGTCAGTGTGGCCGATCGCCGGCTGAAGAATCTGCGGACGGGGGCAAAGATCGGCACCGGCAGTCTGCGCCGCCAAGCGCAGATTCTCCATTGCCGTTCGGATTTGTCGGTCGTGCCGATCCGCGGCAACGTGGACACGCGGCTGAGAAAGATGGACGCCGGGGAAGTCGACGGATTGGTGATGGCGGCCGCAGGACTGAAACGGCTGGGTTTGGAAAAGCGCATCACGGAATATTTGGCGGAAGAGATCTGCCTGGGCGCAGTGGCTCAAGGAGCGCTCGGGTTGCAAACTCGGGAAGATGATGCCGCCGGCGGATTGCTCGCGTTTTTGCGTCACGCGCCGACGACGCTGGAGGTTCGGGCGGAAAGGGCGTTTCTGGCGCGATTGGGAGGAGGGTGCCAGCTTCCGGTAGGAGCGCGAGCGTGGGCCGCGCGCGACGGGCTGAGGCTCGCGGCGGTGATCGCCGAGCCCAATGGCCGCAAGGTCTTCAGAGAAGAATCGGAAGGTCGTGCGGAAGAGGCTGAGTCCTTAGGGACCGCGCTAGCCGATCGCTTGTTGAGTCTGGGCGCGGACAATGTTTTAAATGTCGAGAACGGGGATTCGGCGCATGACGCGAGCTAACGTCAAAGCGTCCGAGGACGGCAGGCCGCTCGCCGGCCGGCGCATCGTCGTCACGCGCGCGCGCTCGCAGGCGAAACCTTTTGTCGAGGCGCTGGAAAGTCTCGGCGCCGAGGCGATCGAGTTCCCCACGATCGAGATCGTTCCGCCCGAGAGCTACGAAGCCTTGGACGGCGCAATAAACAAGATCGCAGAGTACGATTGGATCATTTTCACCAGCGTCAACGGCGTGGGCTGCTTCGCAAGTCGTTTAGCCGTTTGCAAAAAAGATCCGAGCGCGCTCGGGAAGATGCGCGTGGCCGCCATCGGTCCGGAGACTGCAAAGGCCCTAGACTCTCTCGGCGTAGCGCCGCACGTCGTGCCGGAGGAATTTCGGGCGGAGGCGATTCTCGCAATGCTTCGCCCGGAGGAGATGCGCGGCCGTAAAGTGCTCATCCCGCGCGCGGCTGAAGCGCGCGATGTGCTGGCACAAACGCTCAGGCAATGGAGCGCCGCGGTGGATGTCGTTGAAGCTTATCGAACGGTTGCTCCGACAAACGACCCGGGGTGGATGCGCGCGCTGCTGCTGGCCGGAAAAGCCGACGTGGTCACGTTCACCAGCTCGAGCACGGTAAAAAACTTCGTTGCGCTCCTCGAAGCCAAGAACCTGAGACAGCTTCTCACGGCCACCGCGGTCGCGTGCATCGGTCCGATCACGCAGGCCACGGCCGAGGAGATGGGGATTCGCGTGGACGTCGTATCGCGAGACTATACCGTCGCGGGATTGACGCAGGCGATTGTGGATTACTTCGAGAAGGCAAAAGGCAAAGGATAAAAGGTCGATGGATGCCCGGAGGTTTCATGGAATTTCCTAGCTATCGCCCGAGAAGGCTGAGAAGGAACGAGCGGCTGCGCTCGCTTGTGCGGGAGACCGCTCTCAGTGCCGATCACCTCATCTATCCTCTATTCGTCGGTCCCGGCAAAGACAGCGCGCAGCCGGTGGCTTCCATGCCGGGCGTGGCCCAACTCTCCATCGATCGCGCGGTCAAAGAGTGCGAAGAGGTAAATGCCCTGGGAATCCCGGCTGTGATCCTCTTCGGCATTCCGGAGCGCAAGGACAGCGTCGGCTCGGAGGCCTACGTCGACGGCGGCGTGGTGCAGAAGGCGATTCGCGCGATCAAGGAGCGGGCACCGGAGCTTTTGGTGATCACCGATGTCTGTCTGTGCGAGTATACCGACCACGGCCACTGCGGGGTCATCAAGGACGGCGACGTGGATAACGACCGCACGCTCGAACTGCTTGTCAAAGAAGCGCTCTCGCATGCGCAGGCGGGCGCCGATATCGTGGCGCCGTCGGATATGATGGACGGAAGAGTCGGAGCGATCCGAAAGGCGTTGGATCAAAACGGCTTCGAGCAGATCGCCATCATGGCCTACGCGGCAAAGTACGCCTCGGGGTTCTACGCGCCGTTTCGCGATGCCGCGGAATCGACTCCGCAGTTCGGCGATCGCCGCTCGTATCAGATGGACCCGGCCAATGCCGACGAAGCGCTCCGGGAAGTCGAGCTGGACATCCACGAAGGCGCCGACATCATCATGGTCAAGCCGGCCATGACTTATCTCGATATCGTCTATCGTGTGAAGCAGAAATTCGGCTACCCGGTGGCGGCCTATAACGTCAGCGGCGAATATTCCATGATCAAAGCCGCGGCGAAAAACGGCTGGATCGAGGAGCGGAGGATCGTGCTGGAGCTGATGCTGTCGATCAAGCGCGCCGGCGCCGATATGATTCTCACCTACTTTGCCAAGGACATTGCCCGTGAGCTACACGGGAGATAATGACTCGCGCCGTATCGATTCGTATAGAGCCGTGGACCGAGGTCTTTAGCGTCACAACTCGCGTATTTTTTTTCTCAAAAGCTCTTCGCACTCCTTTTCCCGTCCCGGCGTTCTTATCTGCGCTTCGGAAAAGCGGAACAGCAGCACCCGACTGCTTCGAGCTAGGCGCATCACATAGGTGCTAGAGTCGGGGTCATAATAAACGGACACCCCGACCGCGGGTTCCACTGATCGGATCACCCTGCCGGCCCAACGCTCGATCTCCTCTGTAGCTGCTTCGGCCTTTTTGTCCGTTACCATACTACCTATCCGACCAGCCTTTCTGCAAAAAGAAATCGAGTTATATAGCCGTTTCGCTCCGTCATCGGACGACAATCAAGCCAAAATGGTTTCATCAGGTGACAGGATTACCTGAAAAACTAAGCCTAGTTCTTACCGACAAAGGGTAGATTTTCTGTTTCAGGCGCCTTCAAGCCAAATATTGTTATTTAGAACCTCGTGGGGTCATTGCGTTTTAGTGAGAGATTGAGCGGACATTTTGCATTTGTACCGCCTGGCATAGTGGTTGCTCTGAAGACCACTTGTAAATCAGAAGAACGGCAGCAATTAACCAAGACCTTAAAGCTGGCGGCACTAGGTCTTGACGCAGTGGGAGTGGTTCTTCCTCTCTTATAGGGTACTGCTTCGATCTCGGTCAAGTTGGTGCCGCCGAAGGAGACATAAGGAGACATGATGAATATCTTAACGACCGTGCGTAAACGGGCTTTTCTGTTCTGCTTGTCGATTGCTCTGACGATATTTTCGCAAGCGGAGCTGAATGCGGCTCAACTCCAATTGAGCTGGGTGGATAATTCCACCAATGAGGATGGTTTCAAAATCGAGCGTGGGCCTGCGAGCGTGGGACCTTTTACGCAGATCGGTACGGTGCTGTCGAATGTCACCTCCTACACCGATTCAGGACTGGCGGACGCGACCACTTTTTGCTATCAGGTGCGGGCCTATAATACGGCCGGGGACTCGGCGTACACCAATGCGGCCTGCGGAACGACTACGGCCACAATGACGCTCGCTAAAGCGGGTACAGGAAGCGGCACGGTTACCAGCTTACCCGCCGGTATCACCTGCGGCGCGACTTGCTCGTTCAGTTTTACGAGCGGCGCGTCTGTGACGCTGACGGCCACGGCGGCTGCCGGTTCCACGTTCACCGGCTGGAGTGGAGCATGCACCGGAACAGGCGCTTGTACGGTGACGATGAGCGCGGCCCAATCGGTCACGGCGACCTTTACGCTACAGACCTTTGCTCTCACTTTGACAAAGGCGGGCGCAGGCACGGGCACGGTCACGAGCGCACCCGCGGGAATCAACTGCGGCGCTACGTGTTCGGCGACCTATAACAGCGGCACGTCGGTGACGCTGACGGCCACAGCGGCAGCCGGATCTACTTTTGCGGGCTGGAGCGGCGCATGCACGGGCACAGGCACTTGTACGGTGACGATGAGCGCGGCCCAATCGGTCACGGCGACCTTTACGCTACAGACCTTTACTCTTACTTTGACGAAGGCGGGCGCAGGCACGGGCACGGTCACAAGCTCTCCTGCCGGTATCAACTGCGGCGCTACGTGCTCTGCAAGCTATAACAGCGGCACGTCGGTGACACTGACGGCCACAGCGGCAGCCGGATCTACTTTTGCGGGCTGGAGCGGCGCGTGCACGGGTTCTTGCATAGTGACCATGAGTGCGGCCAAGTCGGTGACGGCGACGTTTACCGTTCCGCCGCCTACGGCGCCCTCGGCTCTGTCGATCCTATAAGTCTCGCGTCTCGAAGCTTGGCAAATTTGAAGAGAGAGAAGAGCGCCCCTCCGGGGCGCTCTTCTTTTATGTCGATTCGCGAAACCTCCCTTTTCTCGTCCAGTCTCTTCGTCTACAATGCCTTCCCAACTAGCTTTTAAGGCGCGCCGGGAACTTTTCCATGCAAGACGACCCGATCGTGAGAATCGAATTGCGTCTCCAAGAAAAAAAATAGCGAAACCGACGAGAGATAGAGGGCGCTATCCGAGAAGATTATCGATGCCGAAAGCGGGCGAACCGCGAAGGACGAAAAACAAAGCGAGGATCAACAACAAAAGGTTGTTTTGCCATCCGGTCTCATGGGAATGGAACGCCTGTTTGGCTAAAAGTTGGAGTTTGCTCTTGGACGCTTTCTGCCCCGCGCGGATTACGTCCTCCATGATGGGCGGTAGCGCGCGCAGCCAATGACGCTGGATTTTCAAGGTTGGAATTAGAAACAAAGCGATCATCAGCGCGGCGAGGCGCGTCCCCAACCCGAGAGCCAGACCCAATCCGCCTGCAACCATGAAAAATACGGCGATGAAGCCAAACACCGGCGCGCCGAAAGGAAAGACGATCTCGGCGTTGCGCGCCGCGTTGGGCCATCTGCGGACGTTGTTCAGGCCGCTATGGAGAATGCGGAGGCCCAGGGCGACGCGCAGGGCGGTTTCGACGAGAGTCAGTGAGGTTGCCTGATCCAAGATGTTTTTGTTCCCGCGAGCAATGAAACGCCCGATTATTTTTTCTTGTACAGTCCGTCGATAAAACCGCTCTGATCGAGTTCCTTGATAAACGTCAGGTCCACGAATTGCTCCGGCTTGGCGGTTTTGGCTCTCGGGTCCCTTTCACTCAAGTCGTCGATGACGAATTTGAGTCCTTCCATCGTCGGCATCTGTTTTTTGGGATATAGCGCTTCGGTCAGGACGTTCTCGCGGGTTTTTTCTAAAAACTCCCGATCGACTCCTCCCCCCATGTACTTTCCCAGGACTTTGATCGTGGTTTCTTTGTCGGTCCACATCCGGTGCACCGCTTCCACGTGACCTTTGACGTATCGGCGAACGATGTCTTGATGTTCTTTGATATACTTTTTCGTCGTGGCGGGCGCGGTGTGCTGAAAAGCGAGACCCAACTTCGCAACGTCGGCGATCACGACCATGCCCCTTTTTTCGGCCTGAAAGCTCGAAGGCGGATTGATCACGGCCGCGGTCACCCTACCGGTTAGAGCGGCGGCGAAGCGGTCCGGCCCACTGCCGACTTGCACGATCGTGACATCTTTTCCCGGCGTCAGGCCGATTTTTTTGAGCGCGAATCTGGCGATCGTATCCGTAGCCGAGCCGAAACGGCTGATCGCCACAGTGCCGCCTTTTAGCTGTTCGGCGGAGCTGATACCCGGCTTTCCCATCAGCACGTAATTCAACGAGGTCATGCCGCCGGCGACGAAGACCGCCTCCGAGCCGGCCAGCCCGCTGCTGACGAGGCCCGGACCGGAAACCTGCGTAATCGGAACGTCGCCCGAGACCAGGGCCAGGATCGCCGTGCTTCCGCCGGTGAAGAAAATGGTCTGCACGTCAAGGCCGTTTTTCTCGAAAATTCCCGTCTCCTTCCCGATCCAAAGGGGCAATTGATCGCCGCTGATCGCGCTGTACCCCACGTGGACCCGTGGCAGTTGGGCGGAAACCGGCGAAGAAACCGCGGCAAAAACGGTGAAACAGATGAAAACGATTGCAAGTTTGTGAAGTTTCATCGGCGGTCTCTCCTTTGCTGGAAGGATGCTACTCAGGCACATCGTTGTTGTCAATCGTCTACCACTTGATCATATTCACCAAGCCCAGGCTGATCCAAGGAACGTAGGTCACCAACAAAGTGACCAATGCCAGCACGACCGTGAAGGGCCAACCGGATTTGAAGACTTCCCAGAAGGGGAGGCGCGCGATGGTAGCGACGGTGAATAACACTGTAGCTACCGGCGGCGTCTGCTGCCCGACGCCCAGATTGATCGTGACGATAATGCCGAAGTGGATCGGATCGACGCCGATCTGGCGAATGAGCGGCATGACGATGGGGACGATGAGAATGATCGCCGCGGCGGAGTGGAGGAACATGCCGGCAATGAAGAAAAAGATGTTCAAGAAAAAGAGAATCAAATATTTATTCGAAGTCGTCTCCAGGATCATGCGCGCGAATTTCTGCGGAATCTGCTCACTGGTCAGATACCAGCCGAGCACCGCCGAGGACGCGACGATCAGCATCACCACAGCGGTTTGCCCTGCCGAGTCCTTGAGGACGCGAATGGTTTCCTTCGTCGGCAGCTCCCGGTAAATAAAAACGCCGATAATAAACGCCGCCAGCACGGCGAGAGCCGCGACTTCGGTGGCGGTGGCGATGCCGAGAAAAATCCCGCCCCAAATGACGATCGGGATCATGAGCGCCCAAAAGGCCTCCAGCGTCGATTTACCGACCTTTTGGAGAGAAAAGCTCGTCTCTACCGGCAGGTTGTACTTGCGGGCATAATAGTAACTCACAGCCATCATCGCGCCGCAGGCGATAAAGCCGGGAAGAAATCCGGCGAGGAAGAGTTTGGCCACCGAAGTTTCCGCCATCCACGCATAGATGATCATCGGGATCGAAGGCGGGATCAAGATTGCCGCCGAGGCTGCGTTGGAAACGATCGCCGCGCTGAGCGCGCGCGGATAGCCGCGTTTCTCCATGGCGGGAATGACCACGTTCCCGATCGCCGCCGCGTCGGCCACCGACGAGCCGGAGATCTCGCTTTGAATCATCGTTGCCACGATGGTGACCATTGCCAGTCCGCCGCGAATGAAGCCGACAAAGCTGTTGGCCATGTTGACGAGCCGGAGCGAGATGCCCGAAGTTTCCATCAGTCCGCCGGCGAGAATGAAGAGCGGAATGGCGAGCAGAGGAAAGCTCGAAGCGCCGGAAAAAAGATTCAGCGGAACGATGCTGAGCGGCGCCGTGCCCTTCCACAGAAGAAGAATGATCGCGGAAATGGAAAGAGCGAAGCCGATGGGAACGTTGATGATCGTAAGGACGATGACTATTCCGAGGATGAGCCACTCCACGCCGCTTCATCTCCTCTCCCGCGTTCCACGGAGAACGCGATCTCCGCGAGCCGCATCAGGCTGATGAGAAGCATCAACCCGCCGGTAATCGGCAGCACGCTGTAGACCCAGGCCATCTTGACCCATGGAAGAGAGATGGCGATCTCGTCTCCCATCTTGTGCACCAGCAGCCAGCCGTAACCGAAAAGAACGATCTGGAAGCTGAGGACGAAACACTCGCTAACGAAATCGAAGATTCTCCGAGTCTTCGGCTGAAACCGGCTCAGAACGACGTCGAAGCCGATGTGACGCTTTCGGTATGAGGCCACAACGCAGCCGTAAAATGTCAGCCACACGAGAAGGTAAGACGCGAATTCGTCGTACCAGACCAACGAGGCATTGAGGACGTAACGAAAAAAAACGCCGAGACAAACGACCGCGACCATCAGGACGAGCAGCAGAACGGCCCACCATTCCATCAGGTCGATGAACTTGCGAAAGAGTCGTTCCATAAAGGCGATAGGCGATAGGCGTTAGGCGGGAAGCCTGTTGCCTGTTCAGCGGAGCGATTGGATAAGTTTCACCAGTTCCGTTCCGCCGGGCACTTCTTTGCCGAATTCTTCGTAAACGGACGCCGACGCCTTGATGAAAGCGTCTTTATCGACTTCGTTGGCCTTCATCGGCGGAACGAGCTTTCCCATCAGCTCTTTATCGAGGCGCTCGCCTTCGGAGCGGGCGAAGTCTCCCATGTCCCAGGCGATCTTGGAGAGCGCCGTTTGAACGTCGGGCTGAAGCCTTTTCCAAACGTCTTCGCCCACGACCAGGTAGGCCGGCGTGTAGACGTGACCCGAAAGGGAAAGAAATTTTTGCACCTCCTGAAACTTGGCCGAAGCGATCTGGGGAAAGGGGTTTTCCTGGCCGTCCATCACGCCGGATTGCAGCGCCGAGTAGACTTCGGCCAGCGGCATCGGCGACGGATTGCCGCCGTACGCTTTGAACATCTTGACGCGCCACACTCCGCCGGGCACTCTCAACTTGATGCCTTTAAGATCGTCTGGTTTGACGATAGGGCGAACGTTGTTCGTGAGGTGGCGAAAGCCGTTCTCCCAGACGCCGAGAATTCTCATCCCTTTGGCCGGCAGGCCGCCAAAGAGCTGCGCCTGCACTTGTTTGTTCTCCGCCACTTTTTTCATGTGGGCGCGGCTGACGATGAGATAGGGCATCTCGAAGACGCCGAACTTCTCATCGGCCGTGCTCATCACGGTGGACGGCTGGAACATCTCCGGCGCGCCGATTTTTACGCCGCGCATCATCTGCTCGTCGCTGCCGAGCTGGCTCGAGTGAAAAACTTTGACATCCACCTTGCCTTTCAGCTCCGCGTTGGCTCGCTTGGCGAACTCGTCCGTGACGATCGCGAAGAGCGAGCCTGGGAAGCCGACGTGGCCCAGACGGATGGTGACCGGTTGCTGCGCCAAAGCCGCAAGCGGCGCCAGCGCAAAAGCGAGAAGAGCGAACCCGACCATCAACTTTTTCATTTCCAATCTTCCTGCGGCACGGCTGTCTTATCGCCGCGCGTTGCAAGCCTGCCTTATGATCCGCTCCGCGCGAGAAATATTGAAGACGCCGCACGTGCAGAATCGCGCCATATACCGGGCCGCTTCCTCGGGCGTTCGACGGTTCTCCTTCACCCAATCCACCATCTTCCTCGTGAAATTAGCCGAGAGCATTCCGTGGCCGCACATCGTCGAAAGCTCCAGCGTCGTCGCATCGGGCAGTTTCTCCGTCCGTCCACGAAAGCCGAGAGAGTATTCCACACTATGGCGAATGATGCCAGTCTCTCGGCAGCAGCGCTCGGCCTCTTCCATCGGCGCGCTGATATTGACGGAGACTCCGAGGTCGGCGGCTTTCAATTCTTCCACGAATGCTTTCATCGCGTCGTAATTGTCGAAGACGGCGGCGACGGTCGTATGGCCCTCGATCCCCGCGATCACCTGTTCGGGATCGGCCTGATGATCTCTTTTCCAATGCGCCGTCGGGTTCATGTCCTGGCGCGGCCGCAGCATTCCTCCCTTGGTCGCATCTCCGATATTCACCGGCTTGTGCTTGAGCGCCAGACGGAGGAAGGTTCGGTACTTCGCCACCAAATCATCGTCGTTTACGCCTCGGCTCGCCATCGCGAAGATGATGTAATCGTCGCGCACGGGCTCCGGGTTCGGCTCGGGCTCGGAGGCGTAGTGTTCGCTGTAACGGTGGAGAGTATTCGTCACGGCTTATTGCTCACTCGATCGTGATTCGTCCCAGTCCAAGGTTCGTTTTCCCGCGGTACGCGGCGTATCCCTCGCGCTCGAGCATCTCGCGCAGCGAATCGTTTCCATCCGTGTCGCAGCGGGTGGAGACTCCTGTGCTGATCACGGTCTCCACCTCGTGTCCGAGATCCTTGATTCTGCGGAGGACGTCGGGCACTCGCTCCAGCGGCGTTTTGATCTCGACGATGGCCGAAAGAATCTTTTCGTCCAGGATATCTTCGCGCAACAGCCCGCGGGCACGATCGCGCATCAGCGAGGTCACCGGATTGTTCGGTTCGAATTCAACACCTAATTCCGCGAGCGCGGCGGTGACCCGCTCGATGTCGCGGAAGCGCGCGCCGATACCAGGGCGGCCAAACTCCACGACGAATCCCGCTTCGCCGTGCTTCACGCGGGCGGTAACGTCGTTGGTTTTTACTTCGGCGGTGCCGCGCCCGTGGATGCCGGTGGACTCATGCGGAACTTGCGGATCGGAAAACGCTCGGCGGACGATTCGCGGCCAAACCAAGTCTTGTGGCACGATGGCGTCGGTCGGGCAGATATCCGGCTCCGGATCGAAGCGAAAGCGAAAGAGCTTCGCTGCTCTGCGGATCGTCCGCACCATCGCCGGGTTCAAATGTTCCTTCGACATGCCCCGGTAGCAGGCGAAGCATTCGACGCACTCGTCCTCGTCGACGCTGGCGCGTTCGATCCGCGGGTCGATATGAATGGCGCCCATGGGGCAAACCGGCACGCAGTTGCCGCAGGCCACGCACTTGTCGGGATCGATCTTCATGACGCGCGTACCGAACGAAGAGTATTTATCGCCTGCCGGCCGATTGTCAAGTTTGCGTCGGCCCTAGTAAAGCTCTCTCACCCTTTTGGTTTCCTCACGCGGACGCCAGCGGAGAAAGTGCGCCTCGGTGCGACTGATGGCTTCGTTGCATAGGACGACGACGAGGGCCAGTATCAGAATCCCACCTAATGCGCCGGTCGTCGAGAACAGCGAGGTGTTGTAATTGATGAGATAGCCCAGCCCTTTGCTTGCGGCGATGAATTCGCCCACCACGGCGGCGACGATCGCGTAAGGCACGCTGATCTTGAGCCCCGTGGCGATCCATGGCACCGTCGCCGGAATTGTCACTTTGAAGAGGATCTGTCTTTCACTCGCGCCCATGATGCGTAGAACATTTTTGAGCTCGATGTCCACGCCTTTGACCCCCGCATAGGTATTGAAGAACGTGAGAAAGAACACCACGGTTACGACCAGGATGACTTTCGAGTTCGGCCCGATGCCGAACCAGATGATGAACAACGGCGCCAGCGCGATCCGCGGGATGCCGTTGAAGGCGACGATGTACGGGTCAAGGATTTGGGCCATGATTTCTCTTCGCGCCAAAAAGAAGCCCAGGGCGATGCCGGAGAGCGCGCCGATGAAAAAGCCGGCGAAAGTCTCGTACATCGTGATCGCGAGATGACCGAAAATCGAACCATCCGAGATCACCTGCCAGAGATAACCAAAGACCAGCGATGGACTCGAGACCCAGAAAGGATCGATCAGCCTGCCCGAGCTCAGCTCCCAGAACGCGAGCAGGAGCAGACCGAAGATCGCGCGATAAACGAAGAGGCGGCCGCGTCCGATCATTTGGGCAGGAACTCGTTCGTGACGACCTCGGAATAGGGGACGCGCTTTTTCAACAGCCCGGACTGCTCCAACATATCCTGAGTGCTCTGCACGCTGCGTTCGGTGGTGCGGCCGTCAGGGCTCAAAGCCGGCAGCACCGCCTTCGCTCCGGCGAGAAGCAGCGCGGGATCGGTCTGTCCCAGGAACGGTTTCAGCGCCTCGGCGACTTGCTCGGGCGTGCTTTGCAGCGCCCACTTGTTCGCCTTGACCAGCGCGCGCGTCATTTTTCTAACCAGGTCCGGATCTTTCGTCACGGTGTCGGGACGGGCGATCAGGTTCTCCATCAAGAACTCGGGGATGCCGAGCTGATCGTAGTTGGTGTAGCTGAGAAACATCATCGCGAAGCCGCGGCTGACGGCGGTTTCGGGAACCGGCGGCGCCGTCAGCGCGACGTCCACCTTGTGGTTTTCCAGAGCGGCGAGCCACGTCGGTCCCGCGCCGATCGCGATTATATTGACGTCCTGCTGCGGCGTGTAACCGGCTTTGCGGGTGACGAAGGTCGCGAGATGCTGGGTCAAGGCTCCGGCGCTAGTGAAGCCGACCGTGAGTCCCTTCAGCGCCTTGATCTTCTCCGTGAGCGGGGTGGATTCCGTGATTCCTTTCGTTTTGGCTGAGTCCTTGTGTATCGCCCAGTTGATAAATAATTTGTTAAGGCCGCTCGCGACCATCAACAGCTTCTTGCCTTCCTGATTGGCGAGGATGACGTTGTCGCCTGTGGTGAAGCTGAAGTCCACGTCGCCGGCGATGAGCGCCCGGATGTCCGGTCCTCCGCCGCCGGTGGACGTGATGTCCACGTCCAATCCTTCCTCTTTGAAAAAGCCCTTCGATTGGGCAAGGTAGACCGGCGTCATCGAGTGGGCCACGACGGGAATGGTCATCTTCACTTTTCTGGGAGCTTGAGCGCCGGCTTCGGACAGCCAGCCAATCTCGAGGAGCGCGATGGAACAGAGGACGATGACGAATCGCTTCATGGAAAACTCTCCTTTCTATACTTCCGCCATATTCACTTCGGGTTTGAGTTCGTGCCAGAGCGTATTGTAGACCTCGCGGAACGCCGGGCTCGTGTGGATCTCATAGACGTCGCGCGGTCGCGGTATCGGCACCGCCGCGATGTGCTTGACGCGCCCGGGGCGCGAGGTCATCACGACGACGCGGTCGGCCAGCGTAATCGCTTCGACCAGATCGTGGGTGATGAAGAGAATTGTTTTTTTGGAGGCCTGCCAGAGCTTCAGGAGCTGCTCCTGCAGAACGATTCGCGTCTGGGCGTCGAGCGGGCCGAACGGCTCGTCCATCAAAATCAGCTTGGGATCGTAGATGAGTGTGCGGATGATGTTGGCGCGCTGGCGCATGCCGCCGGAAAGCTCGTGCGGGTAATGCTCCTCGAAGCCGTTAAGCCCGACTTGCACGATCAGCTTTTCGGCGCGGCGGCGGCGCGCGCTCTTCTCAGCGCCGCGGATCTCCAGCGCCAGCTCGACGTTTTCGACCAGCGTCCGCCATGGCAGCAGATTGTCTTTTTGCGTGACGTAACCGATCTCGGGATTGATGCCGTTTACCGCGCGGCCGCGAAAGAGAATTTCGCCCGCGCTCGGCGGAAGCAGTCCGACGACGATATTCAACAGAGTGGACTTGCCGCATCCGGAAGGACCGACGACGGTGACGAACTCTCCTTCATCGAGAGCGAGATTCAGGGTGTCGAGCGCGAGAACGTTTTTCCCGCGAACGTCGAACTCCCTCCTGACATTCTGGACCGAAAGCAGCGGCGCCATTTTGGTCAGGGCGTCACCTGCGCGATCGAAGCGCCGATTCCGTCGAGGGACGTTTTTCCGTCGGCAGCGACATTGTCCCGACGCGGCGTATCACTGTTGCTGATGTAGCCGGTATTCCCCACAAAGACAATAGCAGTGGGGAATTCCAGCGGCCCCTGGCTGCCGTTCTTCGCCACCTCTTGAACTTTTCCGTCGGGGGTGACCGTGACAATAGCGTTTCTCTCGTTGGCTGCGACCCAAAGCTTGCCGCTGCGGTCAAACTCCAAACCATCCGCTCCTTCCAAGAGGGGGTTCTGAACGAGCAAATTCGGTTTGCCGGCTTTGCCGTCCGCGCCGATCGCTACCGTCCAGATCGCGCCACGCGCCGTGTCGGTGACATAAAGCAGTCCTTTGGCATCGAACGCCAGGCCGTTGGCGACTATCGACTGTTGTGTCTTTCCATCCGGCAAAGTGCGGGTGTAGCGTTCGATCTGGAACGCCACCTCGGCGGGGCCACCCGCAGGCCCGACACGGTAAACTCGTCCGGTTCGGGCGCCCGCAACGAAGAGATTCCCCTGGCGGTCAAACGTGATCCCATTGGGGTCCTCAGTGCCCGTGGCGAAGGTTTCCGCAAGCCCGGGTTTCTCAGGATTGATATCGGCGCGCTTGAGACGAACGATCTCTCTGAACGGCTCGCAGGCGATGAAGAGATCGCCCTGGGCGTTAAAGGCGATTCCCCGACCATCGCCACGGGAACTTTTTCCTCCGATCTCGCGGGCCGCAATTCGGCCCACAACGACCGGCTTCGGCGCCTTTGGATCTACGCGCAGGATATTGCCCGATACCCAGTCCGTCGTATAGAGCCGGCCCTGCTGATCGACCGTGAGGTTCTCAATGATCACCGTCCGATCCGCGCTCGCGGGATCGAGATCGATCAGGATGGAGACTTTTGGGCCTTGGCCGCTGGGGCCCATCGCGGCGCAGCCGGGGACGAAAGCGAGCACAACGAACCATAGAGGCAATCGGTTTGGTTTCATTAAAGTCTCCTTCCGTGTGCTTGACTCCGCCGATTCGAATCGTCGCGGATTCTAGTTGAATCCCCCAGCAAAGGAAAGAAAAAAAGATTTCAAAAAAAAGGCCCCTAGAGTTCTTCTAGGGGCCTTTGTCCGGTCTGACTGAGTCTAGTGAATCGGCAACGGCAGGCCTGGATAATCAGGTCCTGGTCCATACAGGAAATTTTACCTCCATGCCCAGCATCTCCGGCGTCGATCTCGCCAACAATCCAAAATCGAAGATCGCAAATCGAAAATCCAAAATTGTTTCACTTGATCACCTTATCCGCGCGCGCCAGCACGTTGGGCGGAATCGTGAGACCGATCTGCTTCGCGGCTTTCAGATTGATGACCAACTCGAACTTTATCGGCTGCTCTACGGGAAGATCGGCTGGTTTACGGCCTTTCAAAATCTTGTCCACGTAGGTTGCGGCGCTGCGGAACAAGTCGGAACGGTCTGGCGCATAAGACATGAGGCCACCATCATTCACAAACTCACTATCTACGTACACCGCTGGAAGGCGGCTCTTTACCGCCAGCTCTGCGATCCGTCGTCGATGAAAGGCAAACTCCGGGGAATTGAGCCCGATAAGAGCGCCGGCACCCCCTCTGGTAATTGCCGAGAAGACATTCTCCAAATCACTGGATTCTCGCAATTCCACAGGTTGAAGCTGGAGACCCAACGCCCGTGCAGCGACCTCCATTTCTTTCATCTGTGGGCCGTATGTTGCACCGTCTGGATTCCCGAGGACAGCAACGCGGGAGAGTTTGGGAACGGCCTCCTTGAGAAGCTCCAGGCGTTTGCCGCTTAGCTCCAGGCCACCGAGAGTAGGCCCGGTGATATTGCCACCTGGTCTTGCGAGACTAGCGACGAAGCCCGCTGCAACGGGATCGCTACCTGCCGTCATCACTATTGGAATCGTGTTGGTTGCTTGCTTCAGAGCGCGCGTTGCTGAACTGCCACCCCCTGAGACCAAGACATCTACTTTGAGCCGGACCAGCTCGGCGGCGAGACCGGGGAGCGGATCGCGCTTGCCCTCCGCCCAGCGGAATTCAAGGGCAATATTTTTCCCCTCGACATAGCCGAGATCGCGCAGACCCTGCCTGAATGCCTCCAAACCAGCCGGCAAAGTGGCAGGGGAGGCAGCACCTAGGAATCCTATCCTGGGGACTTTTTTCGGCTGCTGCGCGTCGGCCAGATGAACCAAAGCCACAGCAATAAAGGTAAGTGCGATAGAAAAGATTTTCTTATTCACGGTTGTCCCTATCGCCTAATCTCGCTGTAGCTAGTGGATTCTAGATGAAGCGCGGATCAAAGGGAAGAAGAAAAACAAGGCCTCCGGAATCCCGGAGGCCTCGTGTTGGATTATTGAAGACGACCTTTTTGCAATTAGGTTTCAGTGGACAGGCAGCGTTAGGCCAGGGATTATCAGGTCCTGGTCCATACAGGAGATCTTTCCTCGATTCGGCCCTGCCGGTGTGATTTCTCCAGCGGTATTGAGAAAGTTATCACGCCGGTTACCGTCAGAATTGGAAGTGCAGAAAACCTTCCCGCTGAGGAAAGGGCCGGTAGGGAATTCCAGGATATGGGTGTTCGCCGCCGCCGTATCGGCCGAATTTCTCAACCCGCCTGTGTTGACTGGATTGCGGAAGACTTCAAGAACTCTTCCATCCTTGGTAACGACAGCCACTGCGTTCCGCTCATTGGCATCTACCCAGATATTGCCAGCCACATCCAGGGCGATCCCATCTCCGCCTTCAAGGATGGGGTGCGCTACGAAGACGTTGCTGAGGCAGAGCGTGTTATCTGTGAACGTGGTGTCGCAGCCGGTCGGACTTTGAAGATTCCCATGCCGGTCAAATTGAACCTTCCAGAGCGCCCCTCGCGCAGTATCGACAACGAACATATTTCCTTGATGGTCGATGACAATGCCGTTGGCGACGAGATCCTGTCCGCCTGCTGGAGTAACGGTGGTAGGAAGTGGAGTCGCTGCTGGGATAGTGATCGTTAGCGTCCCAGGAGGAAAATCCCTTGCCTGCCGCCCGACTCCGTCACCGGCAATGTCTCCCCCAAGCGCGGTGCTGTTACGCATTGGCTGGACGCGGAATACCTCGACACAGTTGGTGGGCGTAGGAGGTGTGCAATCGGCTCCCGGACCTGTAATCTTCCACACCCTCCCTTGACCTGTTGTCCCATCGGCAACAAAAAGATTACCGTCTCTATCAAAGACGATCCCGTTAGCTCCTGGAACTCCCGAGGCGAAAGGGGTGATCAGCGTCGGAGGGGTGGTGGAATTAGGGGTAAACGTCCAGATTTTCCCAACCACCAAGTTACCGAAAACATGATCAGCAACAAAAATATCTCCTGCGTCGTTCAATGCAATTCCCAGAAGACTGCAAGGCGTGGGGATCTTGCCGACCACCACTGGAGTGGGACTGGACAGGTTGATGCGCCACACGGGACAGAAGTTATCGCCGCCGATGGCAGCTCCGCCGGTGTAGAGGTTGCCCGCATTGTCTCCTGTCAGTCCTTCTATCGATCTTGTCGTCGTAGTAAGAGTCGTAAACGTTACATCTTGCGGAAACTGTGGTCCGCTGCTAGCCGCTCCTCTGGCCAGGGACCAGCCAACAGCCGCGATAAAAATCACCATTAGACAGATCAGGTCTTTGTGTTTCATAACTTTCTCCTTTCCCTACTTGAGCTTCACGTCTTAATCGTCGGCCTTCCCTGGCTGTTTATTAAGACTATTTTCGGCGCCGGAACTGTTGTGGCAGCGCCGTTTGCTCACGACCTCGGTCACTTGCGCTATTTGACTATAAGTTTCCCCACCATCCCTTTTTCCCTGTGACTACCCCCTCCTTCGGTCGAGCTGCAGGACATATCATACTCTCCGGCCACAAGATCAACCTCCGTTTTGATGGTTTCCCCTGCTTTAGCTTGGTTGTTCAGCTTAAGGTCTTTATCACCTATCTTGAGTCTCAGGTTATGTCTAACATCCCCTTTGTTGACCAACGTAAACTCGACTTTTCCTGGTTTAACGGTGATCTCACTGGGGTCAAGCTTGTAATTCGTCAGGACGATTGTCACCTTCTGTGCCTCTTGGGCGATCGCCACCGACAGCGTCAAGGCTAACAGAACCCCTCCTAAAGCGAACAACAAAGGTTTTTTCATAGCATCTCCCTTCTCAGATTTTTTCTGCTCAAGTTTTTAACTGCTCTATCCTTTACAAACCTCTTGGTTTTGAAAATTTACCTGATTTTATTGGCAATCGGCGGGATGGATTTTAAGTAGTCCGCAATTGCCAAAGCATCCTCTCGCTTCATGTTTTTGTATCCCCCCTGAATAACTTCTTTCATGAGACCCTCGACATTTTCTTGGTCCGGCTTGATCCCTGTCAGAAGCAATTCTGCGATTTGTTCCCGGCTCCACTCCCCTATGCCGGTCTTGTTGTCCGGCGTGATGTTGGGTATCTCCTCCCCCAAAGGCCCTGTTCTGGCCCCGGCAAAATAGAGAGATAGGTTGGGAATACCGAGGAAGTTTCGTGGGGTATGGCAATCGCTACACAGGGAGACATGTTGAGCCAGGTAGCGTCCCCTTTCGACACCGCTTTCAGGCGCCTTAGCAGGGGAATTGGAAACGCGCCCAAAAAGCTTGAGCCATAGTGGAGTAAACACGGAGCGAAGGAAGGGAACCCAAACCTTTAGCGGGAGATTTTCCTTGTGCACCGGCTTCAGGGTTCTCAAGTAGGCAATCAGGGCTTCGAGGTCCTTTTCAGCCATGCCGGAGTATGCCTCGTACGGCATGACGGGTAAAAGCCTCTCGCCGTTTGGTCGGATTCCTTTCACGATAGAATTGTGTATCTCCCTGTCAGACCAGTTGCCAATTCCAGTCTCTTTGTCCTGGGTGATATTCGTCGAGTAAACTTTACCCAAGGGGATAGGGAAGGCACGACCACCTACGTGCGGGGTCTTTTTAGGGACTGTGTGACAGGCGCAACCCCCGGCAATGGCGAAGATATATCGGCCTCTTTCAACCAGATCTTGCTCTCCCTCTTGGTAAGGCGCCGTTCCAAGAGCAAGCCCCGCAGACAGTAGCAAAACGAGCCATGAAAAAAACACCTTTGAGAGTATTCTCCACATAAAATAGTGGAGCAATGCTACCTTCAGTGTGGCTTACTATGGCGAGCGCGCCTCTGGTGTCGCGCTATTTCACCCATCCGATATCGGCAAGCGCCTTCGCGGCTCTGGCCTTCGTTTCAGCATTGTAATGAAGCTGCGCGTCTTTCTTAGCGCCGGCCTCCTTGTGGTCGGCCACGGACTGTTGCACCAAATCTTTGGCCATCGCGATGAGCGTCATGGCGCGCGCCTTCTCCCTCTCATCGGTAACCTTCTCGGCTGCCGCTTCGGCTTTTGCAATCGACTCGTTAGCGGCTTTCTGGAGCACCGGGCAAGTGAACGCGAATGCCTGCCCGGCCATAAAACTGACCGCGACCACAGCTGCGATTAATAAATTGGATCTTTTCATAACTATCCTCCTTGGTGTGAATTTATGACTATTCATAACAAATAAAATTTGCTTTACGAAGAGCTCATGACCTCCCTTGGTTAATCTTTTTGACCTCGTTCAAAAGCTGCTCTGTGGAATGAAGATCTTTTTCGCTGTTGGAGGGGCGGATGTCTAAATAACGCACCACGCCCTCCTTATCGATAATGACATAAGCGCGCTTCGCGGCCCGTCTTTCTTCATTGTACGCACCGAAGGCCTTTATTGCTTTCCCATCCGGGTCGCTGAGCAGCGGATAGTTGATCTTAGCGAAATCGGCAAAGGCTTTCTGTGAGAAGGCTGTGTTGACGCTCATGCCCAAAACTTCAGTATTTTCTGCTTGGAACTTTACGTAATTGTCCGAACCGGACGCTTGCAGATCCGTGATTCAAGTTGGGTTAAAGTCCAGCACGTAGAAGTTGATGAGAACATTTTTTCCCTTGAGGCTGCTGAGCTTGAGTTTTCCTCCCTTGGTACTGTTGAGCTCGAAGTCCGGCGCTTTTTCTCCGACTTCGAGAGCAGCCGCCGAAACGGCCGTGGCCAGAACGAAGATGATAGAGAGGATCGAATTCACCCTGGCTCTTTTCAACTGTTCCATGATCGACCTCCTGAGTAATTTGATGTTCAACAACCTCGAACCATGCAGGCCAGCGTCCGGGAGCGTCAAATCTATATCCTGGTTGCCTTCGACGTCAACTCCCCGAATGGGTGTTTGTAGTTCCACCTCGGAGAGCTACCCAAGGGCGTCCCTCACGGCCAGGACCGCGGCTTCGGTGCGGTTTTTAACCTGGAGCTTGCGAAAGAGTGCCTTCAAGTGCATTTTGATCGTCTCGCGCGAGAGATTCACCAGACGGCCCATCTCCTCGTTGCTCAGTCCCTCGGCCAAGAGATGAAGGAGTCTAAGCTCCTGCTCGGTCAGTCCGTACTTTTCGGCAAATTCTTTTTTCTTGTCCTCCTCCGAGTTATGAGGAGCGCGCGCTTCGCGCGGAATCGTCAGATGAGCCAGATAGGGCGAGCTCACCGATTTGCCCTGATAGGTGTGGCGTATGATGTCGATGAAGTCTTTTTGGTCGGCGTCTTTGAGAATATATCCCACGGCGCCGGCCCTCAACGCCGAAATAATCTTTTCGTCGTCATCATGGATCGAGAGCATGAGCACCTTGGCCTTGGGGACCAGGCTGGAGATGAGCTTGGCCGCTTTGATCCCGTCCATCTTCGGCATGCGCACGTCCAGAAGCGCGATGTCCGGCTCCTTCTCTTGCGCTTGCACCACCGCCTCCTGCCCGTCCGCGGCTTCTGCGACGACGCGTATGTCTTTCACGCCCTCCAGCAACTTTCTCAGGCTTTGGCGAAAGAGCCGTTCATCATCGGCGATCATGATCTTGATCGGCATGGTTTTGTTGCTCCTCTTCGGGATTTAACGGCAGCGCGACGGATACCGCGAAGCCGCCGCCTGCCCGGCATTCGGCCCAGATCTTTCCCCGGTGCGCCTCGGCCACGAGCTTGCAGTAGGGGAGGCCGAGGCCGGTCCCGGTTTCGAGGCTGCCTTGATCGCGTGAATAGAACACGTCGAAGATTTTCGGCAGATCGGACTCCGGAATACCGTCGCCCTGGTCCTCGACGCGAATCACCGCGCGGGGCCCGTGTCCTTGATCGCTGCCTACCAGCGACGCCGTTATCTCGATGCGGCTTCGGTTCGGAGAAAATTTTATGGCGTTGCTCAGCAGATTGATCAGCAGGCGCGTCAACCGTCTCTTATCGGCCGTTAGGAGAATGTGCGAAGCGTCGCCGCGGACTACGGCCTCGATATTTTTCTCCTCGATCTCCGGACCCAGGATGCGCAGGCTGGTTTGGATCAGCTCTTCGACGCGAAGCGGGGCCAGGGCCAGCGGCAGGTCGCCGAAATCCGAGCGGTAGATATCGAGCATCTCGTTGACCATTCCAAGGACCAGATCTCCGGCGCTCACGAGATCCTGAAGAATTTTTTTTCGCTGTCCTCCGTTGGTTTCCGGCGGAGTTTGATCGAGGCGCTCCAGAGTTTTTTTGATCCCTAGAAGCGGGTTCTTAAGATCGTGCGCGATCATGTGCGCCATCGCGGCCCTTTTTTTCTCGGTGTCCGCCAGCTCGTTGCTGCGCTCGTCGAACCTCCGCTCCAATTCTTGGCGGTAATTTTCCACCTCGGCTCTGGACCTGCCGAGCTCTTCCAGCATCCGATTAAATGAAGCGGCCAGAGCGCCGATCTCATCGGTGGAATCGATGCTGACGGCGGCCGAATAATCTCCCGCAGCTACCTGCTCGGTTCCCCTGACCAATTCTTTCAGCGGCTTGGTCAATCGCCGTCCCCAAATCCATGAAATCGAAAAAGCCAGCGCGATGCCAATCAGCGCGACCGACAACAAGGCGCGTTGCAGACTCTGGATCGCCGTCGTCATCTCCCGGGAAGGGAAGAAAATTGAGATTACGCCTTCGCTTCCGCGGTCGGTTACCAGCGGCGCGCGAATTTCCAGCGAGGGCGACGGGCCGCCGCGATGCCATTCGTGTGTCCAGTCGACAATGCTTGCGGCCGATGCCGTCGGTGTCTGCTTGGCCGCCTGGCCCGGGCTCTCCGATGTGTAAAGCCTGTTGCCGACGGCGATGACGACTTTTCCGCCGGCAATCTGTTCCAATTTTTTGACCAAGTCGCGGTTAAGGGCATATCCGGCGCTGACGACCCCGAGGATATTTTTTTCTTCGATGCTCTCCGCTGCGCGCAGGTACGCCCTTCCGGAGCGTTCCTCCACGCCATAATTCGACATCTCGCCGATCCCTTGAAGCAGGCCCTGGACATCCTTGGCCAGGGGCGGAGTGTCGCCGTAAACGGAGGGGTCGTGAACGCGCAGAAAAATTTTGCCGGACCGATCCAGGACTTCGATGAAGTCCATCTGGACCGATCCGACCAAGGGTAGAAGATGTTGGAAGAGCACCGCGCGGTCCCGTTTTTTGAGGGCGTCCCTGACCCCGGGCATCTCCGCGATCCAGTGCACGAGGCCGATGGCCGTTTCCTGCTTTTCGCTCAGGAGCAGCTCTACGTGTTCGGCTTGGGCCGTAGACTTTTCCGCAAACCGCCGCTCGAGGATGGAGGACAGGGTCATTGAGGTCCACAGGATCGCCAGGCCCATCGGCAGGAGGATGATCACCAGGGAGGAAAGCAGGAGTTTGTGAAGGACGCTCTTCATCGATTGTTCTCCGGCTGCTTGCCGAATTTTACGAACCCGCGGATCCACTCCTGGGCGATCGTGTCGACGCCGTTCTTGCTGACCAGAAGCAGCGGCCGGGTGAAGGGATAAACTCCCCGGTCGATGTTGTCTCCGGTCGGTGATTTTCCATCGATCGCCAATATCTTCACGCCCTCGGCCTGAGCTTCTTCCAGGCCGACGATGCCGTAGCCCAAGGAGCCGCGAACGCGCTTGATCGTGCGTAAAATTTTATCTTTGCTGGCGCGCAGGACAAAGGCCTTTTCTTGGCCGTTGAAGCGTTTGCCGAAAAGATTCTCGATAAACATGGCGTGGAGGGCCGAGCTCGCCTCGCGCGTCAGCGGCACGATGCCCTTTTCTTCGCCGCCGACCTCGCGCCAGCTTATGATCTTTCCCAGATAAATCTGCCGGAGCTGTTCCAACGTTAGGCCGGCCACCTGGTTCCACGGGTAGCTCAAAAAAATAATCGCGTCGTGGCCGACCGGTTCCACATTGAGCCCGGCTCTTTCGCCGCTCGTGAGATTGCGGGTTACCAGGCCGATGTGGATCTCCCCGGATTGCGCTGCGCTGACGCCGTAGTTCGAGTTCGCGCGCCGGATTTCGATTTCGACTCCCGGATGGTCTTTACGAAAGCGGGCAGAAAATTTCTCCGCCGCCGGTGCCAGAGACTGGGCGCCGCCGATCACGATACTTTGCTGTTGTGTCTGGGCGTGGACGGACGGAAGAGTGGAGGGAACAGTGGAGAGCAGGACGACCAGAGCGAGCCGTGCCACAGCCATAAGAAGGTTCCTTTGAAGCGCGCGAGCCCTACTATGGCATTGCGCCATCCGCTGTCAAGCTTCAGCCAGGCCGGCCACTAATTAAAAATCCTGGATGTTTACGTGATGGTTTTGACCGAAGGGCGCTCTTTCATCCGCTTGAGCCAACCTCCCAGCCGGGACAGTGAGGCGTCGGGGAAAACTCCCATTCCCTCCATGCGGATGAATCGAGGAATAAGGGCGGCATCGACCAGCGAGAAATCTCCCGCGAGGTACTGCTGGTCGCCGATCTCGCGCTCAAACCGCTGCAGCAGGTTTTTGAGTTCCTGTTTTGCCTTGTCGATGGTCTCCCGGCTTCTTTCCTTCTCGTCTTTCATCATCTCCTTGCGTATCGTTTGATAAGGCGGATCGAGATGATTCATGCCGTAGTCGATGAGAATGCGGATCTTGGCTCTTTTGGCGTGGTCCTTCGGCATGAGCGGCGGCTCGGGATATTTTTCGTCTAGGTATTCGTTGATGATAAGCGACTCGTAGAGAACGGTGGCGCCGTCGATGAGGACCGGCACCTTGCCGTAGGGATTGAGCTTCAAGAACTCCGGCTTTTTCTGCTCGCCTTTTTTGAGATCGACCGGGACGGTTTCGTAAGGAAGCTTTTTTTCCGCGAGAACTACCTTCACGCGCTGGCAGTTGGGCGATGATAGGAAATCGTAGAGTTTGATCGCATCCATGATCTCTCCTCGAAACGTAATTTCTCTTTAGCTCATTAGCTCAGCAAGTCGGCAAAGGCAAGCATTCTTCGCTCGATGCCGGCTCGCTCCTTTATTTCCGCACCTGCATACGCACGTTCGTGGGTTGCGCGGACCGATCGCGATGGCCGGAATTGACTTGCGTGATCCAACCCTTGATGCCTATCGGCGGCCAAGCGTACTGTTCGGCACGCGTGAACACCGTGACTTGATCCTTAAAATTGCCTGAACGCTAGCACGAACGCAGCGACGAAGACCATCGCCAAGGCAAAGATTTTCTGCAGTCTCGGGCCCGCGATTCGCCGCGCGAGCAGCCGGCCTGCATGCATGCCCGCAAAGCCCCCGAGTACAAATAAGCCGGACAAAGCCCAGGGAAGTTGCCGCCCTTCCACGAGGACTGCGCCTACACCGGACAGTCCGACGAGCGTTATCACAAGCAGCGAAGTGGCGACTGCTCGATGGATGTCCAACTGTGTCAGGAAGGTCAGCGCCGGCACGATCACAAAGCCGCCGCCTATTCCGAAGAAACCGGATAGTATCCCTGAGCCGATACCGGCCGCAGCTAGCGCCAGACTGCAGGGCGCGGTCAAGCGCAGTTGCCGATTGGGGTTGAAACGACAGATCGGGCCCGCCTTGGAAACGGCGGCAGGGATAACATCCGCAGCTCGCGCTGCCCTGCGCCACATCGACAACGCGACCACGATCATGAGAACGGCAAAGGCCGTTACGATCGTCGACTCGGAAAACCAATGGGATGCCTTCACGCCGATGGGCGCGGTCAGCATGCCGGCTACGGAGAAGATCAATCCTGCCCGGTATTCGAGCAACCCTGAGCGAATCGCCCCGGCGGCGCCAAATCCGGCGGTCAATGCAACGGCCGCCAGCGAGACACTGATCGCATCGTGAACTGGCACGCCCAGCCCGTATATCAGAAGCGGCACGGCGAATATGGAACCGCCGCCTCCCGTCAGGCCAAGAGAAAGACCGATGATCAAACCGAAAAAGAAGGCCATATTGGCAAGACCGCAGACGAAGATTTCCTCAATGTCCCAGACTTGATCATCTATTTACTGAGCGAAACGCCCAAGCTCCCAATACGACAGAGGCAAAATTAAAAAGTCCGGGCAACTCATTAAGCCAAACCATCACCGTGCGTCAAGCGTTTTGTATTATTCCTTGATCCACCGGATTTTTGATGTTATCGGAAACGGAGTGCAGATCGATATCGAATTCAACTCCGGCGCGCAGTTGCCGATGGACGCGATTCCCGAACTCGCGCAGTTGGCCGAGGCGAACGGGTTCGACTGCGCGTGGGGCGGCGAGGCCAACAACAAAGATCCTACGGTGATGCTGTCGGCCATCGCGGCGGTCACAAAGCGCCTGAAAATAGGCTCTGCGGTCTACCACATTCTCGGGCGCACGCCGGCGACGCTCGCTCTTCAGGCGGTCGGTCTCGATGAGCTGTCGCAGGGACGATTTTTTCTGGGGGTCGGGGTCTCGAATCCGACGATCGCCGAGTGGCATGGTCTCCCGTCCGACCGTCCGCTCGGCCGGGTGAGAGAATATCTGGAAGTCGTTCGCCGGGCGATGAGCGGAGAAAAATTAAATTTCTCCGGCGAATTTTATTCCGCGCGCGGCTTCAAATTGGCGTTCAGACCATCCGGTAGAACCATTCCAACCTACCTTGCTGCGTTTGGGCCCAAGATGACGCGACTGGCGGGCATGTTGACCGACGGCGTGCTGATCAACATGGCTAATCCGGCCGAGATTCGGCGCATCGCCGAGCAGGCCAGAGCAGGAGCCAAAGAGGCCGGAAAACCTCCCGACAGTGTAGAGATCATTTGTAAAATGCGTTGTTCGGTCGCCGAGGATCGGGCGCAGGCGCGCGAGGCCTTGAGTCACGCGCTCACTTACTATGCTCTGGCGGATTATTATCGCGATCTTTTGACGCGAATGGGTTTCGGCGCCGAAGTGGAGGCGATGCGCGCCGCCTGGAAAACCGGTGGATTCCATGCGGCGAGAGCTTTGATCACGGACCGCCTGTTCGAAGGTTTGCCGATGGCGGCCGTAACGTCGGTGGAAGAAATCCATGAACGGCTCAAGCCCTACCGGGACTCCGGGGCGACGCGCATCATCCTGCCCTACGTCGCTCAGTCGAAAGATGTCGTGGGAGAATTGAGAGGCTTTATTACTGCATGGGGTAAAGCGGCGCCGAAGAACTATTGACGACTCCGGCCCGCGCCGAACATAAATGAGACGAGGAGAATTGAATGCCCTTTGAACTGTTGAATCCTTCCGGACTGGAGAAGCCCGTCGGCTACGCGCACGTGGCGAAGATCACCTCGGGTAAAATTGTTTTTATCGCCGGACAGGCCCCGTTTTCTGCCGATGGATCGGTGGTCGGCAAAGGCGACTTTGTTGCTCAGTTCCACCAGGTCATGCGGAATCTCAAGCTGGCGGTGGAGGGCGCCGGCGGCAAACCCCAGCAATTCGCCGTGCTAACCATGTATTTGACGGATCTCCCGGCCTATCTGGCCGGGAAGAAAGCCATCGGCGCCGCGTATAGGGAAGTTTTTGGCAAGTATTTTCCAGCTATAACGCTGGTCGAGGTGAAGAGCCTCTACCATCCCGACTGTATGGTGGAGATTTCGGGAATAGCCGTCATCGACTGACGCTCAATCTGTCACGTTTCGAACGGTTCGTCGCACTCGTCCGGGTAATTTTGTTCCACATTGTGGCAGTTGGTATCCAAAGCTGTCGCTGAATTACTCTCCATTATAATTGCCCTCACCGATATTTCAGCTAGTTAGCGCTATGGCATATCCATTGCTTCCTTTTCGGCGCATGAGCCAACTCGAAATAACGGGGCATTCCACCAGACTAGAAGGATTTGATTATCCCACTCTGGAGGAGATTGTTTCTTTATGGCAATCGTACAAGGCCAGTGGACTCGCGCCGGAGGAGGCCTGGGATGCCATCGCTGCGGGTCTTGCTTTGGATCTGGTTTTTTCCGGGCACGGTCGCGCGAAGAACGTCGAACAGTAAACCCGGGCGCTTCGCCGTCCGGACTACTGCTTGTATAGTTTGTCGATAAAGCCGCTTTTCTCCAACTCCCTTACAATTCCTTCATCAACGATCTCTTCCACTTTAAGGCTGGCGCCGGGTTTACGCGCGACGGCTTCCTTGATCTGCTCTTCCATGCCGGGTCTCGTGACGAGCGGCACCCGCTCGTAGAGTTTTGCCATTGCGTTGTAGGCGCTCTCCAAATAGGCCTCGTTATCCTGCTTCCCGAACTTGGCGATGATTTTCTTGGTTTCTTCCTTGCGCGTCTTGAAAAAGTAAACGCCCTCGGTCAGCGCCATGACCACTTTTTTCACTGCGTCTCTGTGGCCGTTGAGATAGCTCTTGGTCGTGTTGGCACAGATGTAGGGAAATTCGAATCGCTTCTGTAGGTCCGCGGTGCTGATGAGTATTTTGTGCGGCATTCCTTTGGCGAGGTTGATAATGCCGGGAGGAGAAGGGAACCCCACGATTCTGCCGGTGCGGAACGCCGCCGCTCTCTCGGGGGCGCCTCCGACCTGTATGATGGGGACGTCTTTGACGGGCTCCAAACCCAGCCCCTTGATCAGAACATGAGCGGCCATATCCGAAGCGCTTCCTACTCGGCTGATGCCGATGCTCTTACCTTTCAGATCTTCCGCCGATCTTATCGACTCCTGCACCACGAGCTCATAGGGAAGAGTGTTGATGTAGCAGGCCACGGTCACGAGGCTCACGCCACCGACCGCGGCGCTCGCGATCGCGTTGCCCGAGGCGTTGGCGACCTTGATGTCTCCTGCGATCAAGCTGGATACGCTGGTTGGCGTGCTCGGAATAAAAATCAGCTCGGCGTCCAACCCGTACTTTTTATAAAAGCCCCGTTCCAGGGCGACGAAATAAATCGAATTTGTCGCGTCCACGGAACTGTAGGAGAGTTTGATCTTCTCCTGGGCGCTTGTATCGCTCGCGCCGATCGAGATTGCCAGCGATGTGATTGCCGACAGGGTTGTGAGCCAAAACAAGGTTTTCATAGATGCTCCTTCGGGTTTTGAACGGCGGGCCGTAGCGGTTCAAGTTTGTTCGGCCTGAGGATCGGCGCGGGCGATAAGATCCAGAAGCGCATCAATGTGAGGACGATGCGAAACCGCAATCTGCCGCAGCAGCTCTGCTGCTTCCGGGGCCGCTTCATCCATGAGCGCCGCTCGTTCCAGGAAACGGGTTTCGATTTCCCTCTCATCGCTTAAGTCCTGCACCATTCTCTCCCAGTGATTTTTTCCCGATTTCACGTCGCCGGATATTTCTTCTATTCTCTTCCCCGTGCTTAGGATCTTATCGCGCAGGAAATTAGCGCTCGATCGCGCTTCCTCGGCCATTTGCCGCAATTGCCGCGCCACGTGGGGATACGGCGCTCTTTCCGCGTGGCTGAAAAGTTGCCGGCTGAGACTGCACAGATCACGATAGCTTTCTTCTAGAATCTGTATTGGACCGTGCGTTTTAGATTTTCCATTTTGTACGAATGACGACCCCAATAGTTCTCGTATTTTTCTGAAAAGACCGGGCACGGTGTGTTCCCTGCGTGCGCCGAAGATATGGGTAAGAATACGGCTTGTCAAGGCGGACGGTTTGACTACGGGGGGAGAATCTGGTCAACTGATAACCGTAACAGTTAACGAGTGGAGGAAAGTCGTTATGGCTCGAATTACCGTGGAGGATTGTCTCGAGAAAGTTAACAGCCGCTTCGAGTTGGTGATTCTGGCGTCTCAGAGGGCCAGGCAGCTTTTTAAAGGGGCCAAGCCTCTCATCGAGAGCAATAACCGCGAAGTGGTTGTGGCTTTGAGAGAGATCGCCGCGGGAGAAGTCAAAAAAAAGGCCTCAAAAGAACTCAAACCCGTGTAACTCCATTTACTTTTTTTGCTCGTCCCACCTTTGATCTTCCGACCTAAATCCCACCGGAGTGTTTCTTGCTCTTTGCTTGAAACCGCTCTAGAAAGAAGGTATATTTTTATGACTGTGGCGGCGATTTTGTGACTCACGGTGAGTGGTGGTCCGCGGCGGCCCAGAGCTTTCATGTCTAAGCGGAAGGACGATCGTGCAGAGAAAGCCTTCCCGAACGAGATCGATCTCTATAATTCAAAGATCGATTTGCCGGACGAAGACAAATCTCTCTCCAAAAATCTTGTCCCGTACGACCCGCTCCAACGGTACCTAACGGAAATCCGGCGCTATCCGCTTTTAAGCCGCGAGGAAGAGCACCGACTGGCGGTTGAATACAAAGAGTACGGCAAGGTCGACGCCGCGTATAAGCTCGTGACGTCTAACCTGCGTCTGGTGGTGATGATCGCGCGGGAATATCAAAGAGCTTTTCGAACTCTTCTGGATCTCATTCAAGAGGGAAACATAGGTCTGATGGAGGCGGTCAAGAACTTCGATCCTTATCGGGGCGTTCGCTTTCCATCGTACGCGGTATGGTGGATCCGGGCCTACATCATTCGCTACATCGTCAATAACTGGCGCATGGTCAAGATCGGGACGACCCAGGCACAGCGTAAGCTTTTCTTCAATCTGCAGAAAGAAAAGGAAAAGCTCGAAGCCGAAGGATTTACTTCCGGTCCGAAGCTCCTGGCCCAGCGATTGGACGTGAAAGAGGGCGAGGTGGTGGAGATGGAGCAGCGCCTCGCCAACCGCGATCTATCCACCGATATCCCCGTCGGGGAGGACGGGGAAGCGACCCTGCTAAATTTTTTGGCGGACAATAAAGAAACACCGGAGGAGAGCTTTGCGGCGGCCGAGTACCGGCAGGTCCTTGGCGATAAGATCGAACAGTTTGCCGGCGGACTCAGGGATAAAGAGCTGGTCATATTCCGTGAGCGACTCCTGAGCGAGGAGCCACTGACGTTACGCGAGATCGGCGAACGATACGGCATCAGCCGAGAGCGCGTGCGGCAAATCGAAGAGCGATTGAAAAAAAAGCTCAAAGATTTTCTGAGTAAAGAATTCAAGGATATCAAGGACAGCGTCATCGGCGCCTGAATTGGCCTTTCTTCAAGTCGCCCCTTTTTTGCCGTCCTATCCAATAGCACGCATAGCTTCAGCAGGGTAGCCACTTGTTTGCGCCTTCGAATCGTATTTGATAGCTAAAGCTGCAAAGGGGGATTTGCCTTGCAATTTCAGCGTGAGATCGAGATTGGCAATTCGAAGGAGAGAGTTTGGCAATTTCTCTGGGACGTCGATCGCTTCATCGCCTGCGTTCCGGGCTGCCGGGAGGCGCAAACGGTAGAGGCGGGGAAGCGCTACACCGCGACCATGACGGAAAAAGTCGGACCCTTTCGGGTCGAGTTTCCGATGCGGATCGACGTGATCGAAAGTCAGGAGCTTTCCTATATCAAGGCGCAGGCGACGGGAAACGACAGCAAGATGGGAAGCCGTATGAAGGTCGATCTTGAAATCCATTTGACCGGCAACGGAGACAAAACGGCTCTCGCTTTGACTGTGTCCGTAGATATCCTCGGCAAGCTGGCGACGTTGGGCCACAGTATCATCAAGCGCCGAGCGGATCAGGTGATGGATGAATTCGCGCAGGCGTTGAAGCGGAAATTGGAAGGAGCCGCCTAACATGCTGCGGCGGTTTCGCTTGGAAGAGCCGGAAAGCGTTCAAGCAGCGGCTCAACTATTGGCTCGCTATGGAGAGTCGGCCCGCATCTATGCGGGCGGAACCGAGCTGCTGCTGGTGATGAAAGAAGGTCTGGCCCATTACGAGCGCCTCGTTAATGTAAAAAAAATTCCCAATCTGGACCAGGTGAGGCAGGACAACGGTGTGATCTCCATCGGCGCCCTGTCCACGCACAGACAACTTTCTCTCTCTCCGGCGGCGCAGCGGCGCCTGCCCGCTTTCGCCGCGATGGAGGCAAACGTTGCCAACATCCGCGTCCGCGAAGTCGGAACCATCGGCGGAAATCTTTGCTTTGCCGAGCCGCACGCCGATCCGGGGACGATGCTGTTGGTTCTGGCCGCGCGACTGGTTGCGGCGAATGAGACAGGTAGCCGTGAGATTCCGATCGATAATTTTTTCGTGGATGCCTACGAAACTCGTCTCGAACCGGACGAGATCCTCACCGAGATTCGAGTGCCGCTTCTCCCTGCCCGCTCCGGAGTGGTTTACTTGAAGTTCGGCTATCTGGAGCGGCCCAGTGTCGGCGTGGCCCTGTTTCTGTCTCTGAATGAAAATGCGAACTCGATCGCCGAAGCGCGCGTCGCCGTTGGCTGTGTGGGGCCCATACCCAAGAGGATTCAAGAAGCGGAGTCCCTCCTAAAGGGAAAATCCGTCGATGAAGCATCTCGTTCGATCGTGGATGCCGGTGCCGCCGCCGCGCGCGCGAGCCAGGCGATCAGTGATCTTCACGGATCGCAGGACTATAAGGAGCACATCGTCGGAGTCTTGTTGAAGCGGGCTTTCCAGCAAGCGGTGGAGCAGTGCAGGTGAAATTTCGCAGGGAAACGGTAATGTAATGGCAAGCTTGATGTCCAAACCGCGCAACGCTCAAACAATCTCACTTTCTTTGGCCGTCAACGGAAAAACATATGAATTGGAAGTGGAGCCGCACGAATTACTGTTGGACGTGGTCCGCGACCGGTTGGGGCTGACCGGCGCCAAGAGATCCTGCGATGTCCAGGTCTGCGGCGCCTGCACGCTGCTCTTGGACGGGAGACCGGTCAGCTCGTGCACTCTGCCGGCGTTTGAGGCGAGGGGAAAGCAGGTCCAAACCATCGAGGGGCTGGCCGAGAACGGCAAGCTTCATCCCCTGCAGGAAGCGTTCATCGAGCACGGCGGATTTCAGTGCGGTTTTTGCACGCCGGGAATGATTCTTGCGGCCAAGGTCATGCTGGAAGAGAATCCCGAGCCTACCGAAGATCACATCAAACACTTCATGCACGGCAACATCTGCCGCTGCACCGGCTACAAAAAAATCATCGAGTCGATTCTGGCGGCGGCTAAAAAGATGCGCGCACCGTCACCCAAGGCGCGCAAATCCTAGTCGCCGATCCCGTACTCCTCCCACTTCGCTGCAACCCGATCGAGGTGCTCTTTAGGCGGAAGCGAAATCGCCGGGTAATCGTGTTTTCTGGTCGCGTCGATGGCAACGCGTGAGCCCACGTCACGGGTCGGGTGGTGCTGCGGCACGGAAGGCGGGGCCTGAGAGGGATCCAGCCCCACTGCCTGCACATCCTTCTCGATGTAAACGTCTTTGTCCGGCCGGACTCTCCAGCTTAGCGCCCAATCCACATCGAAGTCGTCCCATACGTTGATGTCGTCATCAACCACGACGGTGATCTTGCCAAAACCTGTTCTCAGGGACCAGATCGCGTACATCACCTGTTTGACCTGGCTGTCGAACTGTTTTTTCATCGAGACCACGACGTAAGCGCCGCTGCCACCGGCTTCTTTGAGCCGTATATCTTTAATGGGCAGCCGGAGGGTGTACTTGAGATGCTTGAACAAGGGCCACTCCCGCCCCACCCCGCGGATGCAGCTCGACTCCGACGGCGGTTTCTGGCTGATGAAGGCTTGGTAGATCGGATTATTTCGGAACGTCATGCACTTGATGTTAAAGATGGGCTGCTTGCCGGGAGGACCCATGTAGCCGGTATATTCTCCGAAGGGCCCCTCCTGTTCGCGCACGTTCGCGGGGATTTCTCCCTCCAGGACGATCTCGGCAGTCGCGGGCACTTCAAGAGGAACCGTCTCGCAAGGAACCAGCTCCACCGGCTCGCCTCTGAGCGCCCCGGCGATGGCGAACTCGTCCACGTCTTCCGATATCTTGGACACCGAAACGTAGCCGATGGTCGGGTCTGCGCCGATGACTACCGCCACGGGCGTGGGCCTGTTCTGCTCATCGTTCTTCCTGATGTGCCAGGACGCGTCTTGCCGGTTGCCGATGAGAAAGCCGGTTTTGTTGCGCCCCTTGACCTCCATTCGGTAGGTGCCGACGTTGCGCACGCCGGTTTCAGGATCTTTTGTGATCACGTACGGCGAGGTAAAGAAAGGGCCCGGATCCTCTCCCACCGTCCAAACCGGTACGGGTAGTTTGAGGATATCCACCTGATCGCCGCGCAGGATGTTTTCTTTGCAAGGGCCGCTCTTGACGACCACCGGCGGGATCGGTTTCTCCAGAGCGTTATCCCATTTGCGATTGATCCCCTCGACCGAATCGGTTTCCAGGCCGACTGCATAGACGTGCCGGGACGCCCCCAGCACCCCAGCGACGACCGGCATGCTGAACCCCTTCACGTTTTCAAACATCAGAGCGGGCCTTCGCTCGGGAGGAATCTTAAAAAAGAGTTGGCGGCACACCGCCGCGATCTCCCAATCTTTGTCGACTTCTCTTTTGACTCTTCTAAGTTTCCCTTTTTTCTCTAACGCGGCGAGATATTCCCGCAAATCACGATAAGCCACATGTCCTCCTCATTTGCAAAGTCGGTACAGAACCTACATTAGATTATTTTGACATTAATAGTCAATACATAAAGCATTCTGGCTGGGCTTTTAGTCTGGAGAGCGGGAAGCTTCGGATCAGGCGCGGATCTCAACGCGCATGAATTTGATGTAGCAGATGCCGAAGCAGACACACACCAGAGCGATGAGAGTCGTAAACTGAGGCAAGATGAGCAACAGGCTTTGATCGAGAGCAAGCGGGGTGAGCAGTATTCCCTGAGTTTGTTCGGCCTGCGCCGCGCCCAACAGGCGGGCGAGGGGGTTCAGGATCACGTGCACGGCTTCTTCGTAGAGTGTGGTGGGGGAGATGCGCCCGATCATGGCAGCGATATCGACCTGGCGCGCCGCCTGCTCGGGCGTGGATGGATCCGGCACGATAAAATTCGCCGCGATCTGGGCAATCAGCGGCGCGAAAATAGCAAGGAAAAGCCAAAGCGCCAATGAGGCCAACGCCGCAGTTACGGTACGTTGGAACAACAGCGAAAAAAGCAGCGCCAAGGCGAGCCAGAATCCGACATAAACAATTCCTACAATGGTAAAAATGAGCATTCTCCAGAGTTCTTCGGCGTTAGGAGGAAAGCCGACCAGGACAATCCCCAAGCCGATGACCAGGAGGAGAATCGAAGCCCAGAGAGTCGCCACCGTGGCGAGTCCCGCCAAAAACTTTCCGTTGATGAGGCTATCGCGATAAATCGGCTGCGAGAGCACGCGGGAGAGCGTGCCGCGCGCGTACTCGCCGCTGATGGCGTCGAATCCGAGCATGATCCCGACCAACGGGCCAAGCAGACCGAGAAAGGTTGTAAGCGATAAGAGACCGCCGCTCTGCGAGGTAAGCAGAAGAAGAAAGACGGATTCGACGGATGTGCCTTCGGCGTCTTGCCGAATAGACTGACCGGATGCGTAGATCGCCCACACGCCCGTAAGCACGATAATAGCCAGCAGAATCATGAAGCGGCGACTGCTGAAGTGATCGCCAAGCTCTTTCCAAAAAACTACGGTCATCGTTAAGCCTCGCGAAAATATTTTAAGTAGATTTCTTCCAGCGTCGTTTCCTCGGAGCGGAGCTGGAGCAGAGAAAGACCTTTTCTAACGACTAAAGCCGCTACTTGCGGCCGGATGTCCTCGGTGCAGCGGACAAACCAGCCGCGACTCCGCGGCTCGATCGCCGCGACGCCGGGAAGGGCGCGCAGCTCGCTCTCGATCCCGTCGGTGCGGCCGCCGATTTCGAGCAGAAAATTCCACTGGCGCTCTTCGAAGGCGGCGCTGCCGAGCTTATCCACTTCTCCCATCACGATCATTTTTCCTTTGACGATGATGCCCACACGGTGGCACATCTGCTGCACTTGATGCAGCATATGAGACGACAGCAGCACGGTGAGTCCGCGCTCGCGGCTTAGCCCGGTGATGAGATCGAGGATGCGAACCGCGCCGTCGGGATCGAGTCCGAGCGTCGGTTCGTCGAGAATGAGCACCTGCGGCTCTTTCACCAGAACCTCCGCGATGCCGAGCCGCTGCTTCATGCCGCGCGAGTATTCCCTGACGTTGCGGTCGCCGTCACCGGCCAAGCCGACCTGCTCCAACATCTGCGTAATTCTTTGCCTGGCCTCCGTCTCCGGAATGCGATTGAGGCGGGCGATATAGAGAAGGTTCTCCCGGCCGCTCAGATCGTCGTAAAATCCGGGATTTTCCGGCAGGTAGCCGACGCGCCTCTTTACTTCGATGGGTTGGCGCGCCGGGTCGAATCCGCAAACTCTGACTTCGCCGGCGGTGGGCTCGGTCAGCCCCAGGAGCATCAGGATGGTTGTCGTCTTGCCGGCGCCGTTCGGTCCGAGAAAACCGAAAATCTCCCCTTCCTCGACGCTGAAACTGAGACCGTTGACGGCGATCAGATCCCGATAGCGCTTGGTGAGGCCGTTGGTTTCGATAACAGCTGTCATCGCCGGCCCAGACGCCAAAAAACGATAGCGAGTCCCAACACCACGGCGGCAACGATCGCCGCGCCGATCCAGCCCCACAGCGTTGCGGTCGCGACCGTTACTCTGAAGTCAACGGTCTTCGTCGTGTCGGAACTGTTGGCGGAAACCGTGATCGCATAGTCGCCGGCGATGGCGCGCACGGGCGCCGTGATCTCCATTGATATCTCACGAACCTCTCCCGGATTGAGCGCGTCGATTTTGTCCGGTTTGAATTCTATCGTCCATTTATCCGGCTTTTTGGTGACGAACGCGAGGTTGCGTACAGAAGCGGTGCCAGCGTTGGCCACGAGAAAAGGAACCGGGGTTTTTTGTCCTGCCGTGGCCGAGGCATTGAGTGTGCCGCTCACGGTGCCCATTTTAAGATCGGTGACTCCCTTGAGCGTGACCTTCAAGTTGGTCGAGGCTTCGAACGCGCCGGCCCTGGCTCTTACGGTAACCGGATATTCGCCTGCGTCGGCGCGCGACGGGGAGTCGATTTCCACGCTCAATGTCTCGGTCGCGTTCTCCTTGAGCTGGATCGAAGAGATCTGCGTGTCGCCGTATTGCGGCTTAAAGCGCACCGCCCATCCGGTGGGCGCCTGGGTGACCAGGGAGGCGGTGAGGGGTTTATTGGTCTCGTTCTTTAAGTCCACGGTAAACTTCAGCGTCTGGCCCGACGGGGTGGTCAAAACGGGGTATTGGCTCGTGAGCTTGAGGCCTCCGGTCTCGACTTTTTTCGAGGTGACACGAAAGACGACTTTTTCGTTGTAGGTGGTTTTTCCGCTCTCGTCCTTGGCGCTCACTCTGGATTCGTAGTTGCCGGGCTTGGTGTTCTCGGGGACCTTGGCCTTGAACTCAACCGTGGTCGATTTCTCCCCTTGAACCATCACGGAGCGTATCGGATAGCTGGGATATCGCGAGTTAAACCCGACTTCCCAGCCGCTCGGTGTCCCCTCGATCGATAGCCCCACCTGGACCGGATTCTTGGTTCGATTGACGATCTCCGCGTCCATCGTGACTTCCTGCCCCTGGCCGACGGTCAGGTCGGTGAAGGGCAGAATCAGATTGAACGATTCCTTGGGCGCCTCGGCGGCTTCTTTCTTTTCGGCTTGCGGCTCGGCGGCGAAGATTGACGAGCCTATGGACGTAACGAATAGAAACATAGATAAACAGGTTGCCAATAAGGCAAGCTGTTTATCCCGCAGCAACTTTCCCAACCTCATTATTTAGATTCCCCCTGTGTCGAAATTTGATGGCCCTTAGTTAATCATACTGAGAATGTAGGTCAATACCTCAAACCTTGCCCAACTGCCGTAAAGCTTCATAGAGCACGATCGAAACCGCGTGCGACAGGTTGAGGCTGCGGACCGCTTGCGTCATCATGGGGATGCGAAAGGCGCGGCCGGCGTGCGCATCCAGCCATTGTTCCGGCAGCCCGCGGGTCTCGGGGCCGAAGGTAAGAAAATCTTCGTCCTGGTAACTTGCCTGCGTGTAGGACCGGACCGCCTTTTTGGAAAAGAACATCAGGGAGCTATCTCCATGCTTCATTAGAAAATCTTCCCACGAATCGTGGAGCCGCACGTCCACGTAGGGCCAATAGTCCAAACCGGCGCGCTTCACGTGCTTGTCATCGATCTTGAATCCGAGCGGTGCGATGAGATGGAGCGGCGTCCGCGTTGCGGCGCAGAGCCGCGCGATGCTGCCGGTATTTTGCGGGATCTCCGGTTGATAAAGAACGACGTGCATATTCAACCGTCGATGATCAATGTCACCGGTCCGTCGTTGACGAGACTGACTTCCATCTTTGCCTGAAAATTTCCAGTAGCGACTTTGAGTCCCAAATCCTTGAGCTTCAGAACGAAATAGTCGTAAAGTCGGCGAGCATCTTCCGGAGGCGCCGCTTGACTGAACGAAGGACGCCTGCCTTTCGAGCAGTCGCCGTAGAGCGTAAATTCCGAAACGACCAGGACTTCGCCGCCGGTCTCGCCGAGAGAGCGGTTTAGCTTGCCGTTCTCGTCTTCGAAAATTCTCAGGTCGGCGATTTTCGCGGCCAGATATTCGGCGCTTTGTCGGGTGTCGTCTTTCGCCACGCCGAAAAACAGACAAAGGCCCGCGCCTACCCGGCCGACTTCCGCTCCTTCCACAGTGACCTTGGCCTGCGTGATCCTCTGCACGAGCACGCGCATGCCGTCAGATAAAGATATTTCTCGGCGGAAAACAAGGAGCCTAAAGGCCTTTTGCGAGAATGGAATTCGAGAGCGGCCGTTCGCCGGCCGGTTTTAGGCAAGGGCATCCCCGAACCGGTTAAACACAAAGACGCGGCAGAAAAGCGACGCTCGGTAAGCGCGAAGATGAATTCGCCCGGCCTTTCTGATACCGTAATCGGTACGGTTGGAAATCGTTTGAGGAGCTGAGTCGATGTATCCTGTTCTTTTCCGGATTGGCCCGTTTACGGTCTACAGCTTCGGCACGCTGATGGCGCTGGCCGCAATCGTAGGGGGCTGGCTCGCCTGGCTGGAGCTGAAGCGGTATCGCTACAATCCGGAGCTATCGTCCACGCTCGTTTTTGCCGGCGCGGTCGGCGGCCTCCTTGGCGCACGAATTCTGTTCATTCTCGAGGAATGGAGGAATTTTGTCCGCTACCCTTGGGAATTTATTTTTACTGGCGCGGGCTTTACGTGGTACGGAGGAGTGATCGGCGGAGTGCTGGCGGCGACCTGGGTGGTCAGGCGCGAAGGCATTCCCTGGCTCAAGGCCGCGGACATTTGCGCACCCGCGTTGGCGATTGCATACGGTATCGGCCGTATCGGCTGCCACGTCGCGGGCGACGGCGATTGGGGAGTGGAAACGACGGTTCCGTGGGGCGTCGCATATACCAATGCCATTATCGGCTGGGTCCACCCTCTGACCGGTCTACCCTATCCCCCCGGCACGAAGGTGCATCCGACTCCGATTTACGAGTTCCTTCAATCGCTGGTGATTTTCGGCATTCTGTGGTCGCTCAGAAAAAAAACCCACCCGGACGGGACGATCTTTTGGCTTTATCTTATCCTCAGTGGGGTGGCGCGATTCACGGTGGAGTTCTGGCGTGTCAATCCGCCGATCGCGTTTGGCTTATCCGAGGCGCAGTGGTTCAGTCTTGTCCTTGTCCTCGCAGGCTTCGTTTTGCTTTATCTACAACCAGGAGAGAAAGTTCGA